>JBHELQ010000127.1:0-20457 GCA_046262995.1 Thermoleophilaceae bacterium
GCTGCACGAACTCGGTCCCGTAGGGGAACGGTGGGCGCAGCGCCGAGACGAGCGTCTTGCCCGTCAGGATCATCATGTCGCCGACCTGCTCCAGCAGGTTCTTTGTCGGTAGGAAGACTCGGTCGGCTGTTGCTCGGACCATTGCGGCGCCTACCCGGTCCCGAAGCCTTTGATCAGACCCGAGTCGCTCTCGGTCCCCGCGACGATCGTGTTCTGCGTCCCGGTGACCGCGTAGACCATCCCCCCGGTCACCGAGACCCCGCCGAAGGCAGCGCCGCCGAGCGGTAGCTTGGCCAGCGGCACGCCACTGCTCGCGTCGCGCGCGTTGAGGAACCCGTTCATGTCACTCGAGTAGACCACCCCATTGGCAGTCGACAGCGGGGCGAAGTGGAGCGGGTCGCCGTCGCCGGAGGCCCAGCGCAGCTCACCGTCGAGGTCCAGCGACCAGATTTCCCCTGCGGGGGTGTTCGGGCCGTAGATGGCATGGCCGTCGTAAGCCGTCGAGCCGAGGATGCCCCCGACCGTCGATGACGGGCCGATGTTGGTGTGCCAAACCTCGTCCAGCCCCTTGCGATCGAGTGCCCAGTAGGTACCGGACTTCTGGCCCTCGCCGACGAGCGGGCGCCCGTCGGGCGCGGTCATCAGGTTGGGCGATGCGCCGAAATCGGCATCGGGCCCGGTCGCCACGTTCGTCGTGCCGTTCCAGACGTCGTCCGGGGTCGCCTGGAAGTGGTCCAGCAGGCGGCCCGAGCGGGCATCGAACGCGACGATCGAGTCCGTGGTCGGTGCCGCCGGCTCGTGGTAGGCGTTGCCTGTCCCGGCGTAGAGCCTGCCCGTGGCCGTGTCGATCGCCGGCGTGCTCCAGATCGAGCCGCCGTCCTGGCCGGAGGGGACGGTGAAGGTCTTCCAGCGCGGGGCCCCGCTCTTCCCGTTGACCGCCACCATGCTCCCGCGCACGTGGACGTTCGGGTCCTTCAGCTCGCCGAAGAGCGCGGACGTGCCCATATAGAGGTTGCCGCGCCACGCGACCGGGCTGCCGAACACGTCGGAGTCGGCCTGGTTGTCGAGCGGGGTGCTCCAGAGCTGCGACCCGTTCGTGAGGGAGAGGGCGACCAGCCGCGGATCCCCGACCTTGGCGACGGGCACGTACACGCGCCCGTCGGCAATCGCAGCGCTGCCGTTGACGGAGTACCTGTCGGAGTCCTCGTCGGCGTCCGGAATCAGGTCGCGTGACCACTTCAGGGCGCCGGACTTCGGGTCGAGGGCGAAAACGGTCCCGCCCGCCGACGCGGCGACCAGGGTGCCTCCGCCGACCACCGGCGTTCCGGTGAAGTCGCCGTCCTGCGATTCGAAGCTCCACTTCTCGCTGAGCCCCGAGACCTCGGTCGCGGGCGGGCCGCCGGTGCCGCCGTCGCGCGTGTTCGAGAGGTCGTGGCCGTAGACCGGCCAGTCCGCCAGTGCGCTCGACGCGCTGACCGCGGCCAGCACTAGCGCCGATACGAGGACGAGTGCCGATCTGAGAATCCGATCCATCCGTGCTCCCTTGCCTCCCGCTCTTCCGCAGTGCAGTGTGATAGCACAGTCTGTCTACCCAGTGCAACTGCTTTATAACAGCATCACTGCTGTGTAGGATGTGTGCCATGGTCGAGCCAGCGGAGAGCCTCCAGCTGCAGGTCGACCGCAAGGCCGACCTGCCCGTGGGGGCCCAGCTCGCGCGGACCCTGCGCCATTTGGTCGGCGGGGGCAGGCTCCGCCCGGGGGACAGGCTGCCGAGCGTGCGCGAGCTGGCTGCCGAGGCGGGCGTGAACGTGAACACCGCGCGCGCGGTCTACGGCCGGCTCGAGCACGAGGGCCTGGTTCGCTCCGAGCACGGGCGCGGAACATTCGTCGCCGGCCCCGAGCCCAAGGCGGCGCCCCTGAGCGAGGCTGCCGCGCGGCGCGAGCTGCGAAGGCAGATCGCAGAGCTAGAGGCGGAGCTCGTCAGCCGCGGACGCCGGCCCCCCGACCCGGCGACGACCCGCGCCAGCGGCGGCGGCCGTCTAACGACCGCCGCCGAGCTGTCGGCCATCCGCGACGAGCTCGTGTCTCGGCTTCAGGAGCTGGACCTCGAGCGCGCCGAGCTGCTTCGCCGGCTGGCCGCCCTGACCAGCGGCGACGAAGAGTCGTCGGCCCTGGCGGAGGAGGCAGAGCCACGGCAATCCAGCCTCAGCCTCCGTGGCGCCCGCGTGCGCTGGGTCGGAGTCTGAGCTAGGCGGCCATCGGGTCCGGCGCGCCGAGCTCGCTCACGTCCGGCGCCTCGTAGGAGGCGCCCGGCACGCCGCCGATGATCAGCAGGCGGATGCCGTCGTCTCCGGGGGTCACCTTGCGCTTCGTCCCGGAGGCGACCCGCACCATGGTGTCGCGGTCGAGCGCGTGGCGCTCGCCCTCGATCTCGATCTCACCTCCGCCGCGCAGCGCCAGGTAGACCTCTTCCTGACCGTCCCCGGAGTGGTCGTGCTCCGGATACCGGGTCACCCCTGCCGGCATGTCGATCACCTGCATCCCGAATGAGCTGACTCCGAGCTCGGCGCGAGCCCGCTTGAAGGCGCCCCGGAACACCGCCTCCATGTCGTCGATCCGCTTCACGGTGTAGTCGGCCATCGGTCCTCCTGGTTCACGGCCGGGCCCCTGCCCCGCCCTCTTTTGCCGGGCGGCATGATAGCGCACGAACGTTCGTGCGGTAGACTGCCCAGGTCGATGACGCCACCCGCGACGGATACCCGCGACTCGATCCTGACCCGTGCCGTCGAGCTCGCCTCCACGGACGGCCTCGAGGGCCTGACGATCGGTCGCCTGGCCGGGGAGCTCGGCCTGAGCAAGAGCGGCTTGTTCGGGCACTTCGGCTCGAAGGAGGAGCTGCAGCTGGCGGCCGTCCGGGAGGCCCGCCGGGTGTTCACGCGGGAGATCGTGACGCCGGCGCTCGATGAGGAGCCGGGGGCTCCGAGGCTGCGCGCCCTCTGCGAGCGCTACTTCGACTACCTGGAGCGGCCCGCGTTTCCAGGCGGCTGCTTCATGGCCGCGGCCGCGGCGGAGTTCGACGGCCGGCCCGGTCCCGTGCGCGATGCCGTAGCCGATGCCACCGGCGCCTGGCTCGAGGGACTCGCGCTGGAGGCACGCCGGGCCGGCGTCGAGGACCCGGAGAGGCTCGCGTTCGAGGTCCACTCCTACGCGCTCGGCGCCAACACCCGCTTTCAGCTCCTGGGAGACCGCGACGGCTTCGCGCTCGCCCGGCGCGCCCTGGAACGGCGGCTGCAGCCGCCCTAGGCCGCCAGCGTCAGCTCGTGCCGTCGGCGGATCCCGTAGAGGGTGTCCCGCTCGGCGGCCGGCCGGCCGGCGCGATGGGCGGCGTTGATCAGGTCCGCCGGGTCGAGCTTGACGCCGTGATAGGAGCCGGCCAGGCGGCTGATGTTCTCCTCCATCAGCGTGCCGCCCAGGTCGTTCACGCCCCAGTCGAGCGCCTCGGTGGCGGCGTCGATGCCCATCTTCACCCAGCTCGCCTGGAGGTTGCGCACGCTCTTGCCGAGCGCCAGCCTGAACACGGCGGTGTGCTTCAGGTTCTCCTCGCGCGAGATCTCCTCGATCCCGTGCGTCCTGCCGAGCAGCGTGTGGAACGGAATGAAGGAGAGCGGTACGAACTCCGTGAAGCCGCCGGTCCGCTCCTGCAGCTGTCGCACGACGCGCATGTGCTCCGCCAGCTCCCAGGGCTCCTCGACATGTCCGAACATCACGGTCACGGTCGAGCGGACGCCGGCGGCATGGCACGCCTCGATGATCTCGATCCAGCGGCCGACCGGCAGCTTGTTGGGGGAGATCCGCTCCCGTACTCCGTCGTGCAGCACCTCGGCGGCCGTGCCGGGGGTCGAGCCGAGGCCGGCCTCGCGCAAGCGCTCGAACACCCGCCGGGGCGGCAGGCCGGACACGTCGCACATGTGCGCGACCTCCATCGGCGAGTAGGCGTGCAGGTGGACGTGCGGCGCGGTCTCCCTGGCCAGCCGCAGCCAGCCCTCGTAGTCCTCGAGGCCCCAGTCGGGATGGATGCCCGACTGCATGCAGATCTCGGAGGCGCCGTAGTCCACCGCCTCGTGCACGCGGCGAATGAACTCCTCGCGCCCGTGCTCGTAGGCGTCGGGGGAGCGCTTCCCCTGGCCGAAGCCGCAAAAGGCGCAGCCGACGATGCAGACGTTCGAGACGTTGATATTGCGGTTGACGACGAACGTGACCGTCTCACCGGCCAGCTCGCGGCGCAGCTCGTCGGCCGCTTGGCGCATGTCCTCGACAGCCTCGGGCCGTGTCTCGGCGAACAGGGCCGTGAGCTCGTCCGCCGAGAGCAGCTCGCCCTGGCGGGCGCGCACGACCGCGCCGGCGACGAGGTCGCGCCGGATCGGCCGGTCGTCCCGGCGACCGGAGCCCCGGCGTGGGATGAAGCTCCAGTAGCTCCGCTTGATGACGTCGAGAACTCCTTGCTCGAGCCAGTCCGCGTGCATGTACTGCGGGTACACGCACAGCCGCTCGGTCAGCGCATAGCCCCCCGGCTTCAGGAGCTTGCGCATCCGGTGCGGCGAGGGGAACGGATGCTCAGGGGAGATGTGGTCGCCGTTGGCGGACAGGCCACCCAGGTCCGTCGCTCCCTCCTCGACTAGCGGCAGCCACCAGTCCGAGAGGTTGGGCGGGATCTGCACGCCCACGTCCGGCATCAGCCGCCGCGACTCCCTCACGAGCAGTCGCATGTCGTCGAGGCTTATCGGGGATGACCAGTCCGGCGGGTCGAGCGGCTCTCCCGCCGGGCGCTCCCCGCGCTGGGCCTGGTCGGCTATCTGCGCCGGCTCGGCGCCGTGGTAGCGCGGGTGCGCGACGAAGTTCTGGAGGATCACCTCCTGCAGGTGGCCGTACTCGCGCTGCAGCTCGGCGAGCGCCTCGAGCGCGGCGACCCGCTCCTCCGCCGTCTCGCCGATGCCGACCAGGATGCCGCTCGTGAACGGGATCTTCAGCTCGCCGGCCGCGCGGATCGTCTCGAGGCGGCGCTCGGGGTGCTTGCTCGGCGAGCCCTGGTGCACCACCAGGTCGGGGTTCACGGACTCAAGCATGAGCCCCTGGGAGGCGGTCACCTCCCGCAGTCGCGCGAGGTCCTCCGGCACGATCACGCCGAGGTTCGTATGCGGCAGCAGGCCGCGCTCCAGCGCGCGCTCACATGTCCACGCCACGTAGGACGTGAAGTCGTCGTGGCCGAGCTCCTCCAGGCGTGCGCGCACCTCCGGATTGGTCTCCGGCCGCTCACCGGTCAGCACCAGCAGCTCCTTGGCCCCCCTGCGCGAAGCTTCGTCGAGCATCCGCTCGACCTCGTCGGGCGCGTAGAGATGCGGCCTATGGGTGGCGAACGCGCAGTACTTGCAGTAACAGCGGCAGGTCCGCGACAGCGACAGCGTGTAGTTGCGGGAGAAGGTGACGCGCCGCATGTCGGCGCCTGAGTCTACGCCCGGCGCTTCAGCCGACGGGCTCCATTCCGCCGACGCCCTTCTTGCCCGGCTCCATCAGGACGTAGAAGTAAGCGAACGCCGCGGCGAGCGCGCCGAGGACCGGGGCCAGCACGTATGCGAGCAGGAAGTCCCCGACGCCGCCGAAGTGGTTCGCGACGAGCGCCGGCCCGAAGGCGCGCGCGGGATTGAGGCTTCCCCCGCTGAGCGTGCCCGTCACCATCACCGCCATGCCGAGCGCTACTCCGATCGCCAGCGGGGCGAGCGCGCGGTCCACGCGCGGGTCCAGCGCCACCCCGACGATCGTGAACACCAGGATGAAGGTGCCGATGAACTCGGCGAGCATCCCGAGCAGGACCTTGCCGTCGAGCGTCGCCTGGCTGATCGTGACCGCACCGAAGTTGACGGCATCGGCGTTGCCGAAGTTGTTCAGGAGCAGCTTGGTCAGGAGCGCACCGCCGATCGCGCCCGAGAGCTGGCCGAGGATGTAGATACCGGCGTCGCCGGGCTTGATCTGGCGAAGCGCCGTCATCGCCACGGTCACCGCCGGATTGAAGTGCGCCCCCGAGACGACCGCCAGCGTCTGCACGAGCAGGAACAGGATGAAGACGTGGACGAGCCCGATCACGCTCCAGTCGATGAAGGGCGCGGGATTCTGCGGCGTCGGCTGGGTGGCGAACAGCGACACCACGATCGTGATGAAGAAGACGAGCAGCAGCGTCCCGAGGAACTCGGCTGCATATGCGGCGGGTCCGCGATCCTGCACGTGCGACCTCCCTTTGGTTTCCCACCCGGCTTACCGGGACCTGTGCGGCGGGCAGTGTATCCGCGTCCGCGGTCGATCAGCGCTTAGCGTTCCGGCCGTGAGGAGACTGCTCGTGGCGGGGCTGGCGGCGGCGGCGCTCTGGGCGGCCGCGTGCGGCGGAGGCGGGGACGCGAAGCCGCTCCCGGCGACCGTCGCGCTCGATTTCACGCCCAACGCCGTCCACGCCCCGATCTACGCGGCAGTCCGGCGGGGATACGACCGCCGCCACGGAGTGCGCATCCGGATTCGCCCACCCGGCTCGGCACCCGACTCCCTGAAGCTCCTGGCGTCCGGCCGCGCCGACCTGGCGGTGCTGGACATCCACGACCTCGGGCTGGCGCGGGAGCGCGGCAAGGACTTCGTCGGCGTCGGCGCTCTCGTCCAGCGCCCACTGGCGGCGATCATCGCCAGAGCGGACGTCCGGCGCCCGCGCGACTTGGAAGGCCGGCGCGTGGGCGTGTCCGGGCTGCCGTCGGACCCGGCGGTGCTGCGGGCGGTGATGGATGGCGACGGCGGGAACTTCCGCCGCGCGCGGCTCGTGACGATCGGCTTCTCGGCGGTCCCCAGCCTGATCGAGGGCAAGGTGGACGCCGTGCCGGCCTTCTGGAACGCGGAGGGCGTCGTCCTCCGTCGCCGCGGCGCCCGCATACGGGAGTTCCGGGTCGACGACTACGGCGCGCCGCGCTATCCGGAGGTCGTGCTGTTCACGACCCGCCACACGCTGGAGCATCGGCGCCGGCTGGTGGACGGGGTCGTGCGGGCCGTGCGCGACGGTGTCGAGTCCGTCCTGCGTGACCCCGAGCCCGCCGTGCGTCAGATCGCCCGGGCCGGCAACTCGGACCAGGGCCTGGTGCGCGCGCAGCTCCGCGCCGTGGCTCCCGCCTTGCGGCCGCCGCTCGTGCTTCGCCGCCGTGCGCTCGAGGGCTGGGCGGACTTCGACGTCCGCTTCGGGATCCTCCGGCGCCGGCCCGACCTGGATCGCGCGTTCGCGTTTGGCCCGGCGCGCTAGGAGCGATCCCGCAGCAGCGACTCGACCAGCGCTGCGGCCTCGCGTGCCATGCGCGACCGGGGCACGATGCGGTCGACCCCCTCCTCCTCGGCCCGGGCCCGTGTCCGCTGGTCCACATGCGAGTAGAAGGCGAGCGTGGGCAGGCCCGTCTCGCGGGCGGTCCGCAGGCGCCGCTCGACGTCGTCGGTCAGGTCGAGCACCAGGACTTCCGCCGGCTCGCCGGCCTCCACCGACTTGTGCCCGGCCCGGCTCAGCGCCTCCCGCACCTTCGACCCGAACAGCAGGTCGGGACACACGAGCGCGACCCGGGCCACCCTCTCACTGCGCCCGGCGGCGGCGAAACTCCTGGCGCACCGACTCCGGGCGCCCCCACATCTGCGTGACCTCCACGCGGCCGGAGCGCACCTCCCGCAACACGAGCTCCCCGCGCATCCCCTCACCGTCCAGAAGCGCGAGCGTGCCCCGCACGGTCTCGGCCGCGGCGGCGTGGCCGAACTCGTTCGCGACCCTCAGGCGCCAGTGCCAGTCGTGCTCCGAGTACGGCATCGCGTTGATCTGCGTCAGCAGCGTGGCGGCCTCGATGTAGCGCTCCTCGTCGGCGATGCGCAGGTCGAGCTCGAGCGCCGTCCAGTCGGGAGGCAGCGGCTCGACGATCCGCTGGAAATCGTCGGCGAGCGCCACGGCCGCACCCTATCCTTGACTCCACGCCGATGTCCCAAGAGGCCCTCGAACTGCCGCTTGCCTCGCCGGCCGTGCCACGCGCGGGGCTGGTGGCGCGGGCGCGCCTGCTCGCCTGGGTCAGCCTGGGCTGGCACGTCGGGGAGGCGGCCATCGCCGGCGCCGCCGGGGCGGCCGCCGGTTCCATCGCCCTCGTCGGGTTCGGCGCGGACTCCGTTGTCGAAACGGCCGCGGCGGCCGTCGTGGTCTGGCGCTTCGGACGCGGAAGGGCGTCGTCAGAGGCAGCGGAGCGCAGGGCGCAGCGGCTGATCGCGCTGAGCTTCATCGCCATCGGCGTCGTGGTGGCGGTCGAGGCGCTGCACACCCTCGCCGCGGGCACCCATCCCGACCCGAGCGTCGTCGGGATCGTGCTGGGCGCGGTCACCCTCGCGACGATGCCTCCACTCGCCGCGGCGAAGGCGCGGGTGGGCGAGCGCCTCGGCTCGGCGGCGACGCGCGGCGAGGGGCGCCAGAACCTCCTCTGCGCGTATCTCTCGGCGGCCCTTCTCGTCGGCCTCCTGGCGAATGCGATCGCGGGCCTGTGGTGGGCCGACCCGGCCGCCGCGCTGGTGATCGCCGGGGTCGCCCTGAAGGAGGGCCGCGGGTCCTGGCGCGGCGAGGGCTGCTGCGCCGACGGCTGCGGCTGCTAGCCCAGGAAGGTGTCTCCGAGCAGGAACAGGTTCAGCGCGATGATCAGCCCCGCCACCGCCCCGGCCAGCGCCGTTGTCGCGCGGGCGTTCACGAGCGCTCCCATGATCTCGCGGCGGCGTGTGAGCAGCACCAGCGGCACGAGCGCGAACGGGATGCCGAAGGACAGCACCACCTGGCTCGCCACCAGCGACTTCGTCGGGTCGAGCCCCACGGCGAGCACGACGAGCGCAGGGACCATGGTCACGAGGCGGCGCAGCATCAGCGGGATCGAGCGGCGGATGAACCCCTGCATCACCACCTGCCCGGCGTAGGTCCCGACGCTCGAGCTCGAGAGGCCCGAGGCCAGCAGCGCGATCCCGAACGCCACGGCGGCGCCGCCGCCGAGCATCGTGTCCAGGCCGCGGTGGGCCCCCTCGATCGTGTCGACGTCGAGCTTCCCGTGGAAGAGCGACGCCGCGACGACCAGCATCGAGATGTTCACGAGGCCGGCGATGCCCATGGCGATCAAGACGTCCAGGCGCTCGAAGCGAAGGATCTGACGCCGCTCGGCCTCGTCGCGGGGCGGCACTCGCCGCTGTGTGAGCGCCGAATGCAGGTAGATCACATGGGGCATGACGGTCGCCCCCAGGATGCCGGTGGCGATCAGCACGCTCTCGCTGCCCTGGAAGCCGGGCACGAACCCGCCCGCGACCCCGCCGGCGTCGGCGCCCGCGTGCAGCACCTCGTAGACGAAGCCGAGCAGGATCACGCCCAGGAGGCCGGCGATCGTCGTCTCGAAGCGCCGGTAGCCGCGCGTCTGAAGGCCGAGGATGGCGAACGCGACCGCGCCGGTGATGAGCCCCGCGGTGAAGAGCGGGACACCGAACAGCAGATTGAGTGCGATCGCCGCGCCGACGAACTCGGCCAGGTCCGTGGCCATCGCGATCAGCTCAGCCTGCACCCAGAGCCCGAGCGACACCGGCCGCGGGAAGTGCTCGCGGCAGAGCTCCGGCAGGTTGCTCCCGGTGACGACCCCGACCTTCGCCGACAGGTACTGGATCAGCATCGCCATCAGGTTCGCCGCCAGGATCACCCACAGCAGCAGGTAGCCGTACTTGGCTCCGCCTGCGATGTTGGTGGCGAAGTTGCCCGGATCCACGTAGGCGACCGCCGCGACGAACGCTGGGCCGAGCAACGCGAACGTCGAGCGCATCCGCCCTCGCGAGCGCAGGATCTGGAGCGGGCTCGGCTCGAGCGCGACCGAGGCTCCGGTGCGCGCCGCGGCCGTGGCCGACCCGGGCTCGACTGCGCCGGCAGAGGCGTCCATCAGCCGGCCTCCTCCGTCCTCATGGCGCGGGCCAGCGCGCCACCGAGCGAGTGCACGCGCTCGGCGAAGCGCACTGAGATGGGGCCCTCGAAGGGCTCCGTGGCGAGCACTTCGAAGCGGTCGCCCGGGAGGATGCCCCGCTCCGACAGGTACCGGAGCATGGCGGGGTCCTGATCCGAGACACGCACGAAGACGCCGGTCTGCCCGGGCTTCAGCTCCGCCAGCGGGCGGGTCTTCGAATGCTCGATCCGCCCCTCGGGAGTCGGGATCGGATCGCCGTGCGGATCGTGGGTGGGGTTTCCGAGCGCCTGCGAGATGCGCTCCGAGAGCTCGGGCGAGATGGCGTGCTCGAGCACCTCGGCCTCCGCGTGCACGCGGTCCCACGGCATCCCGAGCGCCTCCGCCAGGTACAGCTCGAGCAGCCGGTGGTGGCGGATGACCTCGAGCGCCACGCGCCGGCCCGCGCCGGTGAGCGTCACGCCGTGGTAGGGCCTGCGCACCACCAGCCCGAGCGACTCGAGCCGCTTCAGCATCGCCGAGGCCGACGGCGGCGAGACGGCCAGACGCTCCGAGATGGCCGAGGTGGACACCGCCTTGCGGCCCTCCCCGAGCACGTAGATCGCCTTCGCGTAGTCCTGCACGGCCGTGGACGGCTCAGCCGCCATCGACGCGCTTTCGGCGCCGGTCCTTGCCAGGGTGGTCATCGGTCTCGCCTCAAGAGATTTTTAGGCTAGACGAAAAATACGGGATTGACCAGACGGCCCGAATCGGGCACCGCCTAGGATCGGTTGCGGATGATCACGGCCACCGAGTACGAGCTGGTGACGGAATCGACAGGGCTCCTGGAGCGCTCGGAGCGCGCGAAGCTCGTCGTCCGGGGCGCCGAGGCGGCGGACTTCCTCCAGGGACAGCTGACGAACGACGTCGAGGCCCTCGCTCCCGGGCAAGGCTGCTACGCCGCGCTGCTGACGCACAAGGGGAAACTGCGCGCGGACCTGCGCTGCCTGCGGCTGGAGGATGGGTTCTGGCTCGACGCGGAGGCGATCGCCGGCCGCGTGGTCGCCCACACGGTCGAGACGTACAGCCTCGGCCGCGAGGTGCGCTGGGAGGACCTGACCCCGGAGCGCTCGATCCTGTCGCTGCTCGGACCGGAGTCGCGCGCGCGGCTGGACGCCGGCCCCCCGCAGGAGGAGCACGCATTCGTGCAGGGCGAGCACGGCCTGTACGTGTCGACCCTCCTGGGTGTCGACGTGATCTGCGAGGCGGCCGCTGTCGAGGGCGTGCGCGAAGCGCTCGGCGTGGAGAGCGTCTCCGAGGATGTGGCGGAGTGCCTGCGGATCGAGGCTGGGCGGCCCCGGCTCGGACCCGACATGGGAACGGAGACGATCCCCCAGGAGGCAGGGCTGAACGAGCGCGCCGTGAGCTTCACGAAGGGCTGTTACGTGGGCCAGGAGACCGTGGCCCGGCTTCACTACCGGGGAAAGCCGAACCGCCACCTGCGCGGCCTTCGGCTGTCCGAGCCCGCAGACCGTGGGGAGCCGATCCGGCTCGGGGGGCGCGAGGTGGGAGCCCTCGGCTCGACCTGCGTATCCCCCACGCTGGGGCCCATCGCCCTGGCGCTGGTGCGGCGCGAGGCGGCTCCGGGAGCGACCGTGACCGTCGGGGACGGCAAGGAAGCTGAACTCGTCGAGCTGCCGTTCCGGGGGTAGCATCGAGACCGTGGCCGCGCGGCACGACAGCTCTCGTCGCCGCCCGCCCCGTAGCCGGCGCGGCCTGTCCGGCGACAGCGCGCTGCTTGGCGGCCGGCTCGACGTAGGCGCCGGCTCTGAGGAGCCGCAGCCGCGCCAGGCCGAGTACGACGCGCGCAGCGGCGTGCTCGACCTGCCGCCGCGCAAGCCGGACGCGGGGCCGGTGCAGCCCGATCCGCGGCAGCTCCAGGACCTGATCCCCGCGGCCGACCCGGAGCGCGGCCTGGATGACTGGGGACGCTCACAGCGCGTGTTCGAGTTGATGGAGCCGCTGCTCAACTTCTACTACCGCTACTGGTTCAGGGTTGGCCAGAAGGGCATCGAGAACGTGCCCACCGAGGGCGGCGCCCTGCTCGTGTCGAACCACTCGGGAGCGCTGCCCCCGGACGCGCCGATGATCATGCAGGCGATCCGGCACGAGCACCCGCAGCCGCGGCCCGTGTACATGCTCGGCGAGCACTGGTTCAAGGGCTATCCGGGCGTCGGCATGCTCACGAACAAGATCGGGCTCGTGGCCGCTCATCCGGCGAACGCCCAGCGGCTCCTGCGCGACGAGCGCCAGCTGGCGATGGTCTTCCCGGAGGGGCAGAAGGGGAGCCGGAAGCTGTACTGGCAGCGCTACCGGCTGCGGCGCTTCGGGCGCGGCGGGTTCGTGCGCACCGCGATCCGCGCGGGCGTCCCGATCGTGCCGATCGCCGTCGTCGGCGCCGAGGAGGCCATGCCGATCTTCGCCCACGTCCCGCTTCTCCAACGGCTGACGGGACTGATCTACTTCCCGGTCAACCATGCGTTCCCGCACTTCGGATTCGCCGCGGCCCTGATGTACATGCCCGCGAAGTTCGAGATCCGCTTCCTCGATCCGATCGACGTGTCGGAGTACGGACCAGAGGACGCGGAAGACGTCGGGCTCGTGCAGGGAATCGGCGAGGAAGTGCGAAGCCGCATACAGGCGCAATTGGACGAATTGCTGGCGTCGCGCCGATCTGTGTGGTTCGGTTAGGGTTTGGCGCTGCGAGGGATGGAGGCGACTGTAATGACGCGAAGGATGCGCGCAGCCGCGTTCCTCGCGCTAGGGGCAACGACGGCTGTCGTGATCGGCTGCGGGGGTGGAGACTTCCAGCGGAAGACCCGTTCGCCCGTGCCGCTCGAGCTGACCGGCGTGATCCAGCCGAACAAGGTCACGATCTCGCCCGCGAAGGCGGGCGCCGGCCCGATCTCGATCACGGTCTCCAACCAGACCGAGGAGGCACACACCGTCACGCTCGAGGGTGAGTCCGTGCGCGAGCGCGTCGGGCCGATCAACCCTCAGGACACGGCCACGATCCAGACGACGCTCCGTCCCGGCTCCTACGAGGTCCGCGCCGGCTCCTCGGTCGCGGTTCCGAGCGAGATCCGCCCGGGGCCGCTCCGGATCGGCCGCAAGCGCCGCGACTCGAACGACAAGCTGCTGCTGCCCTAGCTAGTCCAGCTCGCCGAGGGGCTGCTGGGCGGGCTCGCCCGCACTGGGTACGACGAGCTCGTCGATGGCGTCGAGCTGGGCGCGCACGCGCGCGGCCATCTCCTCCACCATCGCGTATGCCTTGTCGATGCCCGTCTTCGCCCCGCTGAGCTGCGTCTTGACGCGACGCACGTCCTCCATCGCCTGGAGCGCCCGCTGGACGGTGTCGCGCACGGCCCCCGCGTCGATCTCCTCGCCGTCGCCACGGGCCATCAGCACGCGCGCGCGGGCCAGCCGGTAGCCGAGCTCCAGCGCGAGCCGCGAGCCGGAATCGGGGTCGTAGCTGACGATCAGCTTGTCGCCGTTGTACTCCCGCAGCTCGTGCAGGCGGGCGGGCAGCTCCTCCTCGCCGGGAACGACCAGCAGGGCGAAGTCCGCGTCCCGCTCGGCCATCGCGCGGTCGAGCTGCTCGAGCGCCTCGCGGCGCGACAGCCGGCGGTCCTTGGCCTCGATGACGACGCGCCCGAGCGAGGGGCCCTGACAGGCGTCGATCGAGACCACCACGTCCCCGGACTTCCCGGTGGCGCCCTTGAGGTCCCCCACCGCCTCGGAGTCGTCCCCCTGCGCGGTCGCGATCGCGTCGACGGCCTCGGCCACCTGCTCCTCGAAGCTGCGGCCCTTCGCGGTGCCGCGCTCGCGCTCGGCCTCGAGCTCCTCGAGCTGCTGCCTCTCGACGCGCAGCGCCTCGAGCTGCTTCTCGAGCTCCCCGAGCCGCTGCAGCAGCGCCTGCTGCGTGGCGTGCTGGCGCTGCTCCGCCTTCTGGAGCGCGTCGATCGTTCCGGCCTTGAAGTCCGCCAGCGGATTGCTGCCGTCGGCGGACGAGAACTGGCGCACCAGGTCCTCACGCGATCGCGTGAGCGCCTCCCCGACGATCTCCCGGACGCGGTTCTGGACCGAGGCCGAGCTGCCGTCCGAGAAGAGCTTCTCGAACTCCCGCGACATCTGGCCGTTGTCGGGCCCGAACACCTCGTCCACCTTCGTCCCGAAGAACTCGGCCACCTCGCGCGCCCGTTCGGTGAAGGCGTGCTCAACCTCCTTGGAGGCGCGGTCGAACTCCGTCTTGACGTACTCCGCGTTGGCGGCGGCCTGCTCGCGGTCGAGCACGCGCGCACCGATCTCGATGGCGTCCGTGACCGTGCCGGCGGGGTCCTCCCCCGCCTCCTCGCGCTCGCGCACGAGCCGGACGGCGCACTCGTCGTCGACGACCAGCCCGTCGACGACCAGGCGGTCGCCACCGGTGCGCACGCTTGCCTGCCTGAGTGGGGTCGCGGCTTCCATATCCGAGCGTTCATACGCTAGGGCCCGCGCGGGACGGAACCGCCCCGCGGCGCCGCCGATAGCATCCGGCGCGCGCATGGCCGTCGACCTCTCAACGGTGTCCGAGCTCGAGGTGGAGCCCGGGACGCTTCCCAAGGCCATGGCCGCCTGGGTGATCCGCGAGGAGCGCGAGGGCGAGCCCAAGGACGCCTTCCAGCTGGAGGAGATCGAGCTTCCGGAGCCCGGCGCCTTCGAGGTGATCGTGCGGGTGATGGCGGCGGGCGTGAACTACAACAACGTCTGGGCGGCGCTCGGCGAGCCGGTTTCGGTCATGCGCTACGGCGACCACCCGGAGTGGGGCCACCACATCGGCGGCTCCGACGCCTCCGGGATCGTCTGGAAGGTCGGCGAGGGGGTCACGCGCTGGAAGCCGGGCGACGAGGTCGTGATCCACTGCAACATGGCCTCCTACGAGGACTACGAGGTGCACGGCCTGGACCCGCTCGCGGCCCCCTCCCAGATGATCTGGGGCTACGAGACGACCTGGGGCTCGTTCGCCCAGTTCACGAAGGTGCAGGCGCAGCAGCTTCTGCCGAAGCCGACCGCCCTGACCTGGGAGGAGGCCGCCTCCTACGGGCTCATGTATTTCACCGCCTACCGGATGCTCATCACCCAGTGCAAGCTACAAGCCGGCCAGCGGGTCCTCATCTGGGGCGCCGCCGGCGGCCTCGGCGTCTTCGCCACCCAGCTCTGCGCGGCGGCCGGGGCGCACGCGGTCGGCGTCGCGTCCTCGGAGGACAAGGGCAGGCTGGTGGAGAAGCTCGGCGCGGCCGGCTGGATCGACCGCAACGAGTTCGCCGGCATGATGCGCCGGGGCGACGAGACGCCGGACGAGGAGAAGGAGCGCTTCAAGGTCTCGCGCGCCTTCGCGAAGCGCGTGAAGGAGATCCTCGGCGACGCCCCCGACATCGTCTTCGAGCACGTCGGCAAGGCCACCTTCCCCACCTCGGTGTTCGTCGTCAAGCCGTTCGGCAAGGTCGTGATCTGCGCCGGGACCACCGGCTACAACCTCGACTTCGACGTGCGCTACCTGTGGATGCGCCAGAAGCAGATCGTGGGCTCCCACTTCGCGAACGCCTACGAGTGCATGAAGGCGAACGCGCTGATCGAGGCGGGGCAGATCCGCCCGGTCCTGTGGCGCACGCTCGGCTTCGAGGGCGTCCCCGAGGCGCACCAGCTGATGCGCGAGAACAAGCATCTCGGCAAGATCTCGATCCTGGTCGGCGCCGAGAAGGAGGGCCTCGGGAAGACCAGCGAGGGCGAGGGGGCCATCCGCGCCGAGGTGGGCGCCTAGCCATGCCCGCCGGCAACCGCGACGACGGCGTCGTCGTCGAGATCGCCTGGCACGTCAATCCCCTGCGCGGCGACCGCTTCAGGGAGGGCTGGCTGCCCATAGCGGAGGCGGTCGTCGACTACGGAGCCACGTGGTGGGCCTTCCTGCGCGGTCACGAGGGCGGCCTCGACTTCATCCAGCTCGCGGCCTTCCCGTCGAAGGCGGACTTCGAGCGCTACTGGTACTCGGAGCGCGCCGCGGAGGCGCGCATCGAGCTGTCCGGCTATTACCAGGTGCCCCTGCTGCCCAAGTACCACGAGGTCGTGGGCAGCGGCGACCTGGAGGCCCGCTCGCCCGCGGCCTGACCTCCGGCCGGACGGCGGGTTTCAACCGCCCCTTCACCGGGGTAACCATCCTCCCGCGATGCGAAGGACCGCAGCGCTAGCTCTCGTGGTCGTGGGGAGCCTGCTCGCGCCAGTCTCCGCCCACGCCGCGCCGCCGCCCGCTCCGTTCGGGCACTCCTGCCAGCCGCAGAACGGCGTCCTCTTCTGTCCCACGAACACGCTCGCCGACCGCGTGCCGAGCTTCGAGGGCACACCGCTCGACGTGGACGTGACGCTGCCGGCGAACGCCAAGAGGGGCCAGGCGCTGCCCACCATCGTGATCATGCACGGCTGGGGCGGCAGCAAGAAGAGCTACGAGTCGACGAGTCCCGAGGGCTCGACCTCCACCACCTACCACTGGAACAACGTCTACTTCGCGCAGCGCGGCTACGCGGTCCTCACCTACACCGCGCGTGGCTTCGGACGCTCCTGCGGCAAGGAGGAGCAGTCCGCCAACACTCCGGACTGCCAGGCCCACCGCAGCTACATCCATCTGGCGGACCAGCGCTGGGAGGACCACGACACGCAGTACCTGCTCGGCCTGCTGGCTGACCAGAAGGTCACCCGCCCGGATGCCATCGGGGCGACGGGGATCTCCTATGGCGGCGGCCAGAGCATCGAGCTCGCCTACCTGCGCAACCGCACACGGCTCACGAACGGGACCTTCGCCCCCTGGAAGAGCCCGGGCGGCAAGTCCCTGTCCCTCACGGCCGCCTTCCCGCGCTGGCCGTGGTCCGACCTGAACGCCTCCCTCGACCCGAACGGCCGCTTCCTCGATTCCGCAACGCCGAGCCCCACGGAGAGCCGCAACCCGATCGGCGTATTCCTGGAGAGCTACAACAGCGGCCTGTTCGCCCTCGGCCAGTCGTCCGGTACCTACTGTGGTGCCGCCCCGCGCCCGCCGTGCGACGACGACAGCGCCGACATCCAGCGCTGGTTCGCACGCACGCAGGCCGGTGAGCCCGAAACCCCAGACGCGCGAGCGATCGCCGACGAGATCTTCAACTTCCACCAGGGCTTCGGACTCAGCGGCGCGACGCCGCCGCCGCTGCTGATCGAGAACGGCTGGACCGACGACCTGTTCCCGCCGCGAGAGGGCATCCGCGTCTACCGGGACGTCGGCTCGAAGACGCCGGTGTCGCTCCAGTTCGGCGACCTCGGGCACTCGCGCGGCTCGAACAAGGCGAACAGCGACCACTATTTCAACGACCAGGGCTCGGCCTTCTTCGATCACTACCTGAAGAGGAGCAGCTCGAGCGCACCAGCCCCGGGCTCGGTCACCGCCTTCACCCAGACCTGTCCGAAGACCGCCGACGGCAAGGGGCCCTTCACCGGATCGAGCTACGACACGCTGGCCAAGGGCCAGGTCAGCTTCTCCGACGGCTCGAGCCAGACGGTCAGCTCCGACGGCGGGAACCCGCCGACCGGGGCGAACTTCGACCCGATCGCCAACACCGACGCCTGCAAGCAGACGGACGAGGAGACCGCCCCGGGGACCGCGGTGGTCCAGGGCGACACGGTCACCCAGGGTCAGGAGTACACGCTGCTGGGCCTGCCCAAGGTGACGGCGACGATCGCGACGACCGGCAACTCCGGTCAGCTCGACTCGCGCCTCTGGGACGTCGGGCCCGACGGCAACCAGATGCTGGTCAGCCGCGGCGCCTACCGGCTGACAGACAACCAGACCGGACAGATCACCTTCCAGCTGAACGGCGGCGGCTGGTGCTTCCAGGCCGGGCACCGGCCGAAGCTGGAGCTGCTGGGCAAGGACGAGCCGTACCTGCGGCCGAGCAACTTCCCGTTCGTGGTGCAGGTCTCGGGGGTCTCAGTGAGCCTGCCCACCGCTGAGGCGACCCAGAGCGGCTGCGCCGGCTAGGCGCGCTCGAGCGGCGCCATCGTCAGCCCCGAGTCCTCGAGCTGCTCCCAGTAGAGCTCGGCCGGCTCCTTCGCACCCGACCAGACGATCGCCTGGCCGCTCGAGTGGATCTGGTTGGCAAGCGCCATGCCACGCTCGTAGCTGACCCCGGGAAGGACGTTCGAGAGGGTTCCGGCGACGCCGTCGAAGGTGTTGTGGTCGTCGTTCAGGACGATCACCCGCCACTCGCCTCCCAGGTCGCTGCCTGGGTCGCTGGTGCGCGGTAGCTCGACTGTCTCGCTCACGCGGCCTCCGTGCCCGGTGGACGGGCGGAGTCGGCCTTCTTGCGCCAGTAGCGGTCGAGCCCGAGATAGAGCTGCTCGGGCGGAGCCGCCTGGAACAGGCGCTGGGCGCCTTCCTGGTCGGTGCGGTCGGTGGCATCGGCGTCGAGCCGCCGCACGAATTGTTCCTCGTCGCAGCGGCGCGCGACATCGGCATTCTCGACCAGGGACGTGCGGACCCGGTGGAGCTGGTCCTCCACGTTCGGCGCGGGTCCGAAGTGGGTGAGCTGCAGGCTGTGGGGATTCCAGGACGCGATCACGTGCAGCGAGTCGAGCCACGACTCGACGTCGATGTCCGGTGGCGGTGTCGGCGCCAGCGTGTGCTCGAACGGCGGGATTCGGACCCCCGCCGTGTCGCCGACGAAGGCGTCGCGCGACTCCTCGTGCAGGTAGCTGACGTGGTGGGAGGCGTGCCCGGGCGTGTGCGCGACGTGAAAGCCCTCCACCGTCTCGCCGCCGTATAGGGGTCGGATCCGATCCTCGGGAACCGGCGCGACCTCGCCCCACAGCCTCTCCATCTGATCGCCGTAGAGGCGCTCGGCGCTCTTCAGGAGCTTCGAGGGGTCCGCCAGATGGGCCGCCCCGCTCTCGTGCACGTAGACCTGGAGCTCCGGAAAGCGCCTGCACAGGACGCCGCTCGCGCCGGCGTGATCCAGGTGGACGTGCGTGAGCAGGAGCGCTCGCGGCACCACCCCTCCCAGCCCTTCGATCAGCGCCTCGCAGCAGCTGGCGGGGCCCGGGTCCACGACCAGCCCGTCGAGCTCGTAGGCGCAGATCACACGGTCGCGCCCGAGGTGCATGACATCTATCGCGCGAGCCACGGCCAACTCGACCATACAATTCCCGGTGTGAGCAGGCCCGAACATCGGCTGCCGGACAGCGACCGCCCCTGGGTGATGCGCACCTACGCGGGCCATTCGACCGCGCGGGAGTCGAACGAGCTGTACCTCAAGAACATCGCCAAGGGCCAGACCGGCCTGTCGGTGGCGTTCGACCTGCCGACCCAGACCGGGTACGACCCGGACCACGAGCTCTCCCGCGGCGAGGTCGGGAAGGTGGGCGTCTCGATCGCCCACAAGGGCGACATGCACACGCTGATGGACGGCATCCCGCTCGACGAGGGCAACACGTCGATGACGATCAACGCCACGGCGGCGTGGCTGCTCGCCCTCTACATGGCGACCGCCGAGGAGAACGGCGTCGACACGACGCGGCTCCAGGGCACGACCCAGAACGACATCATCAAGGAGTTCCTCTCGCGGGGTACCTATGCCTTCCCGCCCGAGCCCTCGATGCGGCTGATCGCGGACATGATCGCCTTCACGGTCGACGAGGTGCCGAAGTGGAACCCGATCAACATCTGCAGCTATCACCTGCAGGAGGCCGGGGCGACGCCGGTGCAGGAGATCGCCTACACGCTGAGCACGGCGCAGGCGGTGCTCGACCGCGTGCGCGAGCGGGTCGACGACGAGGACGCCTTCCCGCGCGTCTTCGGGCGCATCTCGTTCTTCGTCAACGCGGGCATCCGCTTCGTCGAGGAGCACGCGAAGCTGCGCGCGATGTCGCAGCTGTGGGAGGAGCTCGGCCGCGAGCGCTACGGCGTCGAGGACCCGAAGCTGCTCCGCTTCAGGTACGGCGTACAGGTCAACTCCCTCGGTCTCACGGAGGCGCAGCCGGAGAACAACGTGATCCGCATCGTGCTCGAGGCGCTCGCCGTGACCCTCGGCCGCGACGCGCGCGCCCGCTCGATCCAGCTCCCGGCGTGGAACGAGGCCCTCGGCCTGCCGCGCCCCTGGGACCAGCAGTGGTCGTTGCGGATCCAGCAGATCCTCGCCTTCGAGACAGACCTGCTCGAGTACCCCGACATCTTCGAGGGCTCGCACGTCATGGACGGCCTGGTCGACGAGCTGGTGGAGGGCGCCCGGGCCGAGATGGCCATCGTGGAGGAGCACGGCGGCGCCGTGGAGGCCGTGAGCTACATGAAGACGCAGCTCGTCGAGTCGCATCGCGCTCGGGTGCGGAAGATCGAGGACGGCGAGCTGAA
>JBHELQ010000128.1:0-1439 GCA_046262995.1 Thermoleophilaceae bacterium
GCCCAAGCCCGCGCTGATCGAGGCCTTCGCCGACGACGAGTCCGCCTCCTTGTTCGCCACCATGGGCTTCTGGCAGGGCATCGACGTTCCGGGCCGCTCGCTGTCCCTCGTCACCATCGACCGCATCCCCTTTCCCCGGCCGGACGAGCCGCTGATGCAGGCCCGGCGGGAACGGGCCGGGCCCGGCGCCTTCCGCTCGGTCGACCTGCCCCGGGCGGCCACGCTGCTGGCCCAGGGCGCGGGCCGGCTCATCCGCTCCTCGACCGACCGCGGCGTGGTGGCCGTCCTCGACCCCCGCCTGGCGTCCGCCAACTACCGCTGGGACCTGGTGAACGCGCTCCCGCCCATGCGCCGCACTCGCCATCGCGCCGACGTGGCCGCCTTCCTCACCGCCGCCCTGTCACTCCCGAGTACATAGCCTGCGGGATCCGCAGGCTATGAGGATGCGCGGGTAGGCCTCAGTTCCAGCGGTCGCGCCAGTCAACGAGTTTGGCCGTGATGAGAAGGGCGACCGCCAGGGCGATCTGGGCCAGGCGGCGAGCCACGCCGCGGTCGGTGTTGCGGCGGAGCTGGCCGAAGTTGGTGAACCAAGAGTTGGCGCGCTCGACCTTCCAGCGTTCGCCCATTGAGACCAGCGACTTGCGCCGGCCCTTGCCCTTGGGCCGGACCTTCGGGATCGCCCCAGTTACGCCGCGCGCATCGAGGAGGTCGCGGACGAACTCGTAGTCATAGCCGCGGTCGAGATGGACGGTGTCGACCTCGACCAGCAGGCCTCGCCGGTCCAGTTCGTCCAGGGTCGGCTCCAGCAGCTTGGAGTCATGCCGATTGGCTTGGGCGACCACCCAGCCGATCGGGACCCCGGCCCCGTCCGCAGCCACCGACCACTTGAAGCCGAGCTTGCCCCGGTCCGCGCAGTTCGGGCCCGTTCCCGGCCCCCCACAAGGGGCTTTGTGCTGGCTGCCGTCGATGCTGACCTCGTCCAGGTCGTAGCCGACGATGGTGTTGTAGGCCTCCAGGGCCTCCTCCACGAGCCGGTCGAACACCCCGGCGGCCAGCCACTCGTCGCGCCGGGCGCGCAGCGTGGTGTCCGACACCGCGCCGTCCAACAGCCGCTCGGCCGTCACCCACGAGCAGCCCGTCACCAACCGGAGCAGGATCCCCCGAAAGCACAGCTCGTCGCTCGCGCGGCGTCGATGACAGCCGAGCGGATGATCGCGGGCCGACGGCGTCGGCGGCAACAGGCCCTGCACGGCCCGCCATACGGGATCTGCCACCTGGGGGTCCAGAGCGCGCATGATGAGAGGGCCTCCTCCGGTCGTCGTGGGGTTGGGTGCACCCGGAAGCAAACCCGGGACAACCCGACGACCGGTGGATGGCGAACCCATCGTCACTCACAGGCGCGGCACCGCCACTCTCCGCCTATCCGCGCGGCCTCATAG
>JBHELQ010000129.1:0-9670 GCA_046262995.1 Thermoleophilaceae bacterium
ACATTATCATGTTCCGTCCCCTTTCACGCGACGACCTGGTTCGGATCGTGGAGCTGCAGCTGGTGAAGGTGGAACGGCTGCTGGCGGACCGACGGTTGAAGCTGGAGATCGGACCCGAAGCCAAGCAGCTGCTGATCGCCGAAGGATACGATCCGGTGTACGGCGCCCGGCCGCTGAAGCGGGTGATCCAGCGAGAGATTCAGAACCCGCTGGCGCTCGCGATTTTGGAGGGGGATTACAGTGACGGCGACACGATTCGCGTCGTTCGTTCGAGTGATGGCAAGCGGCTCGAATTTCTCAGGATTCCGGCCGGAGGAGGGGCGTCGGAGCCGCTGGTTCACGTTTGACCTCACCCCCGGCCACGTTCGAGGTCATGATCACGACGGAGTTCTTGAAGCTCACCGTGCGCCCCTGGCCGTCGGTCAGCCGTCCGTCGTCCATCAGCTGGAGCAGCACGTTGAAGACGTCGGAGTGGGCCTTCATCTCATCGGAGCGCTCGCGCAGGTCGGCGAGCTCCCGCTCGATCGCCTCGCGGCGCGCCACGGACGCCTCGTCCTTCTCCTTCTTCAGCGCCTGGAGCTCGATCTCGAGCTGCTGGATGCGGCGCTCGACCTCGTCGATCTCGATCGGCATCGAGTCGATCTCGATGCGCAGGCGCGAAGCCGCCTCGTCGATCAGGTCGATCGCCTTGTCCGGCAGGAAGCGGTCCGCGATGTAGCGGTGCGAGAGGGTGGCCGCGGCGATGATCGCCGAGTCCTGGATGCGCACGCCGTGGTGGACCTCGTAGCGCTCCTTCAGGCCGCGCAGGATCGCGATCGTGTCCTCGACCGAGGGCTCGTCGACGTACACGGGCTGGAAGCGCCGCTCGAGCGCCGCGTCCTTCTCGATGTGCTTGCGGTACTCGTCCAGCGTCGTAGCGCCGACCGCGCGCAGCTCCCCGCGGGCCAGCATGGGCTTGAGCATGTTGCCGGCGTCCACGGCGCCCTCGGCGGCGCCCGCGCCGACGATCGTGTGCAGCTCGTCCATGAACACGATCACCTGGCCCTCGGCCTGGCGAATCTCCTCGAGCACGGCCTTCATGCGGTCCTCGAACTCGCCCCGGTACTTGGACCCGGCCACCATCGCGCCGATGTCGAGCGCGATCACACGGCGGTCGCGCAGCGAGTCCGGCACGTCACCCGACACGATCCGCTGGGCCAGGCCCTCGACTATCGCGGTCTTGCCGGTTCCCGGCTCGCCGATGAGGACGGGGTTGTTCTTGGTCCGCCGCGAGAGGACCTGGATCACGCGGCGGATCTCGTCGTCGCGCCCGATGACCGGATCGAGCTTGCCCTCCTCCGCCGCCTCGGTCAGGTCCCGGCCGAAGCGCTCGAGCGCCTGGTACTTGTCCTCGGGGTTCTGGTCGGTCACCCGATGCGGCCCGCGCACGCCCTGAACGGCCTCGGCGAGCTGGTCCCGGCTCGCCCCGCAGTCGATCTTCGGCTCCGCGGCCAGGGCGAGGAGCAGGTGCTCGGTCGAGACGTACTCGTCGCCCATGCCGCGCGCCTCTTCGTCGGCGCGCTGGAGCAGCTCCACCAGCTCGCCGCCGAGCGCCGGCGCCGGCGCGGCGTCGCCGCTGACGGTCGGAAGCGCGTCCAGGGCCTGGTTCGCCCCGCGGCGGACGGCTTCAGGGTCGGCCCCCGCGCGGCGCAGCACGGGCGCGACGATGCCGTCGTCCTGCTCGAGCAGCGCGAGCAGCAGGTGGTGGGGCGCCACCTCCGGATTACGGCGCGCGCCGGCCAGCCGCTGAGCGGCCGCGAGCGCCTCCTGGGACTTGACTGTGAATCGATCCGCTTGCATAGAAAATCTAAGTCTGTTTATAGCAGGTTTGAGGGCGTCCCGTCTACGGCGCTCCCCCTGCCGGAGCGGCCGCCTGGGCGCGGGCGCTGCCGGTCGGGTCCTGGGTCAGCCGGTTGGCCAGGTAGACGGGGATGATCGAGAGCAGGACCACGGTCACGCCCACCACGTTCACGACCGGCAGCTGGTTCGGCCGCGAGTAGTTGGTGAAGATCCAGATCGGCAGCGTCTCCTTGTCGCCATTGGTGAACGTGGTCACGATGATCTCGTCGAAGGAGAGCGCGAAGGCCAGCAGCGCGCCGGCCACCAGCGCCGTCCGCATCACCGGCAGCGTGACGTTGCGGAAGGTGACCCAGGCATCCGCGCCGAGGTCCATCGAGGCCTCCTCGAGCGAGGTCCCGGCGCGCCGCAGTCGCGCGATCACGTTGTTGTAGACGACCACGATGCAGAACGTGGCGTGGCCGACGATCACCGTGAACAGGCTCAGGTCCACCCCCAGCACCTGCGTGAAGGTGGCGTTCAGGGCGATGCCCGTGACGATCCCCGGAAGCGCTATCGGCAGGATCACCAGATAAGAGATCGTCTCCCTGCCGAAGAAACGGTGGCGCGCCACCGCCAGCGCGGCGAGCGTGCCGAGCGTGATCGCGATGGCGGTGGCGCCGAGTCCCGCCTTCAGCGACGTCCAGAGGGCGTGGCGCACGCCGGGGTTGTCGTAGGCCTTCGAGAACCAGTCGAACGTCAGCCCCGAGATGGGCCAGGACTGCGAGCGCGAGGAGTTGAAGGCATACAGCGCGATCACGGCGAGCGGGAAGTAGATGAACGTCAGCGTGATCGCCGTCCCGAGCCGTAGAGCGAGCCTGGCCCCGCGCGAGATCTGCATCAGAGCGACTCGAACGCGCCCATGCGCCGCGCGATCAGCAGGTAGACGACCATGATCGCCACCGGCACCGTCGCGAACGCGGCGGCCAGCGGCAGGTTGTTCGCCACTCCGACGTTTGCGTAGACGACGTTGCCGATGAACTGCGTGCTGGAGACGAGCGTCGGCGTGATGTAGTCGCCCAGCGTGAGCGAGAAGGTGAAGATCGAGCCGGCCACGACGGCGGGCAGCGCGAGCGGCAGGATCACCCGCCGGAACGTGCGCCAGGCCCCGGCGCCGAGGTCACCGGAGGCGTCGAGCATCGAGTTCGGGATGCGCTCGAGACCGGCGTAGATAGGCAGCACCATGAACGGCAGCCACAGGTACGAGAAGACGAGCCACGTGGCCACGTTGCCGTAGCCCGGCCCGTTGATGCCCAGCGGGTCGAGCAGCCAGTTCAGGAGCCCATGGTCCGAGAGCATGATGCGCCAGGTGTAGACCTTCACCAGATAGCTCGCCCAGAGCGGCATCAACACGGCCACGGCCAGGAGCCCACGCATGCGGGGCGTCGCGACCTTCGCCATGTGGAAGGCGATCGGGAACGCCAGCAGGGCGTCCGTGACGGTCACGGCCGCGGCGATCAGCACCGTCCGCAGCACGATGTTGCGGTAGACCGGCTCCTGCGCGAGGTCCTTGAAGTTCTGGAAGCCCGCGTGGTGGGCGATCTCCCCGGAGAAGGAGTCCAGCCTCCAAAGCGAGGCCAGGAACAGCACCGCGAGCGAGCCGAGGTAGGCGACGACGAGCCAGCCGACCGGGCCCGCCAGCAGCAGCGAGACCTGGAGCCGGGGACGCCGCCACAGGAAGCCGGCGAGCCTGCGGCCCACCGGCTTCCTGGCGGTTGCGGAGGCGGCCTCCACCTAGGCGGCCGCCCGCGCCCTCAGCCCTTGATCTCTGTCCAGGCCTTCACCCAATCCGAGTAGTCCTTGCAGGCGTTGCCACGGTCGTCGCCGCAGTCCTTGCGCGGCGTGTTCCAGTAGGCCACGCGGCTGAAGTACTTCTCGTCGTTCGCGTGGAAGATCTTGCAGTGATCCTTGTTCTCGGTCAGCGCGCATGACTTGCGGTTGGCCGGAGCCTCGCCGAACCACTCTCCCACCTGGGCGTTCACCTTCGGGGACACGATCCAGTTCATCCACCTGTACATGCAGTTCGGATGCTTGGACTTCGACGAGATCATCCACGTGTCCGACCAGCCGGTCGCGCCCTCGCTCGGCAGGATCGCCTTGACCGGCGGCGACTTCTTGTCCGCCTGGACCAGGTTCGTGATCACCTGCCAGGTGGTGCCGAGCGCGGAGTCGCCGCCGGTGAACGCGGCCTGCTCCTTTGTGTAGTTCGCCCAGTACTCGCCGATCAGCTTGCGCTGCTTCTTCAGCAGATCGACGGACGCCTTGAACTGCTTGTCGTTCAGCTCGTAGACGTCCTTGATCCCGAGGCCGGGCTGATGGGCCTTCAGGTACAGCGCGGCGTCCGCGATGTAGATCGGGTTGTCATACGCGGTGACCTTGCCCTTGTACGGCGACTTCGAGTCGAACACGGCGCTCCACGACGTAGGCGCCGGCTTCACCACGTTCTCGTTCCACATCAACAGGTTCGCGCCGCGGCCGTGGGGGATCCCGTAGTGGACGCCGTCCACCGTGTTGTGCGGCCGATCCTTCAGCGCCGGGAAGACGTCCTTGTAGTTCGGCACGAGATCCGTGTTCACCGGGGCCACGTCGCCACCCGCCACCAGGCGCAGCGTCGCGTCGCCGGATGCGGACACGCCGTCGTACTTGCCGGTGCGCATGAGCGTGACCATCTCGTCGGAGGTGTCGCCGACCTTGACGTTCACCTTGCAGCCGGTCTTCTTCTCGAACGGGGTGACCCAGTCGACCTTCGGGTCGGTCGAGCCGTCCTCCGCGTAGCCGGCCCAGGCGATGATGCTCAGCTTGCCCTCACCCTTGCCGAGCTTCTTCAGCGCCTTGCCCTTGCCTTGGTCGTCTCCGCCGCCGCCGCAGCCTGCGGCCGTGACCGCCGCCATGGCCAGCGTCGCCAGCACTCCGGTGAAGCGCCATCGGTCTGTTCTCACGAGTCCTCCTCGATTGTTCCCTCCGGGATCGCGTAGGCGTGACCCGATCGCCACCCCACGCGAGCCCTCCGACCCCGCTGCTCGAGTGCGTCCTGAGAGGACATCTCGAGGTTCTGCCGCACGACCTGCAGCTCTCCGCCGCGGTCGAGCGCTATGACGAAGCGAGTGATCATCCCGGCGTACGACACGTCGCGGATACGGCCGTCCTCGACGTGCCATCCGTTCTGGGCGTCATCCGTCTCCTCGAGCATCCGGACCTTCTCCGGGCGAATCGTGACCCGGCGCCCTTCGCGCTCGAGGATGTTCGAGACCCCCACGAAGCCGGCGACGAACTCGTTCGCCGGGCGCTCGTAGACCTCCGCCGGGGGACCGACCTGCTCGAGCTTGCCGTCGCTCATCACGGCCAGCCGGTCGCTCATCGTGAGCGCCTCCTCCTGGTCGTGGGTCACGTACAGGAAGGTGACTCCCACCTCCTCCCGGAGGGACCGCAGCTCTTCCTGCATCTGCTGGCGGAGCTTCAGGTCGAGGGCCCCCAGCGGCTCGTCCAGCAGCAGGACGGCGGGCCGGTTGACGAGCGCCCGGGCGAGCGCCACGCGCTGGCGCTGCCCACCCGAGAGCTGACCAGGCCGGCGGTCCTCGTAGCCGCCAAGCCTGACCATCTCGAGGGTCTCGCCAACGCGCCGCCGCCGATCCTCCCTCGCCACCTTCTTCACCTTCAGCCCGTACTCGACGTTCTCGCCGACCGACATGTGCGGGAACAGCGCGTAGTCCTGGAAGACGGTGTTCACGTCGCGCTCGTACGGCGGCTCGTCGGTCACCTCCGCCCCGGACAGCTCGACGACGCCCGCGTCAGGGCGCTCGAAGCCGGCGATCATCCGCAGGCAAGTGGTCTTCCCGGAGCCCGACGGCCCCAGCAGAGTGAAGAACTCGTCGCGGCCGACCTCGAGGTCCACACCGTCCACGGCGACCACGTCGCCGTAGGCCTTTCGGACGCCAGCCAGCCGAATGGCCGGAGCGTCCCCGTTTTGGGCCATGGTGGCCTTTGTACACCCTGGCGATGTCGTTGTGTGAGCGCGGGCGCCGAATTTGGCCACGGCGGCCAACGGGCATGGCCGCCGTGCGCCCCTGCTGCTAGCCGCCCGGCCGGTCGACCGGAACGCGGACGGCCCGCCCGCCCGTCTGCTTCAGGGGCAGCAGCGCCTGCTCGGGCGGCTCGTACGGCACGAGCTCGCGCTTGAAGGAGCGCCGCAGCTTCTCCATCTCCTGCGCGAGCTCCTTCTGGACGCGGTCTGCGTGGCGCTGGAAGTTGCGCAGGCGGCGCCGCATCCGCTCGAGCTCCTCCTCGAGCTCGAACACCTTCTCGACGCCGGCCAGGTTCATGCCCAGCTCGCTCGTCAGCTCCTGGATCCGCTGCAGGCGCTCCACGTCCTCGCGCGAGTAGAGGCGAGTGTTCTTCGGCGAGCGACGCGGGGTGATCAGGCCGCGTGTCTCATAGATCCGAAGCGTCTGCGGGTGCATGCCGGCCAGCTCGGCCGCTACCGAGATCATGTAGACGCCACGCGTCTGCTCTTCGTCCCGGCTTTGCCTGCTACTGGCCATGGCTACCTCCTGTTCGCGAGCAGCTGCTCACGCGGGTTTCCGTCCATGACGGCCGCGAGCTCCTCGACCACGTCGCGCTGCTCCCGCGACAGGGAGCGCGGCACGTCGATCACGAGCCGATAGTGAACGTCTCCCCGGCCGCGACCGTTCAGCCGCGGCGGGCCCTCGCCGCGCAGGCGCTGGACCGTGCCGTGCTGGGTGCCCGGCGGCACACGGATGCGCTTGGTCCCGCTGAGGGTGGGCACCTCGATCGTCGCCCCGCGGATCGCCTCCGGGATCGTGACCGGCACGTCCACCTCGAGGTTGTCGCCCCTGCGCGTGAAGATCGGCGACTCGCCCACGCGGGTCACGACGTAGAGGTCTCCCGGCGGGCCGCCCCGCGGCCCGGCCTCGCCCTTGCCCGCCAGCCGGACGCGGCTGCCGTCGCGGACGCCGGCAGGAATGTTGACCCGGTAGCGCTTCACCTGACGCGTGTGGCCCGAGCCCTTGCAGGTCGGGCACGGCTCCTTGATCTCCGTGCCGGTGCCGCCGCACTGCCGGCACGGCTGGGAGATCGAGAACAGGCCCTGCGACTCGGCCTCCACGCCGCGACCCTGGCAGCGCGAGCAGACGGTCGGGGACGTGCCGGGCCTGGCGCCGCTGCCGCCGCAGTTCGGACACGGCGATGCCACCGGGACGCTGACGGGGATCTGGGCGCCCTCCATCGCCTGGTCGAAGGAGACGTGGACCTCGGTCTCGAGATCCCTGCCGCGCTCCGAACGCGGGCGGCCGCCGCGGGCGCCCCCGCCCCCTCCGAAGAGGTCCGAGAGGATGTCGCCGACCCCGCCCCCGAAGCCGCCGAACCCACCCCGGAAGGCCCCCGGATCGAAGCCGCCTCCCCCGAAGACGCCCCCGCCCGCGTCGTAGGCGCGCCGCTTCTCGGCGTCGGACAGCGTGTCGTAGGCCTGCTGCACATCCTTGAAGCGCTCCTCCGCGCTCTTGTCCCCCGGGTTGCGGTCCGGGTGGTATTGCCGCGCGAGCTTGCGGTAGGCCTTCTTGATCTCGTCGTCCGAGGCCTTCTTGTCGACGCCCAGCACCTGGTAGGGATCCTTGACCGCGGGCATCGCTAGCCGGACACCACCACCCGGGCCGGACGCAGCACCGACCCGTTCGACTTGTAGCCCTTCTCGACCACGTCCAGGATCACGCCGGGCTCGGCGCCGTCCTGGCTGCGAGTGGACAGCGCTTCGTGCAGCCCCGGGTCGAATGCCTGGCCGCTTGGGTCGAACTGCTCGATTCCGTTGCGCTCCAGCACCGAGATCAGCTCCGAGTGCACGAGCTTGACGCCCTCGGCGAGATGCTGCTCGGAGTCGCCCGCGCTCGCGAGCGCGCGCTCGAGGTTGTCCACGACCGGCAGGAGCTCGCGGACCAGGCCGCTCTTCGCCCGCTCGCCCGCCGCCGCCGCCTCCCGCGCGGCCCGCTTGCGGTAGTTCTCGAAGTCGGCCTGGGCGCGGCGCGCCAGGTCCAGGTACTCGTCACGCTCGCGCTCCGCGCGCGCGAGCGGATCATCGGGCGCCTGGTCCGGCCCATCGACATCCTCGACGCCCTCGGAGCGCTCCGTCGCCTCCTCGATCTCGGCCTCGTTGCCCGGGTCCTCCTCTCCCGCGGGCTCCGCGGGGTCCGGGTTCGCCGTGACGGGCTCGTCCTCCGGGGCGAGCCCCACGTCGGGCCGCTCCTCGGGCGGCCGCTCCTGCTCGTCGCGGGCGGCCACGACTAGCTCTTCTCCTCGCCGTCCACGACCTCGGCGTCGACGACCTCCTCCTCCTCGGCGGCGCCGCCGTCGGCCGAGGCGCCGTCGCCGTCGGCCTGCTGGGCCTGCTGCGCGGCCGCCGCGGCGTACACCTGCTCGGAGACCTTGTGGAAGGCCGCCTGCAGGGCCTCCGTCTTCTGACGGATCGCGGCGGTGTCCTCCGACTCCAGGTTGTCGCGCACGTCCGTGATCGCCGCTTCGATCTCGGACTTCGCCGAGTCGTCGATCGAGTCCATCTCGGCCAACTGCTTCTCCGCCTGGTAGGCGGCGTTCTCGGCCGTGTTGCGGGCCTCGACCAGCTCGCGCTGACGGCGGTCGTCCTCGGCATGCGCCTCGGCGTCCTTGACCATGCGGTCGACCTCGCCCTCCGCCAGGCCGGAGCCGGCCTTGATCTCGATCTTCTGCTCCTTGCCGGTGCCGAGGTCCTTCGCGGTCACGTTCAGGATCCCGTCGGCGTCGATGTCGAACGTGACCTCGATCTGCGGGACTCCCCGCGGCGCCGGCGGGATGCCGGTCAGCTGGAACTTGCCGAGCGACTTGTTGTAGGCGGCCATCTCGCGCTCGCCCTGAAGCACGTGGACCTCGACGCTCGGCTGGTTGTCGTCCGCCGTCGAGAAGATCTCCGACTTGCGGCTCGGGATCGTCGTGTTGCGCTCGATCAGCGGCGTCCGCACGCCGCCCTTGGTCTCGATGCCGAGTGTCAGCGGGGTCACGTCCAGCAGCAGCACGTCCTTCACGTCGCCCGCGAGCACACCCGCCTGGATCGCGGCGCCGACGCCGACGACCTCGTCCGGGTTCACGCCCTTGTGCGGGTCCTTGCCGGTGAGCTCCTTGACCTTCTCCTGCACGGACGGCATGCGCGTCATCCCGCCCACGAGCACGACGTGCTCGATGTCGCCCTGGCTCACGCCCGAGTCGGAGATGGCCTGCTTGGTCGGGCCGACCACGCGGTCGAGCAGCGAGGCCGTGAGCTCGTTCAGCTTCGCGCGCGTGAGGCGCGTGTCCAGATGCTTGGGGCCCGACTGGTCCGCTGTGATGAAGGGCAGCGAGATCTGCGTCTCCTGAGTCGAGGAGAGCTCGACCTTGGCCTTCTCGGCGGCCTCGTACAGGCGCTGGAGCGCCATGCGGTCCTGCGACAGGTCGATCCCCTGGGACTTCTTGAACTCCGCCACGAGCCAATCGACGACCGCCTTGTCGAAGTTGTCGCCGCCCAGGTGGTTGTCGCCCGAGGTGGCCTTGACCTCGAACACGCCGTCGCCGATCTCGAGCACCGAGACGTCGAAGGTCCCGCCGCCGAGGTCGAAGACGAGGATCGTCTGGTCCTGGCCCTCCTTGTCGAGCCCGTAGGCCAGCGACGCGGCGGTCGGCTCGTTGATGATGCGCTTGACGTCGAGCCCGGCGACCTTGCCGGCGTCCTTGGTCGCCTGGCGCTGGTCGTCGTTGAAGTAAGCGGGGACGGTGATCACCG
>JBHELQ010000130.1:0-12082 GCA_046262995.1 Thermoleophilaceae bacterium
CAGCGTCGAGCTCGTCACGCGGGACTTCGAATGCAAAGTGCGCGCGGCCGAACCGCTCTCCCTCGGGATACGGCGAATGCTCTTCGAACAGAAGCGGGCCGCGATGGAGGGCGATGCGCTGCCGCGTGCCCTCCTTGCCCGCCCAGAACCACGCCCACTCGTCGGACGCCTCGTGCTCAGGCGTCAGCCCGACGACGTCCTCGTAGAAGCGGGCCGACGCACGAACGTCGTCGACGACCAGGACGAGCTCCGCGAGCCCGAGGCTGCTCACGCGCGCTGCGCGTCGTACATACCGAACTGATCACGGAGGGCATTCGAGATCTCGCCGATGGTCGCGCGTGCGCGCAGCGCCTCGCGCATCGGCACCATGAGATTCCCTTCGCCACACGCGGTCTCCCGAACTGTTTCCACGGCGCGCTCGACCTCGTCGGCGTTTCGCTCCGCCCGTACGCGTGCAGTGCGTTCGAGCTGCCGCTGCTCGGCGGCAGGATCCAGGTGGTGCAGCTCGATAGGCTCCTCCTCACCCTCCGTGAAGCTGTTGACGCCGACGATCACGCGCTCCCCGGACTCCACGTCCTGCTGCCAGCGGAACGCGGCCTGCTCGACCTCCTCCTGCACGAATCCCTGCTCGATTGCAGTGACCGCGCCGCCGATCTCGTCCACGCGCTCGATCAGCTCCCAGGCCTTCGCCTCCAGCTCTTCGGTCAGCGCCTCGATGAAGTAGGAGCCGCCCAGCGGATCCGCCGTATCCGTGCCGCCCGCCTCGTGCGCGAGCAACTGCTGCGTTCGCAGCGCGACGTGCACGGCGCGCTCGCTCGGCAGCGCCAGCGCCTCGTCGTAGCCGTTCGTGTGGATCGACTGGGCGCCGCCGCAGACCGCGGAAAGCGCCTGCACCGCGACGCGCACGACGTTGTTGTCGGGCTGCTGCGCCGTCAGCGTCGAGCCGCCCGTTTGCGCGTGGAACCGGAGCGCCAACGCCTTCGGGTTCGTCGCACGGAAGCGCTCGCGCATGATGCGCGCCCACAGCCGGCGCGCCGCGCGGAATTTCGCGACCTCCTGGAAGAAATGATTGTGCGCGTTGAAGAAGAAGGAGAGCCGCTCCCCGAACTCGTCCGGTGACAACCCAGCGTCGACGGCGGCCTGGCAGTACGCGATCCCGTTCGCGAGCGTGAAGGCGAGCTCCTGCACCGCCGTGGAGCCCGCCTCGCGGATGTGGTAGCCGGAGATCGAGATCGTGTTCCACTTCGGGATCCGCTCGCGGCAGTACGCGAACAGGTCGGTGGTCAGGCGCATCGCCGGTTTAGGCGGGTAGATGAAGTTCCCGCGCGCGATGTATTCCTTCAGCACGTCGTTCTGGGTCGTGCCGCGCAGCTCGTTCGCGGGCACGCCCTGCTCCTCGCCCACGAGCTCGTAGAGCAGCAGGAGGACGGCGGCCGGCGCGTTGATGGTCATCGAGGTCGAGACCTCGCCCAGCGGGATCTGGTCGAAAACTCGGCGCATGTCCTCGATGGAGTCGATCGCGACGCCCGTGCGGCCGACCTCACCGGCGCAGAGCGGGTCGTCGGAGTCGCGCCCGAGCTGGGTCGGCAGGTCGAACGCCATCGACAGCCCGGTCGAGCCGTGCTCGATCAGGTAGCGGAAGCGCTCGTTGGTCTCCCTCGCGGTGGCGTAGCCCGCGTACTGGCGCATCGTCCACGTCCGCTTCCGGTACATGTCCGGATGGATGCCGCGCGTGTATGGGTAGTCGCCGGGTGACCCGAGCCGCTCCTCGAGTCCGGGGGCCACGTCCTCATCCGTGTAGAGGGGATCGATCTCGATGCCGGAGTCGGTGAACCGGCGCGGGTCGTCGGGGCCGACGATCGGGGCGATGGTCGGCTTGTGCTCGGGCTTGGTGGCCACGACCCGGAAAGTCTAAGGCCGCCCTGGAGCGACTCGACGCGCTCAGGGCAAGTAGCTGAGCGACAGCGTCGCCTGGTCGTGATCCGTCTTGCGCGCGTTGTTGCCGCCGCTGTTCTTCATGTACACCTTGATCACCGCGCTGTTCGCCTCGGCGGGAGTGTCGATCTCGGGGATGCTCATGTTCGCGTCGCTCGGCGTGCGCGTCGTCCAGGTCGTGTTGCTCGAGCTGCAGGCGACCGGCGAGGCCGAGCTTCCGCGTGTGCCTATCGGAGTGGTGTTGTTGCCGTTGGCGTAGACGTCGTAGTAGAAGCAGCTCGTCGTCCCGGCGCTCGTGCTGCGGAAGGAGAAGGTCAGTCCACCGGACACGTTGGTCGCGCTCGTGGGGACGTAGGCCGGAAAGGTCAGCTTCAGGTACCTGCTGGTGCTGAAGCTCGTGGCCCAGTTCCCGGTCGTGAGGATGGCGTTGTCGGCGGCGCAGCAGAGGGACCAGGGGAAGGTCGATGCGCTGGCCCCCGTCGCGTCCGTGAGCGACGTCCCGTTCACCGTCGATGTCCCCTGGCTCGTTGTGAGGCTGAGCGTGCCAAGGTCGAGGGTGTTCACCGCGTTCGCGTTGTTGGTCATGTAGATCCGGATACGCAGGTCGTTGGCGATCGTGGTGTTCGTCACCTCACTCAGCGTGACGGGCGCGAACTGCGTGCCGGCGGAGGTCGTGGAGCAGCCGACCGGAGTGGCGGCGCTGCCGTGCCTGGTAATCAGATTGCCTGTCGAGATCTGCCTGGTCTCGAAGTAGAAGCACGCGCTGGTGGAGCCGCCCGTGAACTTGAAGGTGAAGCTTGCGCTGGACACGGACAGCCCGTCCGGCAGCGGGTCGTACATGTCCTCGTCGACGTACTTGTTCGTGTTGAAGCTCGACGTCAGCGTGCCGAGCGTGGCGTAGGTCCTCGTGTCGTTGGCGGCGGACAGGGGGGAAGCGACGCTCGCCTCGCTCCCGTCGGCGGCGTCACCGACGTTCCAGGCGGACGTCCTGATCGTCGTCGGCACCTGGACCGTGATGCCCGCGCTGGCCACGTCGCCGGAGCTGCCCACCGCGTAGACGGTGTGCGATCCATTGGACGTCCCAGAGGGGATCGTCACGCTGATGGTGGCGCCGCCACCGCTCGGGATGGAGCTCGGCGTGGTGGTTCCGGTCAAGGTCGTGCCGGTCGTGGGGTTGTCCAGCCTGTAGGTGACGCCCTGGCCGGGCACGTAGTTGGCGATCGTCCCGTTCAGGGTCGTCGGCAGGCTCGTGACCGTGGTCGATGAGGTGAACGAGAGCGACGGCGAGCCCACCGTGACGCTGGCGGACTTGGCGCTCTCGGTGCCGGTCCAGTTGTCCTGCTTCGGTGTGACCGAGTACTTCCAGCTGCCTGACGGAACGGCGTTCTCCGTACAGGTGAGGCCGGAGATGGTGCCGGAGCAGTTGGAGAGGACGGTCTGCGAGTCGTTGCTCGCGTCGTAGCGCTTGATCGTGTAGCTACCGATGGCACCGCCGCCGCTGAAGGAGCTCTGCGTCCAGCTCACGGTCACGCTGCGGTTCGAGACCGAGGCCGTCGGCGTGTTGCCGGACGGCATGCTATGGGCCTTCGAGAGGGCGGAGCCCGTGATGTTGTGTGGCCAGCTCGCCTGTGCGACGGCCGGCACCAGTCCGCAGGCCAGGGCGCAGCCGATCAGGGCTGCCCGTCGAAGCGCACCGGATGTCTTGGAGGGGAACATCGGGAGGGGGCGGCCGAGCTTCACGCCGGGGCGGGAGGTCACGCGATTGCGCTCCCTCCCGCCCCTGCGCACAAGCTGGTGCTAGCTGGCGTTGCTCGCGCCGGTGAGCGTCACTGGGATCGTGAAGATCGCTCCCTGGCAGGCGTTGAGCGACGCATTCGACATCGCCGCAGCGCCCGTAAGCGTGGCCTGGGTCTGGCCGTCGACGCCGCCGCTCTTGGCGGGCACGTCGATCGTCAGACTGCTCTGGTCGGTGAACGAGACGCCGGTGGTCGTGCAGCCGCTGTGGCTGCCGTCCGCGGCGATGCTCGCGTTCGTGCCGTTGAGCGACACGCCCGTGACGCGCACGGGGTACGGGTTCGGGTTGCTGACCTTGATCAGCACGTCACCAGTCACGCCCGGGTACAGCGACGCGGTGGTGCTCGCCGACACGTCGACCGTGCTCAGCGCGCTTGCGGTGCCGGCCTTGGAGTAGGCCGATCCGCTTCCGTTGGTGGTCCAGGCCGCGTAAACGAACCCGGCGATCAATCCCACGGCGGCGGTGACTGCCACGCCGCGGAGGTACTTCCTGTTGAACAGCCTCTTCATGGTTTCCGTCGAGTCCTTCCTCCCGCCTGGCCGACCCGTGAAAACACGAGACCGTCTAAGCGGATGGTCGTAGACCTGTACGCGGTTGCATATCGGCGCCTGGGCCGATCGCTTTAGGAGGAATGGAGCATTTGCATATCCCTGGGGCGCAAATGAAGGGGCTGGCAGGTCCAAAGGACGGCAGCCCCCGGCGCGCTGGACGGAGCCCGCTAGGGCCCGAACTCGCCGGAGCCGGAGGTCGTGCCCCCGGAAGCGGCGGAGGAGCTCGGGTGGGCCTCGGAGGCGGGGGTCGCCGCCGGCGCGAACTCGGCGGCCGGGTCCGGCCGGGCGGGCGGAGGCTGGGCGGGAGCCGTGGGGCGGGCAGGCTGGGGGGCCGGCCGGGTCTGCTCGTCCCTCCGCGAGGTGGGGGCCCGGGTTGGGGGGCTCACGGCAGGCTGTGGCTTGCTGGGCTCGTCGGCCCTCAGGCTCGTGCTCGGGCCGGAGTGGGGATCGGTCGCCATCCGCTCCACGCCGACGCCGCCCCCCGTGAGGGCGGCCGCCGACGCGGCGACAGCCGCCGCCTTCTTCCCGCTCGCGAGCTCCAGCGCCGCATGGAGCCGCTCCGCCTTCTGCTGCACCGCCCCGAGCAGCGACTCGGCCAGCGGCGCGATGCGAAGCCCATGTGACTGTCCGGTCAGCGCCGCGACCGGGAGCAGAGCCGCCACCCGGGCCGGAGCATCCCGGTACTCGCGCAGCCGGGCGCGGCAGGCGAGGCAGGTCTTGAGGTGGGGGCGGAGCTCGCTCAGCTCGCGCGAGCCCGCCTCACCGTCGGCGAGCAGGGACAGCAGCGGCGCGAGCCGCTCGCACTCGCCGCCGCTCTCGATTCCCCGGAGGCGATCGAGCAGCGCCTTGCGACCCTCGGTCAGGCAGCGGTTCACCTTTGTGTAGGTCCAGCCCGTGATCCGGCAGATCTCCCTGTAGGAGTAGCCCTCGGCCTTCAGTCGCAGCGCGCGGACCTCCTGTGGCTTCAGGCGCTCCAGGGCCTCGGCTCCCTGGCGCAGCCGCTCGAAGCGCTCCGCGCGCTCGTGGGTGGCGGCGTCGGCGCTCGCGCCGGCTCGGAGCTCTCCGTCGTCTGTCGGCGGGGTGTGGCGCTCGCGCTGGCGGCGAAGTGCCCAGGCCTCGTGTTTGACGACGGTCTTCAGCCAGGGCACGAGATCGTCCTCGCTCGTGCTCGGGGCCTTCGTGAGCAGGATCTCGAGCGCGCGCTGGTAGGCGTCCTCGGCGTCCTCGGGAGTGGCCGAGTGCCGCCTGGCGGCAGCCAGGATCTGGGCTCCGTGCCGCGGAATCAGCGCAAGCGCGGCCCGCTCGATCTCCGGGCGTGACGGTCGCGCGCCTTCGCGTCGCAGCATCAACATCTGCTGTCAGGGGGGATCCTGGCGCCTTCGCCCCGCCCCTGCTGACGGGAATCCCGGTAGTTGCGAGGACTCCGCGCCCGGTCTTCGATTGCCTGCTCACATCGCTACCCTGGCCCGGTTCGGGAGTTTCTATTGCGAACCGCCGAAAGGAGCGAATGCCAAGCGGGCTCGTCAAAGAGCTGAGGGAGATCGAGCCGGATGTAGGGCTGGCCGGCGCGCTTCCGCAGCGGGACGTGCGGGCGACGCGCCCCCTGCTCCTGCGCGGGCTCCTGCACTTCGAGCTGCTCCGGCGCGCCGCGCGGGTGGCGGTGCTCGCGGCGCTGGACGTAGGTGGCCTCTACCTGGCCATCTGGACCGCGCTGGCGATCAAGGCGCTCCTGCGCGCGCCGGAGCAATTCGACGGCACCTTCAACCAGGCGGCCGACACTCTGCCCCTGGCCGCCCTCGTCACGCTGCTGCTGTTCGCCCGCTCCGGCCTGTACCGCGACCGGCCGCTGCGCCCCGGGTTCTCGAAGGTGGTCACGTCGCTGTTCCAGGTCACGCTGGTCATCCTGGTCTACGCGAAGATCCAGGGCGAGCAGTTCCAGAGCTACTACATCTTCTACGGCACGCTGCTCTTTGCCGTGGTCTACGTGGCCGGTCTCCGCTGGGCGTTCGAAGCGGCGAGCGGCTGGCTGCTGAGGGCGGCCGGCTACCGCCGCCGGGCGGCGCTCGTGGGGGCGGGGTCGCACATCGAGGCAGTGGCGCACGCGCTCAAGGACAGCTCTGAGATTGAGCCCTACGCCTACGTGTCGCTGACGCCCTACGGCGGCAGCGGCCTACGTGACTTCCGCTCGCTCGAGCAGCTGGAGCGCCACCTCGAGGTGGTCGACGAGGTGCTGATCGCCGACCCGGAGTTCCCCCAGGACCGCGCCGTCGACCTGGTCGACACCTGTCACCGCCATGGCGTGCGCGTGCGTGTTGCGCCGTCGACCATGGAGATCCTGATGGACCGGGTCGAGTTCGTCCCGGGACAGGCGGTGCCGCTGTTCGAGCTCAAGCCGCCCGTCTTCGAGGGCCTCGACTTTGCCGTCAAGCGCCTATTCGACCTGCTGGCCGCGGCGCTGCTCCTGGCTCTGCTCGGACCGGTGATGGCGTTGATCGCCCTGGCCATCAAGCTCAGCTCGCGCGGCCCAGTGCTGTATCGCTCCGTGCGCCCGGGCATCGGCGGCGAGCCCTTCGCCTGCCTGAAGTTCCGCACCATGCTCCACGGGGCCGAGCATCTCCAGGACGAGCTCGAGCAGAGCAACGAGCTTGGTGGCGCCCTGTTCAAGATCCGCCGCGATCCGCGCGTGACCCACGTGGGCCGCTTCCTCAGGCGCTGGTCCCTGGACGAGCTGCCGCAGCTCTTCAACGTGTTGCGCGGCGAGATGTCGCTCGTCGGCCCCCGTCCGCTCACCCAACGCGACTACGACCGACTCGACGACTGGCATCGCAAGCGCTACCTCGTGCTGCCGGGAGTCACCGGGCTATGGCAGGTCTCGGGCCGGTCGGAGCTCGACTTCGACGAGCTGGTGCGGCTCGACTTCCTCTACCTCGAGCGCTGGTCCGTCGGACTGGACCTGGCCATCATCCTGAAGACGCTTCCCGCCGTCGTTCGCGCGCGGGGCGCCTGGTAGCCGGGGCTCCGCGCCCCGGCGGCGTGACCCGCTACGACGACGAGATCTGGGCGCTCGTGCCGGAAGCGCGCAATGCGCCGGCGGAGCAGCTCGTCCGGTTCGTGCGGGCGCGCGGCCCGGCGGGGCGTGTCCTCGACCTCGGCTGCGGCGACGGGCGGCTCACCGCGGAGCTCGACGCGGAGCAGCTGACGGCCGCCGACGTGTCCGAGATCGCGCTCGCCCGGGCGCGGGAGCGGCTGCCGCAGGCGCGCCTGGTGCAGCTGGAGCCAGATCAGGCGCTGCCCTTCGAGGACTCGGAGTTCGACTTCGTGCTCTGCGCCGAGACGCTCGAGCACGTGCGCGACGTGCAGCTGCTGCTCTCGGAGCTGCGCCGGGTGCTGCGGCCGGGAGGCGAGCTGGCGGTGACGACGCCGGCGCACGGTCGGGCGAGCGGCCTGGGCGTGCTGCTGCAGGGCTTCGAGCGCAGCTTCGATCCGCTTTCTCCGCATCTGCGCTTCTTCAGCGCACGCTCTCTGCGCCGGCTGCTCAAGGAGCTCGGGTTCGACGTCCGCAGCCTGAGCCGTCGCTCCGGCACGTTGCTTGCCGTGGCCACCCGCTAGCGCCGGCGGGGCGACTGCTGGCCGGACGCGCTGCGCTCGATCCGCGACTGGGCGTCCGCTACGAGCCGCTTCCCCGCCTGCGATCTCGGGTCGAGGTAGAGGACGGCGCCCACCGTGTCCAGGGCGGCCCTGGGACGGTCGAGGCTATCGAGCTGGAACCTCGCCAATCGCAGCCAGGTGAGCGGCTCGTCCGGATAGCGCGTGACCGCGCGCTCGAGCGTGACGAGCGCAGCCCGCTTGTAACCCTGCCGCTCCTCGGCGGCGGCGCGCACCAGGAGCGGCTTGGAGGACAGAGGGTCGATGCTCGCGGCGTCGTCGGCCTTCGCCGCGGCGCCCGCGAAGTCGCCCTGGTCGATCAGCGCGAGCGCCCGGTCCGAGGCCCTGTTGGAGGCCTCCGGTTGCCAGATCGCCCACGCGAACAGGACCGCCGTCACAAGCACCGCGGCCGCTGCGGCCAGCCGGCCCCGCGGGGGGACGGACAGCCTTCCGCTCCGGAGAGGACCACCTTCGGGGTAGACCGGCTCTGCAGCGGCGCCGGCCGGCGCCAGCGCCGGTATCGGACCGCGGCCGACGACGAATCCCGCGGCCAGCAGCGCCATGACGGCGGGGCCTGGGACGAACCAGGTCCAGTCGATACCGGACTGCAGCCCGAACACCACGGCCACGAGCGCCAGGGAGACGAGCGAGATCCGCTCTGCATCCCAGTCACGCCGGGAAGCGGGCCTGGCTCGTCCGCGGCGCCTGGGGTGCAGCCCCGTGGTGCGGGCCGCCACGACCAGCCAGGCTGCGAGCAGGGCCAGTGCGGTTCCCACGCCGACGAGTCCGAGGTCGGCCAGGGTCTGGGGCAGGAAGCCGTGCGCGTGGCGGGAGACGAGCCCGCTCCTGCGGTAATGCAGGCGGGCGTTCGCGAAGCTGCCCGCGCCGGTGCCGAGCGCCTGGTGATCCTTGAACACCCGCCAGGCCTCGCGCCAGATGACCGAGCGGCTGCTCGTGGTGGAGGTCAGCCGGCCCGACCCGGCGCCGGGCTGTGGCGCGCTCTCATTCGTCAGTTGGTGGACGCGATCGCTGATTGTCCCGCCGAGTCCGCGATCGCTGAAAGCCACCGAGGTGAACAGGGCGAGCGGCAGTGCACAGGCCGCCGCGACGGCCACCACGCCCGCGCGCTTGCGCAGCTTGATCGGCGGTGCCTTGCGGGCGAGCAGGAAGCTGACCGCCAGGCCGGCAAGAAACAGTACGGCGACCATCAGCAGCACCAAGCCACCGAAGTCGCCGGCCACGCTCTCCTTGACCGCCACTGGCTGCAGCGGAGTGGAGAAGGCGGTCTTCGAGAGCGCCCAGGCCGCCACCGGCGAAGCGGCGGCGATCGGCAGCAGCACGACGGGAAGGCTCCGCAGCCTGAGCGGGACGATTGCCAACCACGCGATCGTCCCCGCCGCGGCGGCCGCGAGCGCTCCGCGTGAGCCGGTGAGAAGGATCGCCAGTACCGCCATCCCGAGCACCGGGTAGGCCATCGCTCGGCTTGCCGGTCCGCCGGTCCTGCGCGCACCGAGCCAGAGCGCCGCCGGGACCATCAGGGCCGCCGTGGTGCCGACGGCGTTCCAGTAGGAGTACGGCTGCCCGATGCGGTTGGAGAGCTCGTTCTCCGCCAGGGTGCCCGGCCAGACACGCGAGGCCAGCGCGTACGCGGTCACGGCTGCCGCTCCAAGGAGGATGCCCTTCAGCAGTGCGGGTGACGCGTCCGGGGCGAGCCGCGCCACGCCGATCGCGGCGGCGAACACGGCGAGGTATGCGAGCGCGCGGCCCGCCTCTACGAACGTCAGCTCCGGGGCGATCGACCAGAGAACCGACAGTGCGGTGAGCGCGACCAGGGCTGCGAGGCCGGCCAGCACGCTGCCTCCGTGAAGGGGATGCCGCGGCCCGTAGGCGATCGCAAGCGCGAGCACGGCGGCCCCGGCGAGCACGAGCAGCAGCTCGACGACCGTCGTGCGGCCGAGCTCGGTGCCGCCTGCCGCGCCGAACGCGACCGCCGCCAGTGCAGCCCCGAGGGCGCCGGTGCTAGCGGCGGCGAAGAAGGCGGGGGAGCGGGACACCGGGCAGCGACAGGTTGGACAGAGCCGGGAAGCGGCGCCGCAGGACCATGACGCCTCCGGCCGTCGCGAGCAGACCGCCCGCGATCAGGGCCAGGAGCAGCGGCAGCGGCAAGCTCTGCGCGCCCGTCCCGGGATTGAGGCCGCTGCTGCTCGGGTCGACGATCTTTCCGCCGACACGGAAATGGCGCTTGCGCGGGTGGAGGACGCCGTGCGTTCGTGGATGCCCGGCACGCGCATGGCGATTGCCATGGCCGGCCGATCCTGAATGTCCGCCTCCCCGTCCGGAGCCTGCGGTGATCGCGCCGCTCAGCACCTCGCGACAGTCGCTGTACTCGTCCAGGTCCGAAGGCAGGTTGGCGCGCGCCTGGCGGAGCTCGGAGTTCGAGTAGTGGTGATCCAGGTCGCCGTCCTGGGCGCAGTCGGTGATCGCCGAGGTCGAGGAGGCGTGTGCGGTAGCCGGCAACGCCAGCGCGAGCAGCGCCGCAGGGATCAGCAGCATATGTCCGATCCGACTCATGCGATTCCCCTTTTAGGGCGACCCCCCGCCTCGACGCGGCGCGAGGCTACCAATTGGCGCCGCCCGAACCTCCGCGGGCGCCTGTAGGGCCTGGGCTCGTGTCTATCCATATCCGGGGCCGCCGAAAAGTTGCGCTCCAGCGCGCCTACGATCCCGCACATCACGCGTTGCGCCATCGTGCCCCCCGTTCCCGTGCCCTACCGCGAGCCCCTGTTCGCGGGTTTGGCCGAGCGGGGCCGCCTGTCCCCGCGGGTGATCTACCTGTCCGCCGCACAGCCCGGCTGGGACCAGCGCCGCGACTGGTTCCCCGAGCATCATGGCTACGAGAGCTCGATCCTGCGGGCGCACCAGCGGGCCCGCCCCGGTCGCACCCCGGTGCTCGTGCCGCGGGGTCTCGGACGCGCGCTCCGCGGAGTCGACCCCGCGTGCGTCGTCTGCTGGGAGTTCGGCGCCGCCACGCTGCGGGCGCTCGCGTGGTGCCGGCGACGCCGCCGGCCGCTCGTCATCTTCACCGAGGTGACGCTCCACGGCGAGGCCGAGCTCTCCGCCGCTCAGCGGCGCGTGCATCGCCGGCTTGCTCCCGGGGCAGCCGGCTTCATTGCTGCCAGCAGCGCCGCTCGGCGGCGGCTGGTCTCGCTCGGGGTCGATCCTGCGCTGGTCGAGGTGAGCCTCCAGAGCGCTGAGCTGGAGCGCTTCCGGTCGGCGCCGAGGGCGGCGGACGGTGGCCAGCGGCCGCTGCGTGTGCTGGCCGTGGGCAGGCTCGTGCCCGACAAGAACCTGGGAGCGCTTATCGAAGGGTTCGCGCGCGCGGGCCTGGCGGACCGTGCGGAGCTCGAGCTCTGCGGCGCCGGTCCGCTCGAGCCGGAGCTGCGGCGGCGTGCGGAGCGACTCGACGTCCCGGTTCGCTTTCAGGGTTACGTGGCGCCGGGCGCTTTGCCGGACCGGTACGCGCACGCGGACGCCGTCGCGCTCGTCAGCAGCTATGAGCCGTTCGGGGTGACGATGCGAGAGGGCGCCGCGGCCGGCCTGCCGCTGCTCTGCTCGCGAACGGCCGGAGCGGCGGGCGATGTCGCGGTCGAGGGCGAGAACGCGCTGCTCGTTGATCCGGACGACCCCGACGAGATAGCCGGCGCCCTCGCCCGCCTCGTCCATGACGGGGACCTTCGCCGCAGGCTGGCGGCAGGCAGCCGGGCCGTCACGGACCGCCACCCCCCGGAGGACGACGTGGAGGCCTTCGAGCGCGCCGTGCTGCGTGCCGTCGGTGCTCGGGGCTAGCCGAGGAGCGCCGGCACGAGCCGATCCCTGATCGTCGCCGAGATCCTCTCCGGCGCGTATTCGGCGACTCGCCGCCCCGCCCGCTCGCGGTAATCGCGCAGAGCCGTCTCCCCGAGCCCGAACGCGCCTCGGATGCAGTCGGCGAGCGCGACCGCGCTGACGTCGCGCCCGATCAGCTCGGGGGCGAGCTCGCGGGCGTGGCGAAGCGCCTCGAAGGGACCGCCCGAGGGCACGGTCGCAAGCAGAGCGCCGTCGGCCAGCGCCTCTAGCGGCGCCTGCCCGAAATCCTCCCAGCGGGCGCCGCCGACGT
>JBHELQ010000131.1:0-1841 GCA_046262995.1 Thermoleophilaceae bacterium
GGCGCTTCCCGGCCTTCGAGCCGATCCCGAACTATCCCGTTCCCCGCCCCGGCGCCGGGCTCGTGCGCATGGCGCGGGCGGCGCCCCGTGACCTCGTGGTGTCCCACACCCGCTTCTTCCTCAGCTCGCTCGCGGCGCGCACGGTCTCGCGGCGGATGGATGCGCCCTGGCTCCACATCGAGCACGGGTCGGACTTCGCGCAGCTGGGGCGCGGGCCCTCGACCCTCGCGGCCCGCGCCTATGACAAGACCCTGGGCCGGCTCGTCCTCCGCTCCGCCGACGCCGTCGTAGGGGTATCGCGCGCCGCCGCCGAGTTCGTGAGCGCGCTGTCGGGTCGCTCCGCATCGGTTCTCTATCGCGGCGTCTCGGCCGACGATCTCGCCCGGATCCCGGCGGACGGCGGCCTCCGCGGCCGGCTCGGCGCGGGCCGGCTCGTGGTCTACCTCGGACGGCTGATCGAGGGCAAGGGCGTTGCGGACCTGATCGAGGCATTCCGGCTGCTGCCGCAGGAAGACAGCGTTCTGTGCGTCATAGGGGATGGCCCCTCCAGGGCGGCGCTCGAGCGCAGGGCCGCCGGCGGGCGGGTCGCCTTCCTGGGCGAGCTGCCGTTCGAGCAGGCGGTCGGCGCGGTCAAGGCCGCTGACGTGCTGGTCAACCCGAGCTACACCGAGGGCCTTCCCACCTCGGTGATGGAGGCCGCCCTCTGCGGCCGGGCAGTGATCGCCACGGACGTGGGCGGCACGTCCGAAGTGATCTCCGACGGCCAGAGCGGGCTGCTGGTGCCGCCGCACGACCCCGACGCCCTCGCGCGCGCGCTGCGCGGGCTGCTCGAAGACGCGGGTCTCCGCCGGCGCCTGGGTGAGCTCGCCCAGGCGGAGGTGACCGAGCGCTTCGACTGGGATCGTTCGGTGGACAAGTTCCTGGCGATCGCGACGACGCTGCGCGGTGGCTGAAGACACGGGGGCGGCGACGTGAGCGAGCGCGGCGTCCTGACGATCGCCGCCGGCGAGGCACGCTACGTGGACATGGCGGTGACCCTCGGGCGCGCCCTGCGACTGCACTCGCCGGCGCTGCCGCTCGCGGTGGCCACCGACTCCGAGGATCCCCGCCTGGCGGAGCTCTACGACCGGCTCGTCCCGCTGGATCCCGAAGCCGCCAGCGGCTTCCACCACAAGCTGCGCATCGACCGCTACAGCCCCTTCGAGGAGACGCTGTTCGTGGACAGCGACTCGCTCGTCGTGAAGCCGATCGAGTGGATCTTCGACCTGTTCGGAGAGCTGGAGTTCGGTGTCGTCGGGCGGCCACGCCGCAGCGGCCGGTGGTTCATGGACATCGGGGCGCTGCTCGCGCGAATCGAGCGGGAGGAGCTGCCGCAGTTCAACGGCGGCATCTACTTCTTTCGCCGCAGCCGAGCGGCACAGGGCATTTTCGAGACGGCCCGCGAGCTATCGGATCGCTATGACGAGCTCGGCCTGCGCAGCTTCCGGGGCGGGATCGCCGAGGAGCCCTTGTACGCCATCGCGCTTGCGCTTCACCGGGTCCCTCCCGTGGACGACAGCGGCCGGGTGATGCGCACTCCGCTCGCGATGCGCGGCTGGCTGCACGTCGATGTGCTGGGCGGCACCTGCCACTTCCGGAAGGAGGGGATCGTGGTGCGGCCGGCGATCGTCCATTTCGCGGGCCCCTACGCCGCCGCTCGGGACCCCCGCAGCGCCTTCTACCGGCGTGAGCGGCACAAGCTGGAGCTCGTGGCGAGCGGGGCGGCGGATCCCGCTCGGAAGGCCGCCCGGAAGTACGCCCTGCTCTGCGCGGCGGGCTTTCTGGCGATCAACGCCTGGGAG
>JBHELQ010000132.1:0-19509 GCA_046262995.1 Thermoleophilaceae bacterium
CGCGAGTCCGGATGGGTCCGGCAGGTTGGCGTCTACTACGGCACCGCCGTTGCCATCGCCGGCTTCGTCGTTGACGCCGCCCGGGCCGGGAGGCGGAACCTCGCCGGCCGGAGCGGCGGCTCCCTGGCCCGGAGCACTCAACGCTTGCTCAGCAATCTACGATTGCTCACTGATGCGGAGACTACCGCCGCCGCTTGGCCCGCGCCAGTCGAATTCGCTCAGCCGTGGATCAGCCAGCCGTCGGTGGCCCGCGCGCCTTCCATCACGGCCTCGGCGAAGGCCGGGTGCGGGTGGATCGTGCGGGCCACCTCGTGGAAGCCGCCCTCGAGGGCCTGGGCGTTCACGAGCTCCTGGATCAGGTCGGCGGCCTTGACCGACACGATGTGGCCGCCCAGGAGCTCGCCGTACTTCTTGTCGCCCACGATCTTGATCATGCCGCCGCGATCGCCGTAGACGGTGGGCGCGCCCACGGCGCCCATCGGCACCTTGCCGACGACAACGTCGTGGCCCTCGTCGCGGGCCTCCTTCTCGGTCATGCCGAAGCTCGCGACCTGGGGGTGGCAGAAGGTCACGGCCGGGACGAAGCGGTAGTCGATCGGGTGCGGGTCCTTGCCCGCCGCGTCCTCCACGGCGATGATGCCCTCGTCGGATGCCTTGTGGGCCAGAGCGGGGCCGGGGACCATGTCGCCGATCGCCCAGACCCCCTCCCGCGATGTGCGGAGCGTCCCGTTGACCTTGACCAGGCCGCGCTCATCGCGCTCGATGCCGGCGTCCTCCAGGCCCAGGCCCTCCACATCGGCGCCGCGGCCGGCGGCGATGCACAGGTAGTCGAACTCCTCGCTCTCGCCGTTGAAGCCGATCTTGACTGACTTGTCCGAGGGCTCGGCGGACTCGACCTCGGCGCCGGTCTCGATGCGCACGTTCTGCTTCTGGATCTCCTTCGCGCAGGCCTTCGAGATCTCCTCGTCCTCGAGCGGCAGGATCTGGTCGAGCGCCTCGAGCAGCAGCACCTCGGTGCCGAGCCGGCCCAGCGCGGAGGCGACCTCGACCCCGGACGCGCCGGCGCCGATCACGCACAGGCGCCCCGGCTGCTCGCCGAGCAGCCAGGTGGCGGCGGTGTCGAGCACGCGGCCGCCGAACTTCAGGTCCAGGATCGGCTTGGCGATCGAGCCGCAGGCAAGGACCACCTTGTCGGCCTCGATCTCCTGGCCGTCCTTCTCGGCGCCCACGCGCACGTTGCCGTCCTCGGTCAGCGCGCCGTGGCCCTCGATCAGCTCGATCTTGTTCTTCTTGAACAGCCCGCCGACGCCGCCCGTCAGGGTCTTGATCACCTTGTCGCGGTGCTTGGCGGCGCCTTTCCAGTCGAGCTCGGCGCCGCTCACGGAGATGCCGAACTGGTCGGCGTGCTGCACCTCGGTCATCACCTCGGCCACGCGCAGTATCGCCTTGGCGGGGATGCAGGCCTCGTTCAGGCAGCGCCCGCCGACGTTCGCCTTCTCGAGCACGGCGGTCTTCATGCCGAGCTGGGCCGCCCGGATCGCGGCCACGTAGCCGCCCGGGCCGGAGCCGATGACCACGCAGTCGTACTTCGATTCGGGCACGGCGCTGAAAGCTACCCGACGCCCGCTTGGCTCACCGGTGCCTGGGACGGGATACTCCGGCCGCCATGTCGCGGGAGAACATGGAGCTGGTGCGTCGGGTCAACCAGGCCCACGAGCGGGATCGGGAGTAGGCGATGGCGACCAACGCTGAGTTCGTGCGCAGTGCGTACACCGTCCTGACGGACCGAGCCTTCCTTGAGTGGGTCGAGCGCGCGCTGCCGCCCGAGTTCGAGTGGCACCCGTTCGAGGAGCTGCCCGATAGCCGCGTCCGCCGCGGTCCGGAAGAGATCAAGCGCTTCTTCGCAGAGGCGCTGGCCGACTGGCCTGACTGGAGGCCGGAGCCGAAGGATGTTCATGAAGTGGGTGAGGATCAGGTCGTGGTGACCGCCTTCGGCCACACGACGAGCAGGCACGGGGTCGAGGGCACGATCCACTTCACGCAGGTCTGGGAGTTCGACGACGGCCGGCCGCTGCGTGTCAGGGAGTTTCTCGACCACACCAAGGCCCTCGAAGTCGTTCGGCAGGCGGAGTAGGCGATGTCGCGGGAGAACGTGGAGCTCGTGCGGCAGACCTTCGAGGCCTGGAATGCGGGCGATCTCGACGGGGTGACGAGCTCGCTGGATGCGGAGGCCGAGTTCATCCCTCTTCGGTCCCAGCTCGACCAATCGCCGTACAAAGGACCGGAGGGGATGCGGCGATTCGCCCGCGACGCCGACGAGGAGTGGGAATACCTACGGCTGGTGGCCGACGAGATACGCGATCTGGGCGACCGCGTCCTCGTGCTCGGACGCTTCGACGCTCGCGGAAGGGCGAGCGGAATGGACCTCGAGTTCCCGGTCGCATGGATCGTGCGCTTCCGGGACGGGAAGATCGCCTTCATCAGGACCTATTCGGATCCTGGCGAGGCCGTGAAGGCAGCGCGAACCGACGACTAGCGATGTCGCGCGCGAACGTCGAGCTCGTCGAGCGCGCCTACCGTGCGCTGAACCGCCATGACCTGGACGGCTTCATGGAGCTCTGCGCCGCCGACGTGGAGTACGTGAATCCGCCCGGAGCGGCCGACCCCGGCGTCCGACGCGGCCAGCGGGAGTTCAGAGCGGCGCTGCAGTCGCTGCTCGACAGCTTCGAGGACTACCGGGCCGAGCCGCAACGGATGGTCGAGGCCGGATCGGCCGTGGTGGCGATCGAGCGCTCCAGCGGGCGCGGCAGGACCAGCGGCGCGTCGTTCGAGGTCGTACACGCGCACGTCTTCACGATCGAGGAGGGGAAGATCGTGCGCTTCGAATGGTTTCCCGAGCCCGAGGAGGCGCTTGCGGCCGGGGGGCCGGCGGAGTAGAGCCATGTCCCGCAAGGAGGTCGAGCTTGCGCGCGGGGCCTGGGACCGCATGGCTCCGGATGGGGCGCGGGGTGAAGTCCCCGAAGACGCGTACCCCGTGTTCGATCCCGGCGTGACGTACGTCGAGGACCCGAGCTGGCCGGGCAGCGGGTCCTTCCGGGGCTGGGACTCGATTCGCGCCCGCTTCCGGGAGTACCTGGACATCTTCGGACCGGTCACAGGCGCGCTGCAGGAGACCCTGGACGCGGGAGACCGCGTGGTTCTGATCTTTCGCGCTTCCGGGCAGAGCGCCGGCGGCGGCGTTCCCTTCGAGCAGGAGTGGGCCTACGTGTGGCGGTTCCGTGACGGGCGCGTAGTGGAGTGGCGCGCCTACGTGGACAAGGACGAGGCCCTGGCAGCGGCCGGGCTGCGGGACTGACGGACTGGCATGGGGGTCCCTGTCCGCCGGCGACCTCTGCCTCGTGGCCGGCCCCTGACCCAGGCCGCCTGGTTCTACCCGCTGGCGCTGGCGGTCCCGTTCCTGATCGGCATCGCCGTGCTGAAGGGGCTGACCGTGGAGATCGACACCTTCCACGGGTCGGACGCGCGGATCTACCAGCTGCCGACGATCCGGCAGTTCGCGCGGCAGCTGCCCGGGGTCGATCTCGGCGACTACCCGGCTGCGCAGACGCCCCTCTTCCACCTCGTCATGGCCGTCTGGGGGAAGGTCGTGGGCTTCGAGCCCTGGCGCCTGCGGCTGCTGAACGTCGCCTTCTCCTACTTGGCCGTTCTCGCCCTCTTCCGGCTGCTCTGGCGGCAGCTCGGGGTGGGGCGAACGCAGGCCTTCGCGCTGGCGCTCGTCTTCGCCCTGTCGCCGTACTTCTTCGGCGCCTCCTTCGCCGTGCTGACCGACAACCTGGCGCTGCTGTTCGGCGTGCTGGCCGTCGGCTGGTTCCTGCGCGCCCGGCGCGAGGGCGCCCTGGCCCCGTTCGCCCTGGGCTGCGCCGCCATGGCCGGCGCTGTGCTGACCAGGCAGTCCTTCCTGTGGCTGGCGCCGATCGCCGCCTGGGCGCTCCTGCCGTGGCCCCTTACGAGGCGAAAGCTGGCCGGCGCGCTGATGGTGCTCGCGGCGCTGTCGCCGTTCGCGGCGCTCGTGATCGACTGGGGCGCGCTGGTGCCACCCGGCTCCGACCCCGCCTCATGCGGCCTCTGCCAGGACAGGGCCGGGCTCCGCCGCAGCGGGCTGACGCTCCGCTCGGTCCTCTTCACGGTCTCCCTGGTCGGCCTGTATGCGGCGGCGATCTGGGGACCGGGGCTCCTGCGGCGCGCGCGCGAGCTCCGGCCGCGATTCTCGTTGGTGGTGCTTTCGCTCGTGGGGGGCGGAGCTCTGCTGGCCGTCTCGCAGCTCGCCTATCGCCCCGCCACGTCGGAGCACGGAGCGGACGCCGGCTATCTCTGGAAGCTCTCGGACCAGCTGCCGGAGCCCGGCGGCTCCTCGCTGCTCTTCTGGGCGCTCGTGCCGCTCGGAGCCGTGGCCCTGGCGCTCCTCCTGTCGCGTGTGGGGATCGACTCGCTGCCCACGGTCTTCCTGGCGGGCTTCCTGCTGGCCGCCGTCCCCGTCGGCCTCGTGTACCAGAAGTACTTCGACCCCTACGTCCTCTGGGCGCTGGCGATGCTCGCTCGACCTGCCGACCTTCGCGTCCGGGCGGACTACGCCGGGCTGGCGCTTCTGGCGGCCGCGTTCGTGGCCTACGCGCTCAGCTTCGCGGGCTGACCAGGCGCCGCCGCTACGACGAGCCCGGGCGCTCCGGCATCTGGATCCGCGCCATCGCCTTGATCAGGAACCAGAACAGCGTGCCGGCCGCGGCGACGACCGCGACGGCGATGATCGCGCTCTGGGCGTTCGCCGCGCGCAGCAACAGGAGGCTGAACACCAGGATCACGATCCCGAGCAGAGCCTCCATCCCGAGCACGGCGTAGTACTTGGCACGCCACATGCCCCAGGCCACGAACAGCATCAGGCCGCTGTAGGCGGCCACGCCGACGACGCTCGGTCGCCGGCCGCTCACCTCGAAGCCCGCGGCATACGACACGAGGTTCGCCAGGGCGAGCAGCAACGCCACGACCGCCCCGACGGTGACCGCGGTCGGGCGCTCGCCGGGCGCGAGCGGCTTGAGCGCCGCCCTGGCCGCCTCGTCCTTCTGGCGCGAGCGGGCGTAGGCGGCGGTCGTGCCCCTCGGCTCCCGCGCGGGCTCGCTCTGGGCGGGAGGACGCCGCTGGCGCTGCCGCTGCTTTCCGCGCCGCTTGCGGCTACGGCGCTGCGCCAAGCGGGCCGCCCTCCTCCAGGGCCGTGCGCAGGGCGGCGGCTCCCGCACGCGGATCGTCCGCGTCGCGGATCGCGCGCACGACGATCAAGCGCTCTGCGCCCGCGGCCACCACCTGGCGGACGTTACCTGGGTCGATCCCGCCGATAGCGAACCAGGCGCGCCCCCGCGCGTGCCGGGCGGCGTGCTCGATCAGCGACAGGCCGGTCGCCGGTCGCCCCGCCTTCGTCGGGGTCTCGTACACCGGCCCCACGCTGAGCTCGTCGACGTCCGTCGCGAGCGCTGCCTCGAGCTGGGCCTCGGAGTGGGTCGAGACACCGATCAGCACGTCGGGGCCCACCGCGGCGCGCACCTCCTCGACGGGAGCGTCGTGCTGGCCCACGTGCACGCCGTCGGCCCCGGCCGCGGCCACCAGGTCGGGTCGGTCGTTGACCCAGAACAGGGCGTCGTGCTCGGCGCACACCGCGCGGAACAGCGAAGCCGAGCGCAGCAGCGCGTCGTCGTCCGCCGCCTTGTCGCGCAGCTGGACAATGTCGACGCCTCCCGCGAGCGCGGCCCGCAGGACCTGCTCGGCGTCCCGGCCTGGCGGCGCGCCCTCCATGACCAGGTAGAGGCGGGCGGCTCCAAGCCGCTCCCTGCGGGCGTGGCCGATCCCGCGGCCGCCGCTCAACTCGCGCTCAGTTCGGCGGCGCGGGCGGCAGAGAGATTCTGTGCGGCGGTCGCCGGACCTTGTGGCGATGCGACCTGTACCAGCGTCGCAGCGCGTTGTACGTCGGCCGGCGACGGCCCTTCGGAGAGAGGAGGCCGAGATCGAAGAAGTCGCCGACGCCTCCGGGGCGCGGGCCGACCAGCAGGTACTGGAGGTTCTGCTTCACGCGGCGGTTGCGCAACGCCAGCGACCATCCCTGCTTTAGATACCTGACTCGGCGGCGCTTGGGCAGGGTGCGAGGGCCGGAGCCGAAGTAGCCGTACTCGGTCAGGTAGAGCGGCATGTGCCTGCCGCCCCTCCTGCGCAGGGCGCCTGCGCGGGAGGCGCGATCGAGGGCCCGCGTAAGCCTGCGGAGAGTGGCCATGGTCACGTTGTTGCGACCGGGATAGCGAAAGCGCGCGGGGTGCAGGAAGTCGTAGGGATGGTGGGCGTAGCCGTCGGCCTTCAACCTGGGGCAGTGACCCCTGCGGTGGTAGCGGCGGTTCAGGCAGAGCACCCGGCGCAGGAATGTGAGCGGCGCGAGCGCCCTGCCGCGACTCTGACCGTATGGCACGGTCTCGCCGAATAGCACCTGCGCGTGCGGGTCCTGCGCCTTGATCGCCTGGTAGCCACGGAAGTAGAGGCTGCGGTAGAGGCGCGGCGCGGCACGCAGCGGCGACAGCCAGGTGTGCCAGTTGGGCTCGTTCCAGATCGAGTAGCGCTTGACCCGGCCGCGGAAATGGCGAGCGGCGTGGGCGACGAAGTCGGCGTACAGGCCCGCGTTCGGGCGGTAATTCCCCACCCGGTGGTTGGCGGTCGCGAAGGCCGGGGCCTGGCCGGTGAGCGTCAGGTACACGCGCACGCCGTGTCGGGCGGCGGCGTCGATGGCGTTGTCGATCAGGCCGAAGTCGTAGGTGATCACGGCCGGCCGTGTGCGCGACTGGCGCTGGCTCAGAAACAGCACGTTCGCCCAGGACACGTTGATCCGCAGGCGGCTGACGCCCAGCGGACGGATCAGCCGGTAGGCCCGCTCGCGGTTGAAGGACTGGTGCAGGCCGTTGCCGACGAAGACCGAGTCGTCCTGGATCGAGATCTCCATCCCACGCGCGGCGCTGGCCGGGGGGGCGGAGCTGCATCCGATCAGGATCGCGGAGACGATCGCGGCGGCGAGGAGGACCGTGAGACGTGGTGGGCGGAGATTCACTGGGGGCGGTTGAGAGGCGGTTGCTGTGGTTCTTTCGGCAGGGACGACGAAGACTTGAGCCGCTATCGCTTGGCAGGGCGCTTGATCCGCGCGAGGCCGCCGATCTTGATCTTGTAGGTCCGCTTGCCGGCAGCCCTCACCCTCAGCAGCTTGCGGAAGTAGCCCCTGGAGTTCAGGCGGGCGCTCCCGATGCGATGGAAGTGCCCATGACGCCGCCGGGCCTCGATCACCGCGAGCTGACCGCCGGCGCCCGCGCGCAGGCCGCCGAAGACCTGGACGTGCCCACGGCCCCGTAGCCGGACGAACGCGGGCAGCCGGTAGGCGGCGTACACGCCTGGCTTGGGAGTGCCGTGGGCGAAGCGCAGACCCTGCTGGAAGTTGGACCAGCGCCGGAAGATGCTGCCACCGGCGGGCGGGTCGTCCACCAGCGTGTACTGCGAGTAGCTGCGCACGCGGGGGTTGCGGAAGGCGATCCACTCACTGCGGTCCATGAACCCCGGGACCCGCCTGATCGGGTACTGGAACGGGTCCGGCGGGTTGGTCTGGAAGCCGTACTCGGTGATCCAGATGGGCAGGCGCCGGCGCAGCTTGTGGCGGCGAGCCAGCGCGTCCAGCACCTTCCGCAGGCGGCCGAGCTCCGAGATCGGAGCGTCGTCGCGCTGCCGCGTGCGCGCAGTGGGCCCGCCGCGGGCGGTGTAGGGGTGATAGGCCAGACCGGAGGTGGGGATGCGTCCCACCCGACGTGGGCAGCCGCGCGCACGGGCGGCCCTGCCGCGGTAGCGGTGGTAGCGGCGGTTGAGGCAGAACAGCTCGCGCAGGAAGGCGAGCGGCGGGACGCGCTTGCGCGAGCGGCCCCCGAGGGGCATCAGCTCCCCGAGCAGAAGCGTGTCCGCTGCATGGCCCGAGTCGCGCAGTCCCCTGTAGAAGGCCAGGTAGAGCCGGCGGTAAAGGGTCGGAGAGAGCGGTATCCGGCGGCGGTTCCGCTGGGGACTGAGCCAGCTCGTGAGGTTGGGCTCGTTCCAGGCGGACCAGAGCGTCACCCGGGGCACCCCCGCGCTGCCGGAGAAGTGCTGGCCGGCCGCGAAGACGAAGGACTCGAACTCGGACGAGCTGGGCCGATGGGTACCGGGATGCCGGTTCGTCCCGCTGCTCGCCCAGCCCGGTGCCGAGCCGCCGAGGGAGATGAACGGGCGCAGCCCGCGGGCCACCGCGTCCCTGACGAAGCCGTCGACCGCGGACCAGTTGTAGGAGCTCGGGCTGCGGGCGTCGAAGCCCGCCGGGCGAGAGTTGCCGCCCGGAGTCACGTCCCTCCATCGCACCTGGACCTTGACGATCTCGTCTCCGAGCGCGTGGAACTCGTCGAGGGTCCGCTGCCGCGCGCCGGGCCCGCTGTTGAGGATCAGCGCGTCGTCCTGGATGATCGACTGCTGCCTCGAGTTTGCGCCGGCCGAGGGCGTCAGCACGGCGCCGGTCGCGGCCGCGACCATGCAAGCGATGACTGTTACTCGGCGAATGAGCATCGGGCGGTGAGGGGTACGACCGACCTGCTAACCACCCGGACGTCCCGTAGTTGCGGTTGAGACCCTGCCTCCAGGCGGCGAGCGGAATGTCTAGCAGACGAGCTTCGCCGACGACCCCGCTGAAGGCTACGATGCGTGAGCCGTGGGGATAGGCACATCCATCTTCCTGATCGCCGCCGGCGCGATCCTGCGCTATGCCGTGGACTTCGAGGTCACCGGCATCGAGATCCAGACGGTCGGCCTGATCCTGATGCTGGTCGGCATCGCCGGGCTGATCATCTCGCTGGCCGTGATGTTCCTGGCGGATCGCGACCGTGACCGCAGGGTCGACGACTACCCCACGCGCCGCTACTGAGCCTGGCGGCTACCATCCTCTAGACGGGAGCTCGGAGAGACCGGGCTGAGAGGGCGGCTGGGTCGCCGCCGACCGTGGAACCTGATCCGGGTAATGCCGGCGCAGGGATCGATCGGCACGGCCCCCCGCCGAGAGGAAGGGGCAGCCGTGCAGGCGCCTGAAGGCAGAAGCTACGACGCGGTCGTCGTCGGGGCCGGGCTGATCGGCCTGGCCTGTGGCTGGCGTGCTGCGGAGCAGGGCCTCTCGGTGCTGGTCGCCGAGCGGGCCCCGAAGCCCGGGGCGGGCGCTTCCGGGGTGGCCGCCGGAATGCTGGCGCCGGTTACCGAGGCGGACTTCGGCGAGGAGCGGCTGTTGCGGCTGAACCTGGACGCGCGGGAGCGCTGGCCGGCCTTCGCCGCCCGGCTCGAGGAGCGCACGGGACTGTCCATCGGATATCGAGAGACGGGCGCGCTGTTTGTGGCCGCCGACCGCGACGACGTCGCTGAGCTACGCCGCCTGCATGACTTCCAGCGCGCGCTCGGCCTGGATGCCGAATGGCTCGCGCCCAGGGACTGCCGGGCGCTCGAGCCGGGCCTCTCCCCGCGCGTGTCGGGCGGGGTCCTGTGCCCGAATGAGGCCCAGGCCGATCCACCCGCCGTGCTGGCGGCGCTGAGCGCGGCGGTCCGCCAGGCGAGCGGCGAGCTGGCCTGCGGCGTCGAGGTCCAGGGCGTGGAGCTGGACGGCGGGCGGGTGGCCGGAGTGCGCACGGCGACCGGCGTGGTCAGGGCGCCGCGCGTGGTGATCGCCGCCGGGGCATGGAGCGCCGGGCTCGCGCCGGGAGGCCGAGGGCCGGCGGTGCGCCCGGTCAAGGGCCAAATAATCCAGTTGCGGGTGCGTGGCGGCGGGCCCGAGCCGCTCACGCGGATCGTCCGCAGCCCCCGCTGCTACCTGCTCGCGCGCGGCGACGGACGCGTCGTGCTGGGCGCCACGGTGGAGGAGCAGGGCTTCGACACCGCGGTGACGGTTGACGGCGTCCACCGCCTGCTCGAGGCGGCCCGGGAGGTGCTCCCCGAGGTGGCGGAGCTCGAGCTGGTGGCCGCCCGGGCGGGACTCAGGCCGGGCTCGCGGGACAACGTCCCGGTAGTGAGCGCCGATCCGCGGACCCCCGGTCTCACGTGGGCCACCGGCCACTACCGCAACGGCGTGCTGCTGGCCCCTCACACGGCGGAGCTCGTGGCGACCCTGCTCACGGGCGAGCGCGTGGAGGCACGGGCGTGACGAGCGTGACCCTGAACGGCCGCCTGCGCGAGCTTCCTCGGAACGCGACGGTCGAGGCGGCCGTGCGCGAGGCCGGCGCCCCCGAGGCGGGCCGTGGGGTGGCTGTGGCCGTGGACGGCGAGGTGGTGCCGCGCGCCGCCTGGCACCACACGCGCCTCCGTGAGGGCCAGCAGGTCGAGGTCCTGCGAGCGGTGCAGGGAGGCTGAGTGCCGCTCGAGATCGCCGACCGCGGCTTCGGCTCCCGCCTGATCATGGGCACGGGCGGCTTCCGCAATCTCGAGCTGATGTCCGAGGCGGTGGCGGCCTCCGGGGCCGAGATGGCGACCGTGGCCATGCGGCGGGTCGATCCCTCTGCGCGCGGCTCGATCTTCGAGCTCCTCACGGAGGCCGGCTGCTTCGTGCTGCCGAACACGGCCGGGTGCTACACGGCGCGCGACGCCGTCACGACGGCGCGGCTGGCGCGCGACGCGCTCGAGACCGACTGGGTGAAGCTCGAGGTGATCGGCGACGACCGCACGCTGCTGCCCGACCCGGGTGAGCTGATCGAGGCGACCGAGACGCTGGTCGCAGACGGCTTCACCGTGCTGCCCTACACGAGCGACGACCCGGTGCTGGCGCGTCGCCTGGAGGACTCCGGCGCCGCGGCGGTCATGCCGCTCGGCTCACCGATCGGCAGCGGGATGGGGATCAACAACCCGTACAACCTCCGCCTGATCGTCGAGCAGGCCCGGGTGCCCGTGATCCTGGACGCCGGCATCGGCACCGCCTCGGACGCGGCGATCGCGATGGAGATGGGCTGCGACGGCGTCCTGCTGGCCAGCTCGGTGTCACGTGCGCAGGACCCCGCCGGCATGGCGCGGGCGATGCGCCTCGCGGTCGAGGCCGGATACGAGGCCCGGCGATCGGGCCGCATCCCGCGCCGCCACTACGCGCAGGCGTCCTCTCCGCTCGAGGGGACTCCGGAGCTGCGACGGTGACCCCCGGCGGTCGCGCCGAGCTCGAGCGCCCCGCCCTCGACCGGCTCGCGGTCGGCTGGCGCCAGGCCTGGGCGAGCGGCGGCTTCGCCGACTGCTGCACCCCGGACGTGCACTATGAGGATCCGGTGGCCGTGCAGCCGCTGCGCGGAGCGGACGCGCTGGAAGCGCACGCCGCGGCGCTCCGCTCGGCGCTGCCGGACCTGCGCGTCGAGGCGAGCTCGCCCTCGCTCGGCGCCGGGGAGCACGCCTGCCTCCCGTGGCGCCTGGCCGGCACCCACCGCGGCGACGCCGGCGCGCTCCCGGCGACGAACCGTTTCATCGTGCTGCACGGCGTGCACTACGTGGAGCTGAGCGACGGGCTGGTCCGGCGCGCCCGTGGGTTCTTCGACCTCTACGGCGCCGCCGCGCAGCTCGGACTGCTGCCGGCCCGGGGCGGCCTGGGCGAGACGGCGCTGCTCCTACTGCGCGGCTTCGGCCTGCGCCGCCGGCCGGAGTGAGGCGGAGGCTCAGCCGGTCAGCAGCTCGAGCAGGGCCTTCTGGGCGTGCAGGCGGTTCTCCGCCTGGTCCCAGACCGCGGAGCGCTCGCCGTAGAGGAGCTCCTCGGTGATCTCCTCGCCGGGATGGGCCGGGAGGCAGTGCAGGACCACCGCGTCGTCGCGGGCGGAGCCGACCAGCGCGGGATCCACCCGGTAGGGCGCGAGCAGGGCACGGCGGCGCTCGCCCTCCTCCTCGTCGCCCATGCTCACCCAGACGTCGGTGTAGACGGCGTGGGCATCGGCGACCGCCGCGCGCGGGTCGGTGCCGCCGGCGCCGTCGAGCGCCAGCTCGGCGGGCGTGGCCAGGGCCACCTCCACCCCGGCCAGAGAACCGAGCACGAGCAGCGAGCGCGCGACGTTGTTGCCGTCCCCCACGTACGCGAGCTTCAGGCCCTCGAGCGTGCCGAAGCGCTCGCGCAGGGTGACCAGATCGGCCAGCGCCTGGCAGGGGTGATGGTCGCGGGTCAGCATGTTGATGACCGGCGCGTCGGCGTGGGCGGCCAGCTCCTCAACGGTTTCGTGGGGGCCGGTGCGGACGCCGATAGCGGCCACGTAGCGCGACAGCACGAGCGCCGTGTCCCTGACCGACTCGCCCCGGGCGAGCTGCAACTCGCCCTCGCGCAGGACCACCGGGTGTCCCCCGAGCTGAGCGACTCCGACCTCGAACGAGACACGCGTGCGCGTCGAGGGCCGCTCGAACACGAGCGCGACGCTGCGGCCCTCGAGCGCGCGCGAGGAAAGCGGGTCGGCCTTCAGCTCCAGCGCGCGCTCGATCAGGGCGCGAAGCTCGTCGCCCGTAAGCTCCTCGCCGGTCAGGAAGTGGCGCGCCACCCAGGCATCGTAGTGCGGGCTCTCAGCTGGAACCTGTTCCACGGACGGGACTTTCCGCCCGAGTCGCCCCTTCGCAGCCTGCGCTCACGGCTGAAGGCGAATCGGCCGCTACGAGAGGAGTTCGGCGGGCTGATCGCGAGCTGGGACTGGGACATCGCGCTGCTCCAGGAGGTGCCGCCGCGCTGGCTTCGCCCGCTCGCCGCCGCCTGCCGCGCGCATGGGGCGAGCGCGCTGACCTCGCGTAACCAGCTCGCCCTGCTGCGGGCGTTGCTCGCGGACTGGAGCCCGAACCTGATCGCGTCGAACGAGGGCGGCTCGAACCAGCTGCTGGTGCGCCCGCCCGGCCGGCTGGTGGAGGTGCGGCGGCTCACGCTTACTCGGCTGCCCGAGCGCCGGCGGATGCTCTGGGCGCGAGTGGCGCTACCGGGCGGGCCGCTGGCCGTGGCCAACCTGCACGCGACGGCCGGCGACCCGTCGCGAGCGGCGGAGGAGGTGATCGTGGCCGCGAACCGCGCCGTCGAGTGGGCCGCCGGGGATCCGCTCGTGTTCGGAGGCGACCTCAACCTGCGGCCGCGGAGCGAGGCCGAGCTGTTCGCCCGGCTGCGGGAGCACCATGGGCTCGGCGAAGCGACCGCTCCCGACGCGATCGACCACCTGCTCGTGCGAGGTCTCGCTGTGGTCGAGCCGCCCCGCCGGCTCCCCTCTGCCGCGCGCGAAGTCGCCGTTCAGGGCCGGCGTCTGCGGCTCTCCGACCACGCTCCGGTGCGCGCGTCGTTCGCGCTGCACGGCGACACCGAAGCGTGAGATCGTGCGCGGTTGGAGATAGTTTGAGCTAAGCGAGTCGCGAACAGGAGGCAGGAGAGTGGCCGAAAGACGACGTAGCAGCCAGAGCAAGCGGAGCGGTTCGAGCAGAGGCTCGACTGCCCGCTCCCGATCGACCAAGGCTTCGACTTCGCGGTCGGGGTCCGGCAGGTCGGCGTCCAGCAAGCGCTCGACCGCCGGCAAGCGCTCGACAGCCGGCAAGCGCTCGACATCCGGTAAGCGCTCGGCGGCCGGAAAGACCTCGGCGTCGCGCTCGAGCCGGTCTACGTCGCGGTCCTCGAGCCGTTCCGGCGCATCCGCATCGCGCTCGCGCTCGTCGAGCAGCCGCAGCGCGGCTGCGCGCAAGGGCGGCAAGGCACGCGGTCGCCAGCAGAAGGCGCGCAAGCAGGCGCGCACGACGGCCCGGGCGGCGACCCGGCCCGCAAGTCGGCTGGACCTGTCGGCCAAGAGCGTCGCGGAGCTGCGCGAGACGCTTCGAAAGAACCTGATCCGGCCCTTCGACCTGGTGATGCTGACGCGAGATCGCATCGAGGAGGTCGTGAACGAGGCTGTCGATCGCGGCCGTATGACCGCGGACGACGCGCAGAGCCTGGCCGGCCAGCTCCTCCGGCGCGGTCGCAAGCAGACCGACGACGTGCTGTCGGACCTGGAGCAGCTTCTCGGCCGTGGTCGGGGACAGGGCGGGGGTCGCAGCGGCAGCCTCGGCGGCACAGACGCGATCCGCCAGGCCGCCCGTCAGGTGGAGACGGCGACCCGCGGCGCCCGCTCGCGGGCGGTGAAAGCGGCTGACCCCGCGCTCGCCCAGGCCGACCGTGCGCGCCGCGCGGCGGGAGTCGGGCCGACCTTCCCGATCACGGCGTACGACGACCTGACCGCGGCTCAGGTGCAGGGCCGGCTGACCGACCTGACGCCGGCCGAGCTGCGCAAGGTGCGCGACTACGAGCGCCGCCACGCCAACCGCAAGTCGGTGCTCACGGCGATCGAGCAGAAGCTGGGTTAGCCAGGGCCGCCGGCGCGCGGCTGACACCATTCCCCCCGTGGAGGGGGACAGGCCAAGGTCCGGCGAGGAGCTGGAGCTCGTAATCGACCGGCTCGCCTACGGCGGGAACGGCGTCGGAAGGACGAACGGCTACGTGGTCTTCGTCCGCGGGGCCGTGCCGGGCGACACGGTCCGCGCGCGCGTGACGAAGTCGAAGCGCTCGTACGCCGAGGCCGACACGGTCGAGCTCGTGACCCCCAGCCCGCACCGGGTGGAGACCGGCGCGGATCATCCGGGGGCGCCCTGGCAGGTCCTGCCGTACGAGTTCCAGCTGAGCGAGAAGCAGTCGCAGGTGCGGGACGCGCTCGAGCGGATCGGGGGCTTCGAGGCCCCGCCGGTCGAGCCGATCGTGCCGGCCGAGGAGCTGACCGGCTACCGCAACAAGATGGAGTACTCGTTCGGCACGGACGCGGCCGGGGAGCTCGTGCTCGGCTTTCACCGCCGCGGCCGCTTCGACGTGATCGACGACGTGAGCCGGGACCTGCTGGCGTCCGCGCGCGTGGACGAGCTGCGTGAGGCGGTGAAGGCCTGGTCCCGCGAGCAGGGGCTCTCGGCCTACGACCGCCGCGAGCACGGCGGCCTGTTGCGGAATCTGGTCGTGCGCGAGGGCCGGAGGACCGGCAGCCTCCAGGCGCGGATCGTGACCAGCCCGGGGCAGCTCGACGCGGCGGGGCTCGCCGCGACTGTCCCGGCGGACAGCCTGCTCTGGACGCGCGCCGACTCGGTCGCCGAGACCACGCACGGCGGCGAGACCGAGGTGGTGGCGGGCAGCGAGTGGCTCGAGGAGGAGCTGTCCGGCCTGCGCTTCCGGATCTCGCCGGACGCCTTCTTCCAGACCAACACGGAGATGGCGGAGCGCCTCTACGGCTTGGCCCGCGACCTCGCCGGCCTGAGCGGGCGCGAGCGGGTGCTCGACCTCTACTGCGGGATCGGCACGATCGCGCTCGTGCTGGCGCTCGACGCTGGCGAGGTCTGGGGCGTCGAGCTCGTCGAGCGAGCGGTGGCGGACGCGATCGGGAACGCCCGGCTGAACGGCGTCGACAATGCGCAGTTCTTCGCCGGCGACGTGCGCACGGCGATGCGCCCGCTGCTGGAGCGCTCCGGCCGCCCGGACGTTGTCGTGGTCGACCCTCCGCGGGCGGGCCTCTCCAGCAAGATCGTGCGACGCCTGCTCGAGGCGCAGGCCGGGCGGATCGTCTACGTCTCCTGCAACCCCACGACGCTCGCCCCCAACGCGCGTGAGCTGGTGGACGCCGGCTACGCGCTCCGCACCGTGCGGCCGGTGGACATGTTCCCGCAGACCCCGCACATCGAGTGCGTGGCGCTGTTCGAGCGGTCCTAGGCCTCGGGCTCCTCCTCGTCGAGCGGCACCTGCTCCATCGCGTGCACCGTGCACAGGAACGGCCCGTCCGAGTCGAGCGACGCCTTGATCTCCTGCTCGGTGAGCGGCGTGCCGCACTCCGCGCAGGTGCGCTGGATGACGGGCTCGAGGCTGCTCTCTTCCAGGTCCACGTCGAAGCGAGCCTACCCGGCTATGTCGCCGGCACCTTCTCGCGGGCCACGACGTGCGTCACGGGCAGCCCGGTGGCGGCCCTGACCTTGCGCGGCAGGTCCACTCGCAGCCACTTGGAGAGGTGCAGCGGCAGCGTCGAGACGACGACCTCGTCGTAGTCGTTGAAGTTCGTCTCGTCCTCTACGGCGGCGAGCGCGTCGGGATCCCCCAGCTTGGCGTCCGAGACCTCCAGCCCCGCCTCACGAAGCCGCTGGACCACGGGCTCCAGATGACTGCGGGCCTCTTCTTCTCCCGAGGACATGTCCGCCGCCCAGGCGAGTCCGTGCGGGGTGGCAGGGACGAGCAGCGTGAACTCGGCGGCCCCCTCTTCTCCCCGCGCCTTCAGTGCATCGAGCAGGTCGGGCGACTCCGCCGTGCGGTTCGCCACGACGAGCACTCTGGCCTTGTCGGGCATCAGGCCTCCTTCCCTCGCTTCAACCGTACCTCGCCGCGGGGGCGGGGTCGAGCGCTAGTACGGCGGGAAGTCCGAGTACCAGTCGCCGAGCGCCCGAAACGCCCGCCAGAACGCGCGCTTGGCCGGCTCCTCGTCCAGGGCGCGATCGATGTCCGGGACGTACAGCGCGTCGCAGGAGGGAGTGAGCTTCTGGATCTCGCCGGGCTTCGGCTCGAGCTGCGTCGCGAGCGGCAGCCCCAGCCCGTTCAGCTCGCCCAGGGCCTCCTCTCCCATCACGACCACGATCTTCGGCTGCACGATCGCCAGCTCCTCGAGCACACGGGCCCGGCACTCGGGCGCCGACAGCTCGCTGTCCTCGACCGGGCATTTCACGAACACCGTCCCGTAGACCGTGAGAGGGTCGATTCCGAGCCGCTTGAAGCTCTTCATGAGCGCGCCCCCGGCGCGCCCGTAGAAGGCCACGCCCTCCTCGATCTCCGCGGGAACCGGCGCGAACTTGAGCATGAAGATGTCGGCCTGCGGGTGGCCCGAGCCGAGCACCGGCATCAGGTTCCCGCGGGGGCACAGCTCGCAGTCCTGGATCTCGCGCGTGAGCTGGTTCAGCTCCCTGATGGCCCGCTCGAGGTACTTCTCCCTGATCTCGTCGTCCGTCGCGGGCATCCGGCCTGAGGGGTTTGACGGCCCGGCGTCCGCTCCTTTCGGCTGCATCATCGCTTGCCGGTTCGCCGGCGCGCCGCGGACGGTCCCTTCGTCTGGATGAACTTCAGCGCCTGGACGTACAGCAGGCTCTGGCGCTTGCGGACGATGTCCGCGTCACGCAGCGACTCCAGGAACTCCTCGGGCCCGTCGAAGTCGTGCATCCGGATCTTCACCGAGCCGAGCCCCTGTGCCACGTGGCTGTCCGAGCCCGCGCCGGCGGCGATCCGGTACTTGGCGGCGAAGCGGGCGGCCTCCTCGTTGAAGGCCGAGAACGCGACGCGCGGGTTGAACACCTCCACGGCGTCGAGCTGGTCCACAACGTCCAGCATGTGCTCGTAGTCGGGCACGGCGTGCATCCGGTCGAAGGGGTGGGGGACGTAGACCAGCCCCCCCTGGCGGCGGATCTCGGCGATCGTCTCCTGGAGGGTCATGCCGCGCGGGATCTTCTCCTTGATGAAGAGCCCGATCACCTCGCCCTGGTCGGCCGTCTTGACCTCCTCGGCCACGATCACCTTGATGCCGTCGGCCCGCTCCCGCGCCTCGAGGGCGCCCGAGACCTCGTTGTGGTCTGTCACCGCGATCGCGCCCAGCCCGACTTCCTTTGCGGTCTCGAGCAGGGTGTCAACTGGCGTGGCGCAGTCCGGCGAGTGGTCGGTGTGCATGTGCAGGTCCACGTGGATGAAGTCCCGCTTGGCCAGGCGCTTTCGAACCTCCGGCTTCCCGTCGGGGTCCTTCCGGCGGGAGGCGATGTCGCGGTAGAGCTGCTCGAACTCGCCCGCCGCGCGACTCCAGGCGAGCTCCTCGTGGACCGCTTCGATGCGCTTCGAGTAGGAGGCGAGCAGCTTCGGGTCGGAGACGAGCCGCTGAAGCTGGGCCGCCAATGTCTCGGCGTCCCTGGGCTCGAACAGCAGGCCCAGCTCCCCGTCGCGGAGGGTCTCCTCGTACTGGGGCAGCCTGGAGACGACCGGCACCGCGCCTCCGGCGAGCGCCCGCAGCACCAGCTGCGGGGCGGGGGCGGTGCCGGCGGACGCCGCGACTGCGATCCGTGCCGCGGCCAGGTGCTGCGCCTCCGACCCGTCGGCCGGGCCGGCCAGCCGGACGCGCTCCCGGAGCCGCCGCGGAAGCGTGACCGCCGGCTCGGCGGCAGGGTCGCGCAACCAGATCGTGGCGCGCCACTCGAGCTCGGTGGGCAGCCGGCGCAGGGCGCGCAGGAACACCCGCAGCGCCGCGCGCTCCTCCTCGGCGGAGAAGACGATCTCGGGCGGCTCGGAACCATTGCGCCCCGGGCGATGGATCAGGTCGGCGCCCGGGCTGACGACCCGATAGTCGCCGGCGAAGTAGCGCTCCACCAGATCGCGCGTGGCCGCGAAGCTGGCGGTGCGACCGTCGAGCCGGCCGAACAGGAGCTCGACGAGCGGGCGCGCGACCTGCGTCGAGACGAAGCGCTCGGCGGACGCGTGGAAGCTGCCCACGTTGAGCGCGCGCGAGTGACGAAGCGCAGCGGACGACGCGCTCGGCGCGAACGGCTCGTGCACGTGGACGAAGTCGAGCTCGGCCCTGTCGAGCAGGTCCTCGATCGTCCGCGAGACGTCGAGTGGCAGCGCCACCGAGCCGCCGCGGCGGAAGGGCAGGCTCTGTCCCACGGCGAGCAGGCTCGTGCAGCCCTCCTCCGCGAAGACTGCGTCAGGGTCGCTCCGCAGCGCCTTCACCCGGCGGCGGCCCTCGCGTATCAGCTCGCGCGAGTCCGAGGGAGCCACGACGACCACCCTGTGACCGCGCCGGCAGAGCTCGTCCGAGAGTCGCTCGACGAACAGGTTCACCTCGTGGTGCTGCTCCCAGGGATAGGGCGTGACCTGGGCGATCGAGAACTTCGGCTCGGCCTGCGAGGGCACGTACTGAGGATATGCCCGCCCGCTGTGCGGAGCGGCCCGCTAGCGGCTCAGCACTGGACCGGCCCGTGGTAGCCGGGAGGCGGAGGAGGCTCTCCCTGGCAATCCGGGCTGGTCCGGAGCTCGCGCTTCCCCTCGGGGCTGTCCACGGAAGGGGCCCCGCCGCTCGGCGCCGGGGGCCGGGCGCAGGACGCGCTCGTGCCGACCTGGACTTGGCCGGGCGGGCACTGAAGCTCCGGTTGGCTCGTGCCGAGCGGGGGCTGGGCCGGCGCGGTCGTCTGCCTTTCGCGCGCGTGTCGCCGACGGAGCGCCTGCCGGCGCCGCTCCCTGATCCGGCGCGCCTTCGCCCGCCGCGCCACCGCCCGCTCGTGGGCCGCCCGCTGGTGGGCGCTTGGCTTCGAGTCGCCGCTCCCCCCGCAGCCCGTGACCGCGCCGCTCGAGAGCGCGGCCGCAGCGACCAGGGCGATCACGGCGGCCCGCAGGTG
>JBHELQ010000133.1:0-1376 GCA_046262995.1 Thermoleophilaceae bacterium
GGTCACGTCGTTAGAAGTGGTGTAACGGGCACCTAGCGGTCGGAGCAGATCCGTCCCGGTTCCGCGGAACCGGGAGGCGAAGAAGTTCCGGCCACCGCGGGCCCCAAACTCGTCGGTTTGACCAGCAAGTCAACGACGAAAGGACACCACGATGGCCGAAGGCCAAAGCATGACGACCGCGGAGGTCGTAGCCAAGACCCTGATCGACGAGCACGCCGACTTCCTGCGCGAGGCAGTCGCGCTGGTGGCGCGCGAGCTGATGGAGGCCGAGATCACCCACGAGATCGGCGCCGGCCGCGGTGAGGTCTCACCGGAGCGGGCGACCTACCGCAACGGCTACCGCCCCCGCGCCTGGGAGACGAGGGTCGGCGAGGTCGAGCTCTTCGTCCCGAAAAAGCGCTCCGGCGAGGCCTACTTCCCCTCCTTTTTGGAGCCGCGAAAGCCCGCTGAGCAGGCGCTCTTAGCGGTCGTCATGGAGGCCTACGTCAACGGGGTCTCGACGCGCAAGGTCGACCGCCTCGTCGAGCAGCTGGGCGTCCACGGGATGTCGAAGGACCGCGTCTCGGCGATCTGCCGGGGGCTCGACGAGCGGGTGGCGGCCTTTCGCGAGCGCCCCCTGGAGGGAGAGTTCCCCTACCTCTGGCTCGACGCCAAGCACCTCAAGGTCCGCGACCGAGGCCACGTGCGCTCCAAGGCGCTCGTGGTCGCCTACGGGGTCCACTCCTCAGGCCGCCGGGAGGTCTTGGACCTCGACATCGGCGAGGTCGAGTCCGAGGCCTTCTGGGTCGAGTTCCTGCGCAATCTGCGAGCGCGCGGGCTCGCCGGCGTCAGATTGGCGATCTCCGACGAGCACAAGGGCCTAAAGGCGGCGATCGTCCGCGTCCTGGCCTGCCCCTGGCAGCGCTGCACGGTCCACTTCGTTCGCAACATGCACCAGCACTGCCGCCCGGCGGAGCGCGGGCTTGTCTCGGCGGCGCTGCGGGAGATCTTCACCGCCGCCTCCCATGCCGAGGCGCGCGAGCGGGTCTCGGCCGTGCTCGGGCGCTTTCGCGAAGCCGTTCCCAAGGTCGCCGAGCTCTTGGAGGAAGCCGAGGAGGACCTGCTCGCCTTCTACCGCTTCCCGGCCGCTCACCGCTCCAAGCTGCGCTCGACCAATCCGCTCGAGCGTCTCAACCGCGAGATCGGGCGGCGCTCCGACGTCGTCGGGATCTTCCCCAACGACGCCTCGGTGATCCGGCTCGCCGGGGCGCTTCTGATCGAGCAGAACGACGAGTGGCTGATCAGCCGGCGCTACCTCTCGGCCGAGTCGATCGCCCTGGTCCTCGAGGACCAGGGCGATGAAGAGCGCAAGGAGGTGATAGAGCTACAGGCAGCGT
>JBHELQ010000134.1:0-19331 GCA_046262995.1 Thermoleophilaceae bacterium
GCGTGACCTCGCGGACGCCGTCGGCGGCCAGCGTCTCGATCTCGGCGACGAGCTCCTCGAGCGGGCGCGAGACCTCGCGACCGCGTGTCGAGGGCACGATGCAGAAGGCGCAACGCATGTTGCAGCCGGCGGAGATCTGCACCCAGGCCTGGTGCTCGCGCTCCCGCTTCATGGGCAGGTGGCCGGTGAAGCCCTCGAACTCGAAGTAGCCCTGCGCCGTCAGGCTGTCGCTGGTCAGGAACTCGGCGAGCTTGTGGACCTGGCCGGGCCCGAACGCGACGTCGACGAACGGAAACTGCTCGAAGACGCGCTCCTTCATCGACTGAGACCAGCAGCCGCCGACGCCGACCACCCGCTCGGGGTCCTCGCCCTTCAGGCGCTTCGCCTCGCCCAGATGTCCCACCAGCCGGCTGTCCGCCTTTTCGCGGATGGAACAGGTGTTGAAGAGGATCAGGTCGGCGCCCTCCCGATCCACCGCCTCCCGGTAGCCGAGCGACTCGAGCATCCCCTTCATGCGCTCCGAGTCGTGCTCGTTCATCTGGCACCCGAAGGTGGTCAGGTGATAGGCCCTGTGCCGGGGACGCATCGCCGCGAGCCTAGCGCGCGTATTCGGTGGCCCGGCTCTCGCGGATCACGGTGACCTTGATCTGGCCGGGGTACTCGAGCTCCTTCTCCACGTCGCGGGCGATCCTGTGCGAGAGCAGCGCCGCGGCGTCGTCGTCGATCGCGCCGGGCTCGACGATCACGCGGATCTCGCGGCCGGCGTGCATCGCATAGACCTTCTCGACGCCGTCGTTGCGCGCGGCGATCTCCTCCAGGTTGTGCAGGCGCTTGACGTACTTCTCGAGCGACTCCCCGCGCGCTCCCGGCCGGGCGCCCGAAAGCGCATCGACAACCTGGACGATGACCGCTTCGACCGTGCGCAGCTCGACCTCGTTGTGATGAGCCTCCATCGCGTGCGCCACCGCCTCGGCCTCGCCGTGGCGACGGCCCAGCTCGCCGCCGACGAGAGCGTGCGGCCCCTCGATCTCGTGCGAGACGGCCTTCCCGATGTCGTGCAGGAGCGCCGCCCTGGCCGCGACGCGGGGGTCCGCCCCCAGCTCCTCCGCGAGCATCGACGCCAGGCGCGCGCACTCGACCGAGTGGTGCAGCACGTTCTGCCCGTAGCTGGTGCGGAAGCGCAGGCGTCCCAACAGCTTCACGAGCTCCGGGTGAATCGAGCCGACGTCCGCCTCGTACGAGGCCTGCTCCCCCAGCTCGACGATGTGCTGCTCGAGCTCCGATCTGGCCTGGTTGTACGCGTCCTCGATCCGCGCGGGATGGATACGCCCGTCCTGGAGCAGGCGCTCGAGCGTGAGCCGGGCGATCTCGCGGCGCACGCCGTCGAACCCGGACAGGAGGACCGCCCCGGGTGTGTCGTCGATGATGAAGTCGATGCCCGTGACCGTCTCGAGAGCCCGGATGTTGCGCCCCTCGCGCCCGATGATCCGGCCCTTCAGCTCGTCGGACTTCAGCTCCACGACGGAGACCGTCGTCTCGGCGGCATGGGGGGCCGCCACGCGCTGCATCACCGTGGCGAGGATGCTGCAGGCCCGCCGGTCAGCCTCCCGCCTCGTCTCCTCCTCGACCTGCCGGATGAGCCGCGCGCTGTCATGACGGAGCTCGTCCTCGAGCTCGCGGAGCAGGATCTGGCGGGCCTGTCCCCTGCTCAGCCCGGCCAGGCGCTCGAGCTCCGCGAGTTGCTCACGTCGGGTCTGCTTGAGCTGCTCCGACCTTCCCTCGAGATTGCGCTCGCGGTCATCGAGCGTACGGGCTTGCTCCTCCACCTCGCGCGTGCGCAGCTCCAAGGTCTGGTCCTTGGCCCGCAGGCGCTCCTCGAGCCGCGCGAGCTCGGAGCGGCGGGCCCGCAGCTCGTCGTCCGCCGTCCCCGACACGGTCGCCGGCGTCTCGGCCTCCGCCTCTGGCGTCCGGCCATCGACCCCGGCTCCCGGATGGGCTCGCGCCGTCCGCGGACGAACGCCCCGCGCGACGGCCACCGCCACCCCCGCGGCCACCAGCGCTGCCAGCACGATCTCCATGGTGTCTCCTCGGTCCGGCGCGACCGCGCCGGTGATTTGCTCGTCCAGCGGTGCGACCGGCGCCGCAAGACACCAGGCATTGCTTCACAGCGGAGCGCGCGACCCGCCGCGCGGCGGGCTCACGCTAGGGCTGGGCCGTCCTCCTTCCCGGTCTCTCCTCCGGTGGTCCGTTCAGTTCTGTAGTCACGCCTCGGACACGGCCGAGGCGCCCTGGGAAACTCCGCGAAAGAAGTCAATTTGCTGCTGATTCGTGTCCCACGGCGGCTGCTCGAGCCGCCTCACGCCAGAGTAGTCCCCACCCGCGCGTCACGCAAGCGGTTCGGAGCCTCAGGCGGCCCGGGACTGCCCCCGCACGCCTCGGGCGTGCTCGCGCACCGCCTCGTAGGCGAGCTCCGGCGCATACCCGCGGCGAACCAGAACCCTCCAGGCCCGATCGCGCTCGCGGTCCTCGGTCGGTGGCGCCGCAAAGCGCAGCTTGAGCAGCTCGAGCGCCGAGCGCAGCTCCATCCCCCGGCTCTGGCCGTCCAGGGCCGCCTCCACGTGCTCCGGGGCGACTCCGCGGCGCTGCAGGTCCCTGGCGATCCGCTCCCTGCCCCACCGCTCGAGCGTCCGCTTGTCCTGCGCGAAGCGCCGTGCGTAGCCGGCGTCGTCGAGGTAGCCCGCCCGTTGAAGCTCGTCGACCGCGGCCTCGATCGCCATCGGCTCCGCGCGCTTCCGCTCGAGGAAGGCGCGCAACTCGGAGACCGTGCGCTCGCGTCTTCCGATTGCTCGCCAGGCGAGGTCCACCGCCCGCTCGACCTCCGTCCGTGCCGCCGGGTCATCCACTAGCGGGCTCGATCCATCAGCCCGGACGGCGGGCGGCCATCAGGCCGCCCGCTCCTCGGGTTCGGCGGTGGCCTCATCCGCTGATGCGCCGCTCGCGGACTCCACCGCTGCGAGGGGCGCGCCCGCGGGCTCGGCGCCGACGGCTGCGTAGATCTTCTGCTCTACCTCCCGGGTGACCTCGGGGTGCTCGCGCAGGTAGCCCTTGGCGTTGTTGCGCCCCTGTCCGATCCGCTCCTCGCCGTAGGAGAAGAACGAGCCGGACTTCTGGATCAGCCCGTGCTCGAGCCCCAGATCGAGGATGCAGCCCTCACCCGAGATGCCCTGGCCGTACTCGATGTCGAACTCGGCCTGGCGGAAAGGAGCGGCGACCTTGTTCTTGACCACCTTGACACGCACGCGATTGCCGATCGCCTCGGTCCCCTCCTTGAGCGTCTCGATGCGCCGGATGTCGAGCCGCTGGGAGGCGTAGAACTTGAGCGCGCGGCCGCCGGGCTGGGTCTCGGGCGAACCGAACATGACGCCGACCTTCTCGCGGATCTGGTTCGTGAACGCACAGAGGGTCCCCGAGCGGTTGAGATTGCCGGCCAGCTTGCGCATCGCCTGGCTCATCATGCGGGCCTGCACGCCCACCGTCTGGTCGCCCATCGCGCCCTCGAGCTCGGCCTTCGGCGTCAGGGCGGCCACGGAGTCGATCGCCACGACATCGACGGCCCCGGAGCGGATCAGGAGGTCGGCTATCTCGAGCGCCTGCTCGCCGTGGTCGGGCTGCGAGACCAGCAGCTCGTCGATGTCGACGCCGATCCGCTTGGCGTAGGCCGGGTCCATGGCGTGCTCGGCGTCGATGAACGCGCAGATGCCGCCCATCTGCTGGGCGCTGGCGAGCACGTGGTAGAGGAGCGTGGTCTTGCCCGAGGACTCGGGGCCGAAGATCTCGATGATCCGCCCGCGCGGCACTCCTCCGACTCCCAGCGCCAGGTCGAGCGAGAGCGCCCCGGTGGGGATCGCCTGGACCCGGACGGCGGCGGCCTCGTCGCCCATCTTCATGATCGAGCCCTGGCCGAATTCGCGTTCGATCTGTGTCAGGGCGCCCTTGAGGGCGGACTCCCGTGCCTTGGCCGCCTTTTCCTGTTCCTTCTCCATGCCTGTTTCTCCTCGGATCTCTGGAATCAACAGGCTAGGCCCGCCCCCGGACGCAATGGGCGCCCGCGCGCAACGATCCCGCGACGGCGGAGCGACTTCCCCGTTACGGCGTCTCGGCTACGCCAGCTTCGCCTGCCAGAGCGGCTCGTAGAGGGCGCCCTGCGGGCGCAGCGTGGAGCGGTAGAGGGTCAGCCCGGCGGCCTCGAACGGCCCAGGGAGCGCGCGCGCCTCGAGCGGCCCGGCCCGCGCTTCGCGCTTCACGCGCGCGAGCGTGACGTGCGGCCAGAAGGGGCGCTTCTCCGGCCGGTAGAGACGCGCCTCCTCGAGCGCGTCGGAGAGCGCCCGGTGAACCGCGGTGGCGCCACCCCCCTCCTCGGCCAGGTCGAGCGCGAACAGGCGCGGGCGCCGAGGCGGGATCGGCTTGACCGCCGTCGGCACGAGGCGCGTGGCCCGCAGCCCCTCGACCGCCCCGGCCGTCAGCTCCGCGATCCGCGACACGTCCCTCTCGGCCTGCCAGCCCAGGAAGACGAGGGTCAGGTGCAGCGCCTGCGGCGCGACCGGCCTCAGGTCCTCCCGCCCGGCCACGAGCTCGTCGCGCCAGCGCGCCAGCGCCGCGCGCTCCGGCTCGGGGACCTCGAGCGCCAGGAACAACCGCGCCCGCGGCCCGCCCGGCGCCGCCCGCCCGGTCTCAGAACGAAGCCTCTTCGCCACTCAGGAGCCGCCGCAGCAGATGCATGCCCACCGTCGTCGAGCGGTCGCGGATCTCCGTGCGGTCGCCCGGCAGGCGCACGTCCCGCGCCAGGGCCGAGCCGTCGGCGAGCTTCGCACACCAGCAGACGTAGCCGACCGGCTTCTCCTCGCTGCCGCCACCGGGCCCGGCGATGCCGGTGATCGCGACCGCCGTGTCCGCCTCGAAGCGCGCCAGCGCGCCGTCCGCCATCGCCACGGCCACCTGCGGCGACACCGCGCCGTGTCGCTCGATCAGCCCTCGATCCACGTCCAGGAGCGCCGCCTTGGCCTCGTCCGCGTAGGCGACGACGCCCCCGGCCACGTAGCCGGAGGCCCCGGGCCGCTCGGTAAGCCGCGCCGCCATCAGGCCGCCGCTGCACGACTCGGCCAGGGCGATACGCCGCCCGGTGAGCAGCGCCGCAACCTGCTCGTCCACCGAGGAGCCGTCGCTCGAGAAGAGGACATGGCCGTGACGCTCGGCGATCAGCTCCCGCAGGGCATCCCAGGCCGGCTCGGAGCTCGGCTCGCGCCGCACCACCACCTCGACCTCCCCGCGCCGCAGGCAGGTGGTGATCTCGAGCCTCTCGAAGCCCCGAACCTCGCGCTCGGCCAGGCGCAGCGTCTCCGCGATCTCCGACTCCGGGATCCCGAACAGGCGGAGGGTCTCCTGCTCGTAGCGCGTGCGCCCCGCGATCGCCTCCTGGAACGGCTCGGTCGCCTCGGCCTGGGGCCACATCGCATGCAGCTCGCGCGGCGGGCCCGGCATCACCACCACCGCGGGCAGGCCTTCCCCCGCCGGCACGACCAGGCCGGGCGCCGTGCCCGCCGGGTCGATCACATGCGCCCCTTCCGGCACCAGGGCCTGCTTCCGGTTGGCCTTCCGGATCGCGTCGAAGTCCAGTTGCCGGAAGCGCTTCATGAGCGGCTTCAGGATCTCGGCGATCTTGCGCTCGAGCTCCTCGTCGAGGCGCAGCTCGCGACCGGCGAAGCGCGCGACGACCTCGATCGTCATGTCGTCCGCCGTCGGGCCCAGGCCGCCGCTGGTCACCACCAGGTCGAGGCCCTGGTCTGCCATGAAGCGGAGCTGGGCCTCGATGTCCTCGGGCCGGTCGCCGCAGATCGTGATGTGAGCGAGCTCGACGCCGAGCTCGGCCAGGCGGTCGGACAGCCAGGGCCCGTTGCGGTCCCGGACGCGGCCCGTAAGGACCTCGGTCCCGGTGACGACGATGCCGGCGCGCGCGCTCAAGCCGGCTTCACGCGCAGGGGCGCTCCGCCGCGGGCAGCGGCTTGCTCCCCTTCGTGCTGAACTCGAATCCGACAGGGGTGAGCTGAGCACCCGTCGGGAAGGGCTTGCCGTTCAGCTGGAGCCGCACCGACGCCTTCCCGAGGTTCACTCGCAGCTTTTGCGCCTTGAACGTCTGGGGCGCCGACAGGATGCCCTGGAACACGATCGGCGTCCCCGGCCCCTTGTTGACGCACACGTAGGTCGGCGTGATCGGCTGCATCCTCAAGGTCACGAAGGCGGGCAGCGCCTTCTTTCGCCGCTTGGGCTTCTTGGGCCCGGTCGGCGTGGTCCTTTCCGCCGAGGGCTTGCTGCCGCCGTTGTCCCCGCCGCCGGTGACTCCGAGCACGATCAGGAAGGCGAGCAGCCCGACGACCAGCACGGCGACGACCACCGAGGGCGGCGGGGGCCGCCGCTCTCCCCGACCGGGCGGCGGCGAGCCCATCGGCTGCGGCGCCTCCGGCTCCTCCCCCGGCTCGAACGTGGTCCGATACTCCTCGACCAGCACGTGCGGGTCCAGGCCGAGGACCTCGGCATAGGTGCGCAGGAAGGTCTTGACGAAGGTCGGCCCCGGGAGCAGGCCGAAGTCCTCGTGCTCGAGAGCACGCAGGTACTTCGCGCGGATCTTGGTCTGCGCCTCGACGTCCGAGATGTCGAGGTGCTGGCGCATGCGCGCCTCGCGCAACGATTCACCGATCGACGGCATAGCGCGCGTATTCTGGCGGACGCGCGCCAGAGTGCCCTACGCGCTGACCGGCGGCTCCTCGAGCGACTCGAGCACACGGGCCAGATCCGCCTCCGTGATCAGCACCTGCCGCGCCTTGGAGCCCTCGTAGCCGGAGATCACCCCGCGGCGCTCCATCATGTCGATCAGGCGCCCCGCTCGGGTGTAGCCGACCCGCAGGCGCCGCTGGAGCATGGAGGTCGACGCGGTGCCCATCTGGACGACGGTCTGGATCGCGTCGGGGAGCAGGTCGTCGCGGTCCGGGTCGTTGTCCTCCTCGCCGTCGGCCGCCGCGGCGTCGCCCTCGACCGCCTCCAGCAGCTCCTCCTGGAGCTCGGGTTCGCCCTGCCTGCGCCAGTGGCCGACCAGGCGCTCGATCTCGTCCTCTCCCACGAATGCGCCCTGGATGCGGGCGGAGCGGGACTCGCCCGCCGGACGGAACAGCATGTCGCCCTGCCCCAGCAGCGATTCGGCGCCGTTCTGGTCCAGGATCACCCGCGAGTCGGTCTGGGATGAGACCGCGAAGGCGATCCGCGCCGGCACGTTCGCCTTGATCAGGCCGGTGATCACGTCCGCGCTCGGCCGCTGCGTCGCGAGCACTAGGTGCAGCCCGACGGCGCGCGACTTCTGCGCCAGCCGGATGATCGAGTCCTCCACCTCGCCCGGCGCGACCATCATCAGGTCGGCCAGCTCGTCGATCACGCAGAGGACGTAGGGAAGCGGACGCTCCCCCTCCCGGAGCCGCACGCGATTGAGCTCGACCAGGCTGCGCGTCTTCGCCCGGCTCATGAGCGAGTAGCGCTCCTCCATCTCCTTGATCAGGTTGGCCAGCACGTTGGCGGCCAGGCGCGGGCTCGTGACGACCGGCGTCAGCAGGTGCGGGATCGCCTCGTAGTGGTTCAGCTCGACCCGCTTCGGGTCCACCAGCACCATGCGCACCTCGTTCGGGGAGGCTGTGAGCAGGATCGAGGAGAGCATCGCGTTGATGCAGCCGGACTTGCCCGAGCCGGTAGTCCCTGCCACCAGCAGGTGCGGCTGCTTGGCCAGGTCGGTGCCGATCGCCTTGCCGGCGATGTCCTTGCCGAGCCAGACCGTGAGCGGCGACCAGCTCTTCGGCGCCTCCTGGAAGACGTCGCCCATGTGGACCAGCCGGCGCACCCGGTTCGGGACCTCGACGCCGACGGCCTGCTTGCCGGGGATCGGCGCCAGGATGCGCACGTGCTCGGCGGCGAGCGCGTACGCCAGGTCGTCCTTCAGCTTGGCGACCTTGGCCATCTTCGTCCCCGGCGCGAGCCGCATCTCGTAGCGCGTCACGTGCGGGCCCGAGACGGTGCCGATCACCTTCGCGTCCACGTCGAAGTGGCTCATGGCCTCGACCAGCTGACCCCCGACGCGCTCGATGCCCTTGGAGTCGACCTTCTGGGCGCCCTTCGAGCGCTTCAGGAAGGAGGTGGCCGGCAGGCGGTAGTCGAGATCGTCGGCCTCGGTCACGGCCGAGCGGCGCTCTCCCTGGGGGGTGAGCTCGGGCTGCGCCGCTGCCGGCTCGGGAAGCTCGCCGGGCTCGTCTTCGGCGCTCGGCGCCGGTGACTCGGGGGGCTCCCGCTCGTAGATGTCGGGATAGCGCTCCGAGGCGTCGAGCGCCGGCAGCTCGACGTGCGTGGCGCGCACGACCGGCTCCACGTCGGGCGGCTCGCCCGGAAGCGGCTCCGTCGGGCCGGGCTCCGTCCGCTCGCCCCCTCCGAAGACCGCCGCGAACTCATGCGTCGAGCGCCGCACGCGCTGGGTCGTCGCAGCCATGCTCTCGCGAGTCGTGCGCACGATGCCGGCCACCGACCCGCCGGTCACCAGCAGGAGCCCCGCGATGAACAGGAAGACGAACAGGATGTGCGCCCCTGCGTCCTGGAACAGGGTGCGCGCCACCCAGAAGAGGGCCTCGCCGGCAAGGCCGCCGTGATGCCGCAGGTAGTCGGCGTCGAAGAACCCGTCGCGGGGGGTATGGCCCGGGCCCAGGCCGAGCGACCCCGCCGCCAGTCCGAGCGTGAGCGCGGCCACCAGGCAGAGCGTGCCGGCCCTGAACGGCTGCACGCTCGGAAGGAGGGGCCGCAGCACCAGCACGGCGCCGGCGCCGAAGAGCACGATCGGCCCAAGGTAGGCCACGCCGCCGAACAGGATCCTGAGTCCGTCGGCGAGCGCCTGTCCGACCTTGCCCCCGTCCCACCCGAGGTAGAAGACGCAGGCGAAGAGCGCCGCGAACGCGACCAGCGCCAGCCCGACCAGGTCGGCGTCGCGCTGCTCCAGCACCGGCAGGCGCACGGGTGGCCAGAACCGGGACGTGCGCCGGCCGCGCCGCTTTCCTCTCCTTCGTCGGTTGCCCATGCTCGCGAGGAGGGACTTCGACGGCGGGAGGGGCGAACCTGCTCCCTACCATGGGGGCATGGCCCGCTCCACACGCGTGCTGGTGGTGGAGGACGATCTCGACATCGCCGGCGTGCTGCGCCGTTCGCTCGACAAGGAGGGCTACGAGGTCCGGCTGGCGGGCGACGGCGAGGCGGCGCTCGAGCAGTCCGGGGAGTTCCAGCCCGATGCCGTGGTCCTCGACCTGGGGCTGCCCAAGCTCGACGGCGTCGAGGTCTGCCGCCGGCTGCGGGCGGACGGCGATGTGCCGATCCTGATGCTCACCGCCCGCGACGCGCTGGACTCGCGGGTGGAAGGGCTCGACTCGGGGGCCGACGACTACCTGGTCAAGCCCTTCGAGCGCGACGAGCTGCTGGCGCGCCTGCGCGCCCTGCTGCGCCGGCGCCCGCCGCGCGGCAGCGCTTATCTCATCGTGGACGACCTGCGGCTGAACCCGGACAGCCGCGAGGTCCACCGAGGGGACCGCCGCGTCGAGCTGACCGCCCGGGAGTTCGAGCTGCTCGAGTACCTGATGCGCAACCGACGGCTCGTCGTCTCCCGCGAGCGCCTGCTCGACGAGGTCTGGGGCTATCACCCCTACGCGGAGACCAACACGATCGACGTGTTCGTCTCGACGCTGCGCCGCAAGCTCGAGTCCCGTGACGAGCCGCGCCTGCTGCACACCGTTCGCGGAGCCGGCTACGTGCTGCGCGAGGAAGAGGGATGACGCCTCCCTCCCCCCTCCAGCGAGCCCGCCTGCGGCTTCCGATCCGCGCAAAGCTCGCGACCGTCTCGGCCGCGCTCACCTTCGTGATCCTGTGCCTGTTCGCCGTGGTCATCGGAATCCTGGCCGCGCATCGCCTGCGCGGCAACTTCGACGACGACCTGCGCGCGACGGCGGCCGACCTCCAGGACCGGATCAACCTCCAGCCCGCATCCGACGGAACGCTGCGCCTGGACGCGCACGACCTGCAGCTCCTGCGGCTGGCGAGCGCGGGCGAGGGCGTCGTGCGCGTGATCGACGCCGACGGACGCGTGAAGCTTGCCACCCGCAATGTCGCGCTGGGCCCACCGGTCGAGGGCGTGCAGGAGGTGGGCAAGTACCGGGTCGTCACGCGACCGATGCTGGCCGCGCGACTTGCCCGCCCGGGGCCGTTCGACATCGTCCCCCGGCCGGTGGCCGAGGCGGTCGCCTTCCTCCAGTACGCCAAGCCGGAGAACAGCGTGGAGCGCACGATCGCGCGCGTCCATCTGTTCCTGGCGCTCGGCGTGCTGGGCGGGACCGCGCTGGCGTTCCTGGCGGGGCTGCTGGTCGCCCGCCGGGCGATGCGGCCGATCTCCGGCCTGACGCGCGCCGCCCGTCAGGTGGCCCGCACCCGTGACCCGGCGGTGACCCTCCCGAAGCCGGAGGCGAACGACGAAATCGCCGACCTGGCGAACACGCTCGAGGACATGCTCAGCGAGCTCGGCGCCGCCCGCACGGAGACCGAGGCCGCGCTGGGACGCCAGCGCGAGTTCGTGGCCGACGCCTCCCATGAGCTGCGCACGCCCCTCACGAGCATCCTGGCGAACCTCGAGCTGCTGGAGTCGGAGCTGGCCGGGGAGCAGCGCGAGATCGCCGAGTCCGCCCTGCGCTCGTCCCGGCGCATGCGCCGCCTCGTGGCCGACCTGCTGCTCCTCGCCCGCGCGGATGCGGGCCGCGGCGCCCCTCGCCGGCCGGCGGACCTGGCCGCGGTCGCGCGGGAGGCCGTCGCCGAAGCGGGCCCGCTGGCGCCGGAGCACCCGATCGCGCTCGACGCTCCGGGCTCCGTCGTGCTCGAGGGAGCCCCCGACGATCTGCACCGGATGGCGCTCAACCTCGTGGAGAACGCACTGCTCCACACGCCCGCCGGCACCCCCATCACGGTCTCCGTGCGCGCCGATGAGGCCGAGGCCGTGCTGGAGGTTGCCGATCGCGGCCCGGGCATTCCGCCCGGCATGCGGGAGCGCGTCTTCGAGCGCTTCACCCGGGTCGACGCCGACCGGGCGCGAGCCGGCAGCGGCCTGGGGCTCGCGATTGTCCGCGCAGTCGCTCACGCGCACGGGGGCCAGGTCAGCCTGGGCGGCGCGGACGGCGGCGGCACCCGTTTCGAGGTCCGGCTGCCGCTCGTGTACGAGCCGGGACCACCGCCCGACGATGAGGTGTCGGCTACACCTCGACCACGACGGGCAGCACCATCGGCCGGCGCCTGAGCCGGTCGTAGACGAACTCCGCCACGTCGTCGTGGAGGTGGTCCTGGAGCAGGTCGATTTCGCGCACCTGCTCCGTGGCCGAGCGCGCCAGCGAGTCGTCCACGGCCTCCCGCAGCTCCGCGACGAAACCATCCGACTCATCCAGGAACGGAACCCCGCGGAAGATGATCTCGGGCGGGACCACCGAGCGCCCATCCTGCTCGGAGACAGTCGCGACGACGATGAAGATCCCGTCCGCCGAGAGCATGCGGCGGTCCCGTAGGGCCACGTCCTCGATGTCGCCGACATCGACCCCGTCGACGAAGATCATGCCTGCCTGCTCGCGCTCGCCGAAGCGCGCGCCATCGCGGTCGATCTCGAGCGGCCGGCCGTTCTCGCCGCGGAAGATCGAACCCGGATCCACGCCTACCGCCTCCGCGAGCTCGGCATGCAGCCGCATCCGGCGATGGTCGCCGTGCGCGGGCATCACGTAGCGCGGCCGGGTCAGGTTGATCATCAGCTTGAGCTCCTCGGCGTAGCCGTGGCCCGAGGCGTGAATTGGGGCGTCGCGCGGCGTGATCACGTCGGCCCCGAGCTGGTAGATGCGGTCCACCGTCTCGTTCACGGCGCGCTCGTTCCCGGGGATCGGGGTGGCCGAGAAGATCACGGTGTCGCCCCGCTTGAGCGAGACGTGCGGGTGGTCGGCGTGGGCCATTCTCCGCAGGGCGGACAGCGGCTCACCCTGGCTGCCGGTCGAGATCACGACCAGCTTGTGGTCCGGGTAGTCCTCCACCTCGTGCGCGGGCACGAGCATCCCGTCGGGGACCTCGATGTGTCCCAGCCCGCTGCCGATGTTCACGTTCTTGCGCATCGAGCGCCCGACCAGGGCGACCTTGCGGCCGAGCCCGGCGGCCGCATCGACCACCTGCTGAACGCGGTGGATGTTCGATGCGAACGAGGTGACGATGATGCGCCCCTGGCAGCGCCCGAACACCTCCTCGATGTGGGGGCCGACGCTCGACTCCGACGGCGACATGCCAGGCCGGTCGGCGTTGGTCGAGTCGCCGAAGAGCAGCAGGATCTCCTCCCTCCCGAGCTCCGCCAGCCGCGCGACGTCCGCGGGCCTGCCGTCGACCGGCGTCTGGTCGAACTTGTAGTCGCCGGTCACCAGCGTGGTCCCCAGCTCACAGCGGAGGGCGATGGCGAAGGCGTCGGGGATCGAGTGCGCCATCTTCACCGGCTCGATCTCGAACGGGCCGGCGCTGACGGTCTGCCCCGCCAGCACGTCCTGCAGCTCGACGTCGCTCGCCTTGTGCTCGTCGAGCTTCGATCGCACCATCGCCACGGTCAGCGGGCCCCCGTAGATGATCGGGTCCGACGAGTCGCGGATCTGGCGCAGCAGGAACGGCAGCGCTCCCACGTGGTCCTCGTGCCCGTGGGTCAGGACGATCGCCTCGATGTCCTCCGCACGCTCACGCAGGTAGCTGAAGTCCGGTAGCACCAGATCGATCCCGAGCTGATCGGGCGCGGGGAACATCAGCCCGGTGTCGACGACCACGATGCGGTCGTCGTACTCGAGCACCGTCATGTTCTTCCCGATCTCTCCGAGCCCGCCCAGCGGCAGGACCCGCAAGCCGCCGGCCAAGCTCAGACCCGGGCCAGCAACCCGTGTCGCTCGAGCGCCCCGCGGACGACCGCCCTCTCCTCCTCGGTCGCCTCGACGAGGGGCAGGCGGAGGCCGCCCACATCGTGGCCGACCATGTTCAGGGCGGCCTTGATCGGGATCGGGCTGGTAGTCACGAACAGCGCTTCGAAGAGGTCCTCCAGCGATTGGTGGATCTCGCGCCGGCTCTCGGGCTCGTCGATCATGCGCCTCATCTCGCGGCCCACCAGGTGCGAGGCGACCAGGATCCCCCCGGCGCCGCCCAGGTCCAGCACGTCGGCCAGCATGTCGTCATTCCCCGCGAGCAGCCCCATTCCCTCGATCGGCTCGAGCTGCTCGTAACGCGCCTGCTTGACGGCGGCTACGTTGGGGATCTCGGCCAGCTCGCGCAGCAGGTCGTTCGGCATGTCGATCACGCTGCGCGACGGGATGTTGTAGACCACGACCGGCCGATCGCTGGCCGCTGCGACGGCCTTGTAGTGCTCGATCAGCCCACGCCTGTTGGGCTTGTTGTAGTAGGGCGCGACGACCAGCACGGCGTCCACCCCGATCTCACCCGCGCGGTGGGTCAGCTCGACGGCGTGGCGGGTGTCGTTCGAGCCCGTGCCGGCGACGATGGTCGCGCCATCCCCGCACTCCTCGACCCCCAGCCGCCATAGCCGCGCCATCTCCTCGTCGGTCAGCGTCGCGCTCTCCCCGGTGCTGCCGGTCAGCACGAGCCCGTCGGAGCCGTTCTCGAGCAGATGCTGCATGAGCCGGACCGCCGACTGCTCGTTCAGCTCGCCCCGCTCGTCGAACGGCGTGACCATCGCCGTGAGAATGCCGCCGATCTCGATGCTCAAGTTCGCCCTCCTTGCGGGCGTCGCCGCCGGGAGGCACCTTAGCGCGGCCCGGGGAAGCCGGCGAGGACAGTTCGGCGAAATGTCAAAATGAATGAGTGCCCATGGCTCAGAAGACCACCGATTACGCCCACCGCACGGTGGTCCAGAAGCTTGGGATCAAGCCGGAGCAGCGCGTGGAGGTCTCCGGCGACGTCGGATCCGGCCTGCGCCGTGACGTGAAGGAGGCGACCGGCCGCAGCCTGGCCAGGTCGGGAGAGCTGGACGGGGCGATCGTCTACGTGGGGTCGGAGGACGAGGCCAAGGAGGCGCTCGTCCGCTACCGCCCGCGCCTGAGGAACACGGGTTACCTGTGGATGATCACCCGCAAGCGGGGCCACGACGCGTACATCAACCAGATGGACCTGGTCCCGCACGCGAAGCGCCTCAACCTGATCGACAACAAGACCTGCTCGATCGACGACGAGCGCTCGGGGATCCGCTTCGTGATCCCACGCGCACTGCGCGACGGGAACGGCCCCTAGCTTCGAGAGCGTCACGTACGCTCCAGCCATCTGGCTGACGTCGGTCGGGACCGCCGTATCGCTCTCAGGGGCCCTTATCGGGGCCGCCCTGGTGCTGGGACTCACCGACCTGTCGCCGCTGCTGGCTGCTTCGATCGGAGGTGCCGGCGGGTGGTTCCTCTTCTCGCTTGTTCTCGGCGCGGCGGCAGAGCGGATCGACCGGCGTCTCCACCGGATGGGAGGCAGCGGGTTCCGGCGCCGTCGCCGTTGAGGGGCCTGACCTACTCTCCGAGGGGCTCCCGGGCGAGTCCGAACGGACTCCCCTCCGAGTCCTTGCAAATCGCGAACGCCTCACCTGGGTGCACGACGGTCCCGCCGAGCGCCTCGACCCGCTGGAGAGCCCCGGCGAGGTCGCTCACCGCGAAGTAGGGCAGCGAGAAGGAGTCGCCCGGCCCGCGTCCGCGAGCGTGCACGCCTACCTCGGGGTCTCCCGAATGCGTCTGCCAGCCTTCCCCCTCGCCGCCCTGGCGAGGCTCGAGCTCTACGCCGAGCAGCTCCGTCCAGAAGCGTCGGGCGCGCTCCGGGTCGTCCGCCGGGAACTCGATGAGTGACAGCGGGGTACCCGGCACCGCGCTTCAGCCCCGCGCTTCCTCGATCAGCTCGCCGAGCGATCGGCGCTGGCGGCCGTCATCCCCGAAGTTGTCCGGCGCCAGCCACCCTTCGAAGCCGCTCCGGATCGCGGGCCACTCGTCGTCGGTGATCGCGTACCAGGCGGTGTCGCGCGTACGCCCCTTGATCACCATGTGCTTGCGAAAGACGCCCTCGAAGCTGAAGCCGAAGCGCTCGGCAGCCCGCCGCGAGGCGGCGCTCAGCGCGTTGCACTTCCACTCGAGTCGCCGGTAGCCGAGCTCGTCGAAGGCGTGGCGGGCGAGCAGGTAGATCGCCTCGGTGGCCGCCGTGGTGCGCCGGAGGGGCGCCCCGAACCAGATGTGGCCGATCTCGATCACCCCGAACTCGGGAGTGACGCGCAGGTACGACGCGATGCCGAGGGGTCGTTCTTTCGGCAACGCCGCGAGCGTGAAGAAGAGCGGGTCCTCCGAGCTCGCCGCCCGGCTGAGCATCCGGCGCAGCTCGTCCGGGCTCGCGTAGGGCCCGTCGTGCAGGTAGGTCCAGATCGTCCGGTCCCCGTCCGCCGGGTGGGAGGCCGCGAACAGCGGCTCGGCGTCCGCCTCCGCGTCGACCGGGCGGACCAGGACGTGCGAACCACGGATCGACATCGGGGTCGGTCGCTCGACCGGCCTCCAGTCGAGCTCTTCCCCGAGCGGGAGGTCGCCGGGCATGGGTCGCGCGCTAGCCGGTCTCGCCGTGGAAGTAGTCGACCTTGCCACTCCGCTCGACCAGCACGTCCTCGGCCTCGTCGCCGGTCCAGAGCCCGACCTTGCCGCTGTCGGGGTAGGCGGTCCCCGTCGGGTAGACGACCGTCGACCACATCAGCACGCGCACCGTGGAGTCGGTGTCGTTGCGGATCTGGTGAGCGCCCGCCGGGCCCTTCGGGAAGAACACGACCTCGAACGGCTTGAGCTGCTCCGTGCCCTCGGGAGTGCGCACGGACGCCCGTCCCTCGAGGACCATGGCCCACTCCTCCTCGCCGTACTCGTAGTGGTACGGACACACGGCCTGGCCCGGCGGCAGCTCGTAGACGCTCGTGCCGGTCTGCTCAGCCCCGAGCTCGGGCCCGAGGCGGAACACGCCGCTGCGGAAGCCCTCGGGGTCGTCGGAGTCGTAGCTGAAGGTCGGATCGGAGATGCTCACGCGCCGCATGGGCCGCATAGTGCCACGGCGCCCTTTGGCGCGTGGGGCGCTAGGGACGGACCTCGCTAGAGCAGGTTCTCGAGCCCGATCACGGGCGATCGCTCCAGCGAGCCGACCTTGCGGATCGCGAGCAGGACGCCCGGCATGAAGGACTCGCGCGAGATCGAGTCGTGGCGGATCGTCAGCGTCTGGCCGACGCCGCCGAAGACCACCTCGTGGTGCGCCACCAGGCCCGGCAGCCGGATCGAGTGGATCGGCTCGTGTACGTTCCCGCCGGCGTCCGCGATCAGCTTTGCCGCCCGCTTGGCCGTGCCCGACGGCGCGTCGAGCTTCTGGTCGTGGTGCAGCTCCACGATCTCGCAGTCGGGCATGTGCCTGGCGGCCTGTCGCGAGAGCTCCATCATCAACACGGCGCCGATCGCGAAGTTGGGCGCCACGAAGAGGTTGCCCTCCCCCACGCCCTCGAGCTCGGAGAAGTCGGCGCCGGTCGTGCCCATCACGCAGTGGACGCCCGCCTCGAGGCAGGTGCGCGCGTTGCCGAGCGCCGCGTCGGGGGTCGTGAAGTCCACCACTACGTCGGCGTCGCCGAGGACGTCCGTCAGCTCGGACTCCAGCTGCAGGTCGGCTCTGCCGGTGAGCGCCATGTCGTCCGCGCCCTCGACCGCCTGGCACACCGTCTGGCCCATCCGGCCGGCGGCTCCTGACACCGCGACGTTGATCACGCCGCCGCTTCCAGCTCCGGGTTCACCGCCTGCAGCGCGGCGCGGAAGGCCTCCTCGTCGGAGCCGACGCCGGCGGCCGACATCCGCTCCGGGGGCCACAGCTCCCGTGCCAGCTCGTTCAAGTCGTCGGGCGTGATGCGGTCGTAGGCTGCCAGCACCTCGTCGACGGTCAGCAGCGGCACGCCCATCAACACGGAGCTGCCGAGCCGGTTCATGCGCGTGAGGGTCGACTCCATCGACAGCACCGTGCGGCCCTTCGCGTTCTCGCGGGCGCGCTCGAGCTCGTCCTCCGGCACGCCCTCCTCGATCAGGCGGCGCAGCTCGGTGCCGATCACGTCCATCGCCTCGGCGACGTTGTCGGGCCGCGTGCCCACGTAGACGGCGATCTGGCCGGAGTCGGCGTAGTGGCTCACGTACGAGTAGACGGCGTACGCGAGGCCGCGCTTCTCGCGCACCTCCTGGAACAGGCGCGAGGACATCGAGCCGCCGAGCAGGGTGTCGAGGACGCGCAGGGCGAAGCGGCGCTCGTCGGCACGCGGCAGGCCGGGGGCGCCCAGGCAGAGGTGGTACTGCTCGGTGTCCTTCCGGTGAAAGCGCAGCGTGGCGCCGTTCGCCGCCGGCGCACCCTCGGGCTCCGGCGCGGCGGCTCCCCGGTCCTGCGGCAGCGCCTGCTCGACCATCGCCGTCAGGCGCGCGTGGTCGAGATTGCCGGCGCCCGCCACGACGATGTTCTCGGGCACGTACGCCGAGTCGTGCCAGTCGGCGATCCGGGGCACGGGCACCGACGAGATCACGTCCGCCCGGCCGATCACCGGACGCCCGAGCGGGTGGTCGCCGAACACGGCCCGCCCCAGCACGTCGTGGACCTTGTCCTGGGGCTCGTCCTCGTACATGGCGATCTCCTCGATCACGACCTGGCGCTCCGAGTCGATGTCCGGATAGGCCGGCCGCAGCACCATGTCCTGCATCACGTCGAAGGCCCGCTCCAGGTGGCCGTCCAGGAAGCGCGAGTAGACCGAGGTGCTCTCCTTGCCGGTACCCGCATTCACGTCCGCTCCCATGGCGTCGAAGGCCTGATCGATCTCGATCGAGCTGAAGCGCTCGGTGCCCTTGAACAGCAGGTGCTCGAGGAAGTGCGACAGGCCGGCGTGCTCGTCGTCCTCGTTGCGCGAGCCGACCTTGACCCAGAATCCGAGCGCGATCGAGCGCACCGAGGGCATCGCCTCGCTGACGACGCGCATCCCCGAGGGGAGCGTCGTGAGTTCGGGGGCTTCGGTCACCTAGCGGTCGCGGCCGCGGTCGCGGTCGCGACCCCGACCACGTCCGCCATCGCGGCGCCCGCCGCCGCCATCGCGCCGGCGTCCGCCATCACCCCGCGGGCCCCGGTCCCCGGTGCCCACACTGGCCAGCTCCTCGGCGGACTTGCCCTCGACGTCCGGGTCATCGGCCAGCCGCAGGCCGATGCGGCCCCGCTCGCGGTCCACCTCGACCACCTTGACCCGCAGCTCGTCGCCGCGGTTCATGACGTCCTCGACCGTGTCCGGGCGCTGGCCCGGCGCGATGTTGGAGATGTGCAGCAGCCCGTCGGTGCCCTTTGCCAGCTCGATGAAGGCGCCGAAGGTGGTCGTCTTGACGACCTTGCCGGTGTACTCGTCGCCGACCTCGACCTCCTTGGTGAGCTGATGGATGCGCTCGATCAGCGCGTCCCCCCGCTCGCCGGTCTGGGCGTAGACGCGCACGGTGCCCTCGTCGTCGACGTCGATCTGGGCGTCGAACTCGTCGGTCAGGCCGCGGATCGTCTCGCCGCCCTTGCCGATCAGCGCGCCGATCTTCTCGGGGTCGATGCTGATCTGGGTGATCTTGGGCGCGTACTGCGAGAGCTCCTCGCGCGGCTCGCCGATCGCCTCGTTCATCTTGCCGAGGATCGACAGGCGCGCGTCCCTGGCCTGCGAGAGCGCGTCCCGCAGGATGTCGAAGGTCACGCCGGCGATCTTGATGTCCATCTGGAGCGCCGTGATCCCCTCGTCGGTCCCGGCGACCTTGAAGTCCATGTCGCCCAGGTGGTCCTCGACGCCCGCGATGTCGGTCAGGACGATGTAGTCGTCGCCCTCCTTGATCAGGCCCATGGCGATGCCCGCCACCGGGCGCTTGATCTTCACGCCGGCGTCCATCAGCGCCAGGGTCGAGCCGCAGACGGATGCCATCGAGGAGGAGCCGTTCGACTCCAGGATGTCCGACACCACGCGGATCGTGTACGGGAAGTCGTCCACCGCGGGCACGACCGGCACGAGCGCCCGCTCGGCGAGCGCGCCGTGGCCGATGTCGCGGCGCTTGGGACCGCGCATGAAGCCCGCCTCCCCGACCGAGAAGGGCGGGAAGTTGTAGTGGTGGAAGTAGTGCTTCGACTCC
>JBHELQ010000135.1:0-8547 GCA_046262995.1 Thermoleophilaceae bacterium
CACGAGGCGGTGGGCCGTTGGCAGGAGAAGTACCCCGGGGTGGACATCATCCTGATCGAGCCCGACCCGAACGACGAGCTGATGTTCGAGACCAACGTGCTCAACTTCACCCGCCGCGTCGAGATCGCCCGCCACGGGTTCGAGTCGGTCACCCTGAAGCTCGCAGAGGACTACGACGAGCTGAAGTCAGTCTGCGCCAAGCACGGCATCGACATCTCGGCCACCCGCGTCCGCAGGGTCGTGAAGAAGTTCGCCGAGGAGCGCGAGAAGACGGCCGGCTGGCGGCGGATCCTGGAGCAGACGACGGGCGCTCTGTTGCGGCAGTCCGAAGAGGCCTGAGCCTCTAGCCGCCTGGCCGCGGGTCCTGTCACCGGCAGCGCCTCGAATCTGGAGCTTCAGGCTCCAGATCCGAGATCGCCACCGTCGCCACCCGCGGATGGAGCCTGCGTGGCTCTCCGAAACTGCCAGCTCCGCTTCGCGAGCGGAAGGCGGGGCGCATCGTCCGCGGGTGGCGACGGTGGCGATTCCTGAGGGCGAGCTGTCCTCGCCCGAGGGGATCGACGCCGGTGACAGGACCCGCGGCCAGCAGGCTACGAGTCTGGCTGCTCCAGGGCGCGCTCCAGCGCCTGCAGCAGCCGGTCCGTCGTCGCCTCGTTGAGCAGCTGCGCACGGATGTGGTCGTCGGCCCCCAGCGGACCGCCGGGGGCGACGATCACGCCCTGCTCGCCCAGGCGGTTCGCCAGCTGCAGCCCGTTCAGCTCGTGCGCTCGCAGCCAGACGAAGTTCGCCTGGCTGTCGGTGGCGTCGACCGGCAGTCGTTTCAGGGAGTGGAGGATTCGTCGGCGCTCCCTCATCACGGCCTGCTTGCGCCGCTCGACCTCCGGGCGGCCGATCTTCAGCGCCTGGTCGATGGCCGCCTGCGTGAGAGCGTTCACGCCCAGGACCGGGGCGACGGCGTCCATCAGCTCGCTCGAGGTCGTGACCGCGTAGCCGGCGCGAAGGCCCGAGAGGCCATAGACCTTCGAGAAGGTACGGAAGACGACCAGCCGGGGGTCGTCGGCGGTCAGGTTCAGGCAGGCGTCCTCGGCCTCCACGTCCTGGAAGTGGATGAGCGCCTCGTCGAGGAGCAGGGTCACCGTTTCGGGCAGCTCGTCGAGCAGCGCGCGGATGGCATCGGCGGGGACGTAGGTCCCGGTCGGGTCGTTCGGGTTGCAGACGACGACGGCCTTCGTCCTGGGCGTCAGCGCGTCGTGAACGCGCTCGAGCTCGGCGCCCGCCGGTCCGGTGTCGACGGGCACGGGGCGGGCGCCGGCTCGGGTGGCCATCAGGGGATACAGCGGGTACGAGGGCCACGGCATCACGAGCTCGTCGTTCTCGGACAGGAGGCTGAAGGCCGCGGCCTGTAGGAGCTCCGCGATGCCGTTCCCGAGCACGATTCGCTCGGGCTCGATCTCGTGTCCTTCCGCCAGGGCGCGCCGGATGCGGCGGGCATACCGGTCGGGATAGCCGTTCACGCGGCCCCGAGCCGTGTAGATGGACGCGTTCACGACCTCCGAGTTGGGGAACTCGGGCCACTCGGTCCCCGACAGGTCCAGGTCGGGGACCTTCTCCAGGGCCAGGCGCTTCTCGCGCTGGCGCCGGGCGCGCCGGAGCACGTTCAGGTCGCGCTCGTCGACGTCCTCGAACTGGCGGTAGTAGTCCAGCAGCCCCACGCGGGGCAGGCTACTGGCGCGATGTGGTCAGCGGGCCCGGTCCCTCGATCACGAGGAACCAGAAGATGAAGATCACGGCCGCGACGGCCACGCTGATGGCGAAGATCCGCTCCAGGGCGCCCCGCTCCTGGCGATGGCCCGCCGCGCGGCGGACGAGCTTCCAGGCGTGGTCGACCCGCTTGGCTATCGCCATCGTCACGAACAGGGAGAAGATGCAGCCGGCCATCGTCGCGGTGATGGCGGGCGTCACATAGCCGGTCCAGTACTGCACGTGGCCGCCCACCCACATCCAGAACAGCGGCTGCGGGACGAACAGGCTCAGGCACAGGAACAGCTCGAGCGCGAGCAGTCCGTACGCCAGGAGACCGTCGAATCGCTTGCGGCCCCTGGTGGGCTCAGCCTCAGCCTGGCGGAAACGCACGGGTGCCGTGCCGGGACGGCGCCCGATGAACATTCCGCCCGTGTCAGAAGGGTCGTTGCGGGCCATCCGTGGCCGACTAACCTAGCCGCCTCACCGCGGCGCGGCGTAGATCGACTCGATCGCGTCCGCGTACTTCTCCTGCACGACGTTTCGCTTGACCTTCAGCGTGGGCGTCAACTCGCGGCCCTCCTGGGAGAAGTCGTCCGGGAGGATCTCGAAGCGCTTGATCTGCTCCACCGGGCCGACCTGCGAGTTCACCTCGTCGACGGCCTCCTGGATCGCTGCCCGTACCTGCTCGCTCTCGGGCATCTTCTCGAGCTCGAACTCGATGCCGAGCTGCTCCGCCAGGGCCGGCGCCTCCTCGGCGTCAAGCGTGATCAGGGCCACCAGGTACGGCTTGCGATCGCCCAGCACGATCGCCTGCGAGATCCAGCGGTTCTGCTTCAGGCCGTTCTCGAGGTTGGCGGGCGTGATGTTCTTGCCGCCGGCCGTGATGATGATGTCCTTCTTGCGCCCGGTGATGTAGAGGAAGCCGTCCTCGTCCAGGCGCCCGAGGTCGCCGGTGTGGAGCCAGCCCGCCTCCAGCGCCTCCTGGCTCGCGTCCTCGTTCTTGTAGTAGCCCATGAAGATGTTCGGTCCCTTGATCAGCACCTCGCCGTCGTCGGCGATCTTCACCTCCACCCCTGGCACCGCCTTGCCAACGGAGCCGAAGCGGAAGTCATCCAGGCGGTTGACGGTGGCGGAGGTGGCGGTCTCGGTCATGCCGTAGCCCTCCATCACCGGCACGCCGCAGGCGTAGAAGAACTCCAGGATCTCGTGGGCGATCGGGGCTGCGCCCGTCACGCACTCGCGCATGTTCGTGCCGAACAGCGCCCGAACGTGCCTGAAGAGGCCTTCCTCGGCCTGCTGGAACTCCTTCTCGAGCTCCTCCGGCAGCTCCTCGTTCCGCTGCTGCCGCTGGCGGGCCTGTATGCCCACCTCGACGGCGCGCTCGAGCCGCTCCCGGTCCGGCGCCTGGCTCGTCGCGAGCGTGTAGATCTTCTCGAACATCCGCGGCACCGACGGGAAGTAGGTCGGGTTCACCTCGGTCAGCTCGGGGATCACCTTCTGGGGGTCCCGGGACCAGTACGCGATCGTGACGCCGAGGTCAAGCGACGCAAGCTGCACCAGGATCGCAAAGGCGTGGGCGAGCGGCAGGAAGAGGTAGGTGCAGTCGCCGCCCTCGAGCACCGTGGATTCGTTGACCGAGTCGGTGATCGCGCGGTAGTTGCCGTGCGAGAGCAGGCAGCCCTTGGGGGGCCCGGTCGTCCCCGACGTGTAGATGTAGAGGCAGATGTCGTCCGGGCCGACGGCCGAATAGCGCCGCTCGAACTCGGACTGGTCGCCCTCCCGGCCGCGCCGTCGCAGGTCGTCCAGCGTGAGCTCGCCGTCGCCGAGCTCGACACCGGTGTCGTTCATCACGACGACGTGCTCGAGGTGCGGCAACCGGTCGCGGATCTGGCGGATCTTCGCGAGCTGCTCCCCGTCCTCTACGAAGATCGCCCGGGACTCCGAGTGGTCCGCCACGTAGTGGGACTCCTCGGGGGAGTTCGTCTGGTAGATCGTGACGAGCGTCGCGCCCGTGCAGAGGATCCCGAAACAGGCATAGGTCCACTCCGGCCGGGTGTGGGCGAGGATCGCGGCCTTGTCGCCCGGCTCGATCCCAAGCTCCACGAGCCCGAGGGCGACCTCCCGGACCACGTCGCCGAGCTCAGCGTAGGAGACTTCGCGCCATTCGTCTCCGACCTTGTGGCGGAGCGCGGGCTCGTCCGCGTACTTCCGCGCCGCCAGCGGCAGCAGATCGGCGATCGTCTTCGACCCGGTGCCCTGCTTGCGGGCCCCGACCGTCCCTACTTCCAAGGTGCCCCTCTCTCGACTCCGCGGTGTGGGCGCGGAGTCTACGTAGGTGAGGGGCGAGCGGCTAGGCCTTTGCCGGCTGCTCCCGCTTGCGGGCGTCGTTCAGAGTGCTGACGAACAGGGTCTTGTCGATCCGGCCCTGGAAGATCGGAACGCCGAGCTCCATGCACTTCGCGATGACCTCGCGACGATGCATCCCCGCTTCACGTCCGAGCTCCGTGGGGGTCAGATGGATCGCCATTGGCCTGCTCCTCCTCGTCTGCTTGCGGTGGAGGTGAGACTACCTCGCTGTCCGGATGGCGCAAGAGCCCGGCCGCAATTTGCGCGGTTTCGGGCCGCATACATGGCAATGGCTTGAATGGGACCGGCTCTGGGTAGTATTTCCTCCCGGAGTACGGCACGGAAGCAGGGGAGACAGCATGAGTGCTTGTGGACTGACGGTCGGGGCGCCGACGGACGCCGCGCTGGTTGCCGGCGTGCGAGCGGGCCAGGACTCCGCCTTCGAAGAGCTCTACCGCCGCTATAGGCCGAGGATCCACGCCTTCGTCCGGCGCTTCGTGCGCGACGACGGGCGCGCCGAGGACGTGACCCAGGACGCGTTCCTGTCCGCGCTGCGTCGGCTGCGCGCGACGGACAGCGATATCGCCTTCAAGCCGTGGATCTACGAGATCGCGCGCAACGCCGCGATCGACGCCCACCGTCGCAGCCGGCGGGCCGAGGAGGTCTCGATGGAGGCCGTGGAGCTGATGGCCCCCTCGGATCGGCTTCGCCTGCTGGGCACCGGCGCGGCCGAGTCCCGCGCCGCGGCCAGGGAGCGGCTCGAGTATCTGCGCGGCGCCTTCGACGAGCTCTCGGAGACGCATCACCGAGTGCTCGTGATGCGCGAGTTCGAGGGCCGCTCCTATCGCGAGATCGCCGAGCGGCTGGACCTGACCCGCCCGGCTGTCGAGAGCACCCTCTTCAGGGCCCGCCGGAGGCTCGAGCACATGTACTCGGAGCTCGAGACCGGTCGCCGCTGCGACTCGGTCCGGGCTGCGATCGGACGGCTCGCGGAGGGCATGGACGGGGCCCAGGACACCCGCAGACTGGCCCGCCACGCGCGCCGCTGCAGCGCCTGCCGCCGCCGCGCCCGCGAGCTGGGCGTGGAACCGCTCGGCCGTTTCGAGTCGGCGCGCGCGAAGGCCGCCGCGCTCCTGCCCCTGCCCGCGCTGGCGCGGAGCCTGCGCGGAACGGGCAGAGCTGCATCGAGCGAGCCGCTTGGCCCCATGGCCGCATCGAGTGGTCAGGCAGCGGCCGCGTTCGCCGAGCGCGCAGCGGCGCTCCTCGCCGCCGCGGCGCTGGCGAGCGCGGGCAGCGCCATCCTGAATGACTCGGTGGACCCCGCGCGTCCCGCCCCCCGGCCGGCATCCGCGCCTCCCGACGGGCTCGTGAATCCGCGTCCCGTCTTTCCCGCCGCCCAGGCACGCCCCGACCCGGCGAATCGTCCCGCCCCCCGCGGCTCGAGGGCGCATGCTGCCCCGGCAGCCGGTGAAGCGGACTCGGCTGCCGGACCCAGCCCGGCAGGCGGTTCCACGGCGGGGGGCGCTCCGGGGTCGCTGTCCCAGCCCTCGACACCGGTCAGCAAGCCTGCGGAGCGGGTCCTGCACAACGCTCGCGCCGAGGTGGACGCAGTGACGAAGACGATCTCGAGCGGGTCGTCGAGCCTGCCCTCGACGGAGACGGTCCTGACGGCAGCAAAGGGGCCGCTGGCGCTCGTCGGGACGATCAGGGGCAGGCTGCTGCGGGGGAGGAAGGACCGTCCCTCGCGGCACGAAAAAGACGGATCGTCCTAGCGAGTAACCTCCGGCGCGCCATGGCCGGCGACGCCAAGACGGCTTCAGATACCACCGCGATGCTCGAGAGCGACTCGTTCGTCGAGTCGCTCATGGAAACGAGCCTGTACTCGATGGGCGCCTACTTCTGCGACCAGCACCCCGAGCTCGTCGACGAGGTCATCGCGCAGAGCGAGGCGGTCGAGCGAGCGGGGCTCCGAGGGTATGCCGAGGAGCACGATCTGAGCCTCGAGGCCTGCTTCGAGACGCTACTGACCGGTCTCGCGGTGCGCTACTACAACGCCGTCGCCGCGTAGCTACGCTTCATCCGCCACGGGCTGTGGCGCAGTCTGGTAGCGCGCTCCGTTCGGGTCGGAGAGGTCGCCAGTTCAAATCTGGCCAGCCCGACTAGCAAGCAAGAGGGGGGCGTCTGCTCGGCGGCGGGACGGAGCTCCCGGCCCTCGTCCCGTGCGGGCGTCTGACGTTCTAAGTGGGCGCCTCGGGGTTGCGAGCTGAGAGGCGGGCGACCACGGGCGCCGTGCTCAGGGCGAGCGCGGCAGCGATCGATAGCAGCACGGGGTAGCTCGCGACATGCGCGGCGAGGGCCAGTAGATAGGGGGCGGCGAAGCCGAGATAGGTCAGGGCGTAGTAGGCGGCGGTCAGACCCGCGAGATCGTCGTCGCCGGCGAGACGCCCGACTTCAACGAGCCCGGCGACGAGGCACAGGCCGTAAGCGCACCCGAGCACGATCGCACACGGCACCAATAACCAGATCTGTTGAGCTTCCGCGGTGACGGCAGCCAGCGCCAGGCCAGCACCGACTACGACCAGCCCGACGATGCCGGCACGATTGCTCGCCGCGTGCGCCTCCAACCGTCGCGCCAGCGGCTGGATCAGCACGCCGGCCAGCGCGGTCAGCGAGGTGATCGCGGCTGTGACGGCGATGCCGTCGGCGGCGTGGTGGGCGCCGACGACGCTGGGCAACAGCGCAAACGCGATCGCGGGGGCCGCGAACACCCAGGGGGCCATCGGCGCCACGACCCCACGAAAGCGCGGGCCGCGCACCGCGGGCACCGACAGCCGAATTGGGTGGCGGCGTGAGCCCGAGACGGTCTCGGGGACGTTAAGCAGCGCTAGCAGCACCACGGCCGTGAAGGCGATGTGCGGGAGGTAGGGCAGGGTCCTCGATGCGGGCGCCCATTGCGCCAGCACGCCGGCCACCAGCGGGCCAAGGGCAAAGCCTGCGGTCATCGCGATCGCAGCCCGTCGCGCCGCGCCGCTACGAGTCGCCGTGCCCCTTGGCGCCACCGAGATTTCCCGCAGCCACGCCGTGCCCGCGGCGAACACCGCGCCGCTGCTGACCCCGGCCATCAGACGCCCGAGGAACAACAGCGCCACGCGGTCGGCGCCGGCGACCAGCGCCGCGCTGGCGAGCAGCGACAGCCCGGCGGCCGCAATCACAACGGTGCGCCGTCCGCGCGCGTCAGACAGCGGCCCGGTGAGCAGCAGCCCCGGGATCAGACCTAGCGCGTAGAAGCCGAACATCGCCTCGAGCGTGCCTGTGCCGAGCTCCAACTTGTGGCGATAAACGAGGAGCATCGGGGTGATCTGGTTCGACCCCCACCCCGTCCCGAGCAGCGCCGCGGCAACCGGCAGCCACGCCGCTGGCGAAGCGGACGAGCGCTGGTTGGCAGCTTCCCGGTAGGCCCGGGTTCCTCTACACCGGATGCTCGCCTGGGGCGGTTAGCTCGGAGCGGGCCCGCTCGATCGCGGCGCGTGCCTCGGCGCTCCAACGATCAACAAGCTCGCGGGCGGGGCGGTCTTCGGTGAGCGTGTGGGCTTGCCCGGCCCAGAGGTTGATCGCATCGGCGTCCCCGGCTTCGCGCGCGGCCGCTCGCAGCGGCGCCGTGAGTTGGTTCACGTGCGGGTAGGCCGGTAGGGCGTGATCGTCGTGGTCGCGCATGAAGGCGTTGACGATTCCTCGGGCGCGTCGGCCGCTGAAAGCCCGGGTGATCGCCGTCGGGGTCGGAGCGGTCAGCGCCTCCCGATGTGCATCGCTGGTGGCCGCCTCGGGGCAGCGCATGAACGCCGTGCCGATCTGGGCCGCCCGTGCGCCGGCGGCGAGGGCGGCGGCGACCCCGCCCCCGTCGGCAATGCCGCCTGATGCGATCAGCGGCAGCTCGCATGCCCGGGCAACGAGCCGGAGCAGCGGCAGCAGCGCCACCTCGCCGCGACCGTCAGCGTCCTCGAAGCCGCCACGGTGCCCACCGGCCTCCACTCCCTGCACGACCAGCGCGTCCGCACCGGCCTGTGTAGCGAGCAGCGCCTCATTCACCTCCGTGACCGTGACCCACACGGCGATGTCGAGCTCGTGAAGCCGCTGTACTACGTCGGGCGCCGGGCACCCGAACGCGAACGACACGATTGGCGGGCGCTCGCCGCACACGATCGCGAGCTTGGCGTGGAATGCGTCATCATCGAAGTGGGGCTCGCCGAGCCCGACATGGTGTCGGTGTGCTTCGAGTTCGATCGCCTTGGCGTATGCGGTCAACCTGGCGTGGTCGACCGGGGTTTCGGCGAGGAGAAACAGGTTGACGCCAACCGGCGCCGACGTGATCTCTCGCGTCCTCGTGATGTCCGCAGCCAGCGCCCCGGGGCTCTTGTAGCCGGCGGCGAGGAAGCCCAGACCGCCCGCGGCTGAGACGGC
>JBHELQ010000136.1:0-3512 GCA_046262995.1 Thermoleophilaceae bacterium
CCGCGACTACGGCTTCGCGATCATCAACTTCGCGAACCCGGACATGGTCGGGCACACGGGCGTGATCCCCGCGGCGGTCAGCGCGGTCGAGACGACGGACGCGTGCCTCGGCTCGGTGGTGGCGGCCGTGCACGAGACCGGCGGTGCCTGCCTCGTCACCGCCGATCACGGCAACGCCGACGAGATGCTCGAGGCCGACGGCAGCCCGAACACCGCGCACTCTATGAACCCCGTGCCGGTGATCGTCACCGCCGGGGTCGAGGGCCTGCGGCCGGGCGGCATCCTGGCGGACGTCGCACCCACCCTGCTCGCCCTGCTGGGGCAGCGCCAGCCGCCGGAGATGACCGGCGCGTCCTTGTTGAAGGGCCATGAGAAACTTGACACGCTCCCCCGAGGAGCGTGAACGCGGACGGCATCGCGGCGGCGTTCGAACGCGGCGTCCTGGAGGTCAGGATCCCGAAGCCGGAGGAGCGCAAGCCCCGCCGGGTCGAGATCAAGGCCGGCGCGCCGAACGGGAAGCCCGCGGTCGAGGGCACGGCTTCAGAGAGCTAGCCGGAGGCGATTCGGCCGGCGGGGCCGCCCGGGGCTAGTCTCGCCCGGGTGGCCCCGTCCTTCGAGCTGAAAGCCCGCGACGGCCGGGCCCGTGCGGGCGTGCTGCGCTGCGAGCACGGAGAGGTGCGCACCCCCGCCTTCGTGCCGCTCGCGTCGACCGGCAGCGTCAAGACCCTGCACGCCGCCGAGGTCGCCGAGCTCGGTTACGAGATGGTGCTCGGCAACACCTTCCACCTGTTCATGCAGCCCGGCCAGGACTACGTGCGCGAGCTCGGCGGGCTGCACGAGTTCATGGGCTGGGGCGGGGCGATCGTCACCGACTCCGGCGGCTACCAGGTGTTCTCCATGGGCCACGGCTCCGTGGCCGAGGAGATCAAGCGCCGCCGTCATCCCGGGCGGTCGCGGGTCCTCTCGATAGACGACGACGGCGTCCGCTTCCGCTCCTACGTGGATGGAGCCGAGCGCTTCATGGGCCCGGAGACCTCGATGGAGGTGCAGGCGGCGCTCGGGTCGGATCTGGCGCTCGCCTTCGACGAATGCACGCCGTTCCACGCCGAGCGGGACTACACCGCGCGCTCGATGGAGCGCACGCACCGCTGGCTCGACCGCTGCGTTTCGTGGCACGACGACCACGCGCCGGACTGGCAGCTCCTACTGGGGATCGTGCAGGGCGGCGTCTACGAGGACCTGCGAGCAGAATCCGCGGACTATGTCGCGCAGGCGCCCGTCGACGGGATAGCGATCGGCGGCTCGCTCGGGCGTTCGAAGGAGCAGATGCGCGAGGTCGTGGAGTGGTCATTGGCGCCGCTCCCGGATGAGCGCCCTCGCCACCTGCTCGGAATCGGCGACGTGGACGACATCCTGCACGCGGTCGCGGCCGGCATCGACAGCTTCGATTGCGCGACGCCCACGCGACTGGGCCGCCATGGGACTGCCCTCGTCCCCGAGCCGGCGGCCCGCTGGCGCCTCGACCTGACGAGGTCGGGAAGCCGCGGCAGCCGGGAGCCGATCCTGGACGGTTGCCCATGCCCGGCCTGTCGCGAGCACACGCGCGGCTATCTGCACTACCTGGCCCGCGCCGGCGAGCCGACGGCGGCGCGGCTGGTGACGCTCCACAACCTGACCTTCATGGCCGAGCTGATGCGCGGCATTCGCGCCGCGATCGAGAGCGGCGACTATGCCGGCTACACGGACCGGGCGCTGCGCGGCCAGGTCCCATTCGCCTAGCGCGAATGGTCGTGCAGGAACTGGCGGATGCCGTCGAGCTGGCTCTGCGGATCGCCCTTGTCCACCGGCCCGACGCCTCCGCCGCCGCTCTGCGAGGCCAGGAGGGCAGCCCCGACCGCGGCCACGACCGCCAGCACGGCAAGCAGGGCCAAAAGGCCTCCGAGCCGGCGACGGCGTTGGGCGCGTGCGGGGTCCCGGGCCGGCCGGCGGGCCGGCGCGCGGGAGCCGGTCGCGGGGGGAGCAGGGGGTGGGGGGGCCCTCCTGATCGCACGCGTGGAATCGGTGTCGCGGATCGCCCGGGTGGCATCGGTCGGAGGTGACGCGCCGAGCCGCCGGGTGGCCTCGGTCCCCTCGCCGGCGAGCCCGGCCTCCAGGGCCTCCGCGAGCTCGAGCGCGGACCTGTAGCGCGCGTCGGGCGAGCGCTCCAGGCACATGCAGACCGCGCGGTTGAGCTCCGGGCTGACCTCCGGACGGTGGCGGGTCAGCGGCTCTACCGCCTGCTCCTGCTGCTTCAGGGCCAGCTCGGTCAGGGACCCGTACTCGTGCGGCAGCCTGCCGGTCAGGAACTGGTAGGCGCAGACGCCCAGCGAGTAGATGTCGGACGCCGGCCCCGCCTCGTCGCCCCGGGCCTGCTCGGGCGACAGGTATGCGGCGGTGCCGAGCACCGAGCCGACCTGCGTGATGCGCGTCTGCTCGGCCGCCTTGGCGATGCCGAAGTCCGCGAGCTTCGTGATGCCGGTCTCGCCGGCCACGAGCAGGTTCCCCGGCTTCACGTCCCGGTGCACGACGCCCGCGCGATGGGCGTAGTCGAGCCCGTTGCAGGCATCGCACACGATCCGCACGGTCTCCTCGATCTCCAGCCGGTCGCGCTCCCGCATCAGATCGGCGCAGGACGGGCCGTCGACGTACTCCATGACGATGTAGTGACGCCCGCTGTCGGGGTCCTGCCCAGAGTCGAACACCTGAACGACGTTCGGGTGCATCAGGCTTGCCGCGGCCAGCGCCTCGCGCCTGAAGCGCGCGACGAAGGCCTCGTCCTCGGCCAGGTGCTCGGCGAGCAGCTTCACCGCGACGGGGCGCTCGAGCACCGTGTCGGTGGCCTGGAAGACCGTCGACATCCCGCCCGCGCCCAGGCGGCGGTCGATCCGGTAGCGCCCAGCGACGTCGGCCGGCGTGGCCATCACTCGTTGGCCCCCGCGCCGCCGTTACCCGGCGCCTTCTTGTCCTTGCCCGGCTTCTTCTTCGGCTGAGTCTCCGTCGGAGTGGTCTCCGTGGGCGTTGTGTCGGTCTGGGTCTCGGTCGGGACCGTTGGCGGTGGCGCCGGCGCCGGGGTCGTTTGCGGCGTGGTCGGCTGGTTCTTCTTGGTGCCGCACTGGGAGTGGGCCAGCTCCCAGAGGCGGTCGAAGCTCCGCTTGAGCGCGCTGCGGACGTCGGCGTCGACGCCGGACGGCAGCGAGTCGATGCTTCGGCCCACCGCGTCCACGTTGTTCTCCTTGCCTTGCAAGATGTCCTTGCAGGCGCCCCCGCCCACGCGCAAGCGGCTTTCCACCGAATCGAGCTGGCGCTGAAGCTCCGCGACCTGCGAGGGAGGAAGCGGCTTGCCCTCCTTGTCCCCGCCGCAACCGGTCACGACGAGGACGGCGCCGATGGCGGCCAGGATGGATGCGGTCTTCAGCGCGCGCGGGGTCATTGTCCTGTGTAGAGCCGCTCTGCCAGGACGGCGGGCAGGCCGG
>JBHELQ010000137.1:0-4968 GCA_046262995.1 Thermoleophilaceae bacterium
CGGATCCGCCCCGGCTAGACTCGATAGGGCGATGAAGCAGGGACTCCACCCCGAGTACGTCCAGGCGCACGTGCGCTGCACCTGCGGCAACGAGTTCTGGACCCGCTCCACGAAGCAGGAGCTGCACGTGGAGATCTGCTCGAACTGCCACCCCTTCTACACGGGCAAGCAGAAGCTCGTGGACACGGGCGGCAGGGTCGAGCGCTTCCGCCGCAGGGCCGCGCGCAGCCAGGGCTGACGCCGGCGGGCGCAACTCGCGCCGGCTTACGCTGTTCACTGCTCGTGCGCCGCAGAGGCCCAGCAGTCGTTCTCGTCTGCGCCGTTCTGGCGACCGCGGGAGCCGTGTCCGACAGCCTCGCCACGACCGCGCGGGAAAGCGCGACCCGCAATGCCGTCGCCGAGCTCACGCGCTGCTCTCCCGGTCAGCGCAAGGCTGTCTTCACCGGCCGGATGACGCGCGTCCCGGGGAGCCAGCGCATGGTCATGCGCTTCAGACTGCTTCAGCGGGATGCCGACGGCGCCTGGATTGCGCTGCGGCACCGGAAGCTCGGGCGCCGGCACAGCTCCTTGCCGGGTGTGCGCGCCTTCTTCTACAGGCAGGGCGTGCGCGGGCTCCCGAGCGGTTATGCCTATCGGGTGCTGGTTCGCTTCCGCTGGTACTCGACGGGTGGACAGCTCGTCCGGCGGGAGCGGCACCGCTCCAGGAGCTGCACGCTGCCAGCCACCGCCTGAGCTCAGGGCCCCCGGCGAGGGCGCCGATACGATGAACGTGGTGACCGCGACGCAGCATCCCCCGCGCGACGAGCCGGTGCCCGAAGGGACGCTCGAGGCCGCATCCGACGTACCGGTGGGCGGTCAGGCCGTGCTGGAGGGCGTCATGATGCGCGGCGTCTCGACCTGGGCCGTGGCGGTCCGCAAGCCCTCCGCCGAGCAGCTGGAGGCCGGCGGCGTGGACGCGAAGGATGGGGCGAGGGGAGAGATCGAGGTCGTATCGGAGCCGCTCGTCTCCTGGACGAGGCGGCATCCCTGGCTGCGAGTCCCGCTGGTCCGCGGCGTCGTGGCGCTCGGAGAGTCGCTCAAGATCGGTTTTCGGGCGCTCGGCATCTCGGCCAACGCCCAGATCCCGCCCGACGAGGCCGGTGAGGAGGGGCAGATCGGGGGACGCACCTGGGCCGGCACGATCGTCTTCGCCCTCCTGTTCGCGGTCGGATTGTTCTTCCTGCTGCCGGCGGGGCTCACGAACCTCTTCCGGGACGAGATCCCGAACGGGATCGTGTTCGTGCTGATCGAGAAGGTCGTCCGCATCAGCATCTTCCTCGTCTACCTGTGGCTGATCTCGCGCATGCCGGACCTCCAGCGCGTGTTCCAGTATCACGGGGCGGAGCACAAGACGATCTCCTGTTACGAGGCGGGCGAGTCTCTGGTCCCCGAGCGCGCGGCCCGCTTCTCGCGCTTCCATCCACGTTGCGGGACGAGCTTCCTGCTGATCGTCATGATCGTGGCCATCGTCGTCTTCGCCCCGCTCGGCAAGCTGCCGTGGCACTGGCTGTTCCTGTCGCGGGTGGTCGGCATACCGCTGGTCGCCGGGCTCGCCTTCGAAGTCGTGAAGTGGTTCGGCCGCAACAGGACGCGCAGCTGGGCGCGGGCGCTCATGTGGCCGGGCATCCAGCTTCAGCGCCTGACGACCCGTGAGCCCGACCTCTCACAGCTCGCCGTCGCGATTGCCGCGCTCGAGGCCGTGCTCGCCGTGGAGGACCCGCGGGAGGCCACCGACCAGGACAGGGTGGGCATGGAGGTCGTGGCCTAGCGCCGCTTCCTCCTTGACGGGAGGTCCCCAGTCCGGTTTCCTATCCCTTCCTCTTCGACCACGGAGGTGTCGGGGACTTGGCAGGGGGAATTCGTTCAGCGACAGCTGTGTTGACGGCGGCTCTTGCGCTCGGCGCGGGGGCGGCGGTCGCCCGGGCCGACGAGCAGCCCGGCAAGAACCACGACGAGCGGCCGCTTTTGGCACGCTCGAGTGCCGGGCCGGGCGAGCTCGTGCTGTTCCAGGTGCCGGGCACGCCGCAGGGCGCGCGCTACGCGCTGGAGCTCGCGGACGGAAGGCGACTCGCGGCGGGTGAGGACACGACGGAGGAGCCCGGGACCGTCGACGACTTCGAGATGCCGGACCTGGGCTCGGATCCCCTCGAGCTGAAGCTGGTCCTGACCGTCGAGCCCCCCGAGCAGGACAGCTGGAAGCGCAAGTTGTCGATGCGCTACACGCCGCCGGTGCCCGGCGGCACCGCCGCGGGCGCCTCCCCTCCGCCCCCGGCCGCACTCGACGGACCCTCCTCCGGCGCACATGTCCGGAGCTCGGGATCTCCGCTGACGCTGGCGGTTCCGAGCGGCGGGGGAAGCTTGCCGGCCTCGAGCGGACCGGCGGCGATCACCCCTCCCACCGAGCGGCCGCAGGCCAAGCGCGACGACGGGAACAGCTCGAACGCGAAGCCCACCGCTCTGGCGCGCGCGGCACGAGTCAGACATCTGCGGGCGCTGCGCGAGCTCGCTCGCCGTCGCGCGGCGGCGAGCCGGCGCCGGCCGCTCAACGAGCCCGCGACCGCGCTCGACAGCCCCGCGCCGCTTCCGCCGGCACATCGGCCGAGTCCTGCCCGCAATGCGAGGGTCGACCTGTCCAACACGTCCTTCCCCGGGGTGGGGTGGACCGTGGCCTGGCGCTTCCTGGCGGGCGCCGTCGCCCTGCTGATGTTCCTGGCCGTGGGCGTCGGCGGTGCGGTGCGGCATCGGCACGGGAGCCGCGCGGCGACGCTCGAGGACGAGCTGCGGGAGCTGCTGGCCGAAGAACGCGTGCGCGTTTAGCCCTCCGCCGTCTCCGAAAGCCTTCCTGAAAGGCTCGCATTCCATCAGGGAGGTGGAGAGGTGTCCCGGCACTCGGACGGGGCGGTCCTGATCACCGGCGTGACCGGGTTCATAGGCATGGAGGTGCTCACCCGCTGGCTCGAACGCAGCGGGCGGCCGGTGTACGCGCTCGTCCGCGCCGGCGACCGTGACGCAGCGGCGCGCCGGCTCGACTCGGTCATCGACGACGCGGTCGGCGATCCCCATCGGTACGAAAGCCGTGCCACGGCCGTCTGTGCCGACGTCGAGCAACCGGCGCTCGGCCTGCCGTGGGAGGAGGTGGAGCTGCTCGCGCGCGAAGTCACCACCATCGTCCACTGCGCGGCCTCTGTTTCCTTCACCCTTGGCCTGGAGGAGTCGCGCCGGATAAACGTGCTCGGTACCCGGCGAGTGCTCGAGCTCGCGGAACTATGTCGTCAGCACGGCCGCTTCGACGGCCTCACCTACGTCTCGACCGCATACGTGGCGGGCACCCACGCCGGAGTCTTCGGCGAGGAAGACTTCGACAGCGGCCAGCGCTTTCGCAATGCCTATGAGCTCTCCAAGTTCGAGGCCGAGCGCGCGATCCGTGAGCGGGCCGGCGGCCTGCCGGTACAGATCGTGCGGCCCAGCATCGTCGTCGGGGACCGGAAGAGCGGCTGGACCGCCGCCTTTAACGTGCTCTACACCCCGCTCAAGGCGTTCGCCCGCGGCGCGTACCGCGTGATCCCGGCGGACTACGACGCCCCTGTGGACGTCGTGCCGGTCGACTACGTGGCCGACGCGATCTACGAGCTGGCAAGCGCGGGCGGTCGGGGGACCTACCACGTGGTCGCGGGCCCGCGGGCCACGACGAGCCTGGGCCGGATCGCGGAGCTGGCATCCCGGCGCTTCGGCCGTCGCCCGCCGCGCACGATCCCGCGCGGCCTGTACCGGAGGCTGATCCATCCGCTTGCCCTTCGGCTGACGAAGGGCCGCAAGCGCAGGGCGCTGGAGCAGAGCGAGGTCTTCTTCCCCTACTTCTCGATGAAGGTGCGCTACGACGATCGCCGTGCGCGTCAGCGCCTGGAGCCCGCCGGCATCCGCGTCAGCCCGATCGAGCGCTACTTCGATCGGCTGATCGACTTCGCGGAGCGGGCCCACTGGGGCAAGCGACGGCTGCCACGCCGGAAAGCTCAGACGGCCGGAGCTCGCTCGACCGACCCCTAGCGGCGTCCGTGCCGCGCCTAAGCTTGAGGCCGTGATCCAGAAGCTCGTCGAGCAGATCGATAACCGCTTCTCCGAGCTGTCAGAGCAGATGTCGGACCCGGCGGTGATCGGGGACCAGCGCCGCTACGCGGAGGTCGGGCGGGCCTACCGCGCACTCGAGCCGGCGCACGAGCTGGCGCGGGAGTGGCGGCGCGCGACCGACGACGCCGCCACCGCCCGCGAGCTGATCAAGGAGGGCGCCGACGACGCCGAGATCCGGGAGCTGCTCTCGTCGTCCGAGTCGCGGTTGGGGGAGCTCGAGGAGGAGATCCGGCTGGCGATGGTCGAGGCGGACCCGAACGACGAGAAGGACGTGATCGTCGAGATCCGTCCCGGAACGGGAGGGGAGGAGGCCGGCCTGTTCGCGGCCGACCTGTACCGCATGCTCACGCGGTACGCCGAGCGTCTCGGGTTCAAGACCGAGCCGATCTCGGTCGGCGAGGGGCACTTCACCTTCGCGGTCAAGGGCGCCGGCGCCTACAGCGTGTTCAAGTACGAGGGCGGCACCCACCGCGTGCAGCGCGTCCCGGAGACCGAGTCACAGGGCCGCATCCACACCTCCACCGCCACGATCGCGGTGCTTCCCGAGGCCGAGGAGGTCGACGTGGCGATCGACCCGAACGAGCTGCAGATTGACGTCTACCGCTCGTCGGGGCCGGGCGGTCAGTCGGTGAACACCACGGACTCGGCCGTGCGGATCACGCACAAGCCCACCGGGGTCGTCGTCTCGATGCAGGACGAGAAGTCCCAGCTCCAGAACCGCGACAAGGCGATGCGCGTGCTGCGCGCGCGGCTACTCGAGCGCAAGCTCGCCGAGCAGCAGGCCGAGCTCGCCGCCGACCGGCG
>JBHELQ010000138.1:0-3960 GCA_046262995.1 Thermoleophilaceae bacterium
CCGGCGCCCGCCGGCGACCCGTGGCTCAGACCCACGCGCGCGTGCAGCCGCCGCAGCGGCCGCGGCGCCCACCAGTTCCAGCGACCGAGCAGCCCCATCAGCGAGGGCACGAGCAGCGCGCGGATGATCGAGGCGTCGATCAGCACGGCGATCGCCGTCCCCACGCCGTTCTCCTTGATGAAGATGATCTGCGAGGTGGCGAAGGCGCCGATCGCCACGCTGAACAGGAGCGCCGCCGCGGTCACGATCCGGCCGGTCCTCTCCAACCCGATCGCGACGGACTCGGAGTCGGACGCCCCGTTGTCGCGCGCCTCCTTGATGCGGGCGAGCAGGAACACCCCGTAGTCGGTCGACAGCCCGAAGACGACGGCGAACAGCAGCACGGGCATCGTCACCTCCAGGGCGTTCTGGCTCGTGTAGTCGAGCAGGCTCTCCAGGCGTCCGTCCTGGAAGATCAGGACGAGGATTCCGAGCGCCGCGCTCAACGTCAGCACGTTCATGATCACCGCCTTGATCGGCAACAGCACCGACCCGGTCATCAGGAACAGCACGATCAGGGTGGCCAGGGTGACGATCGCGAATGCGAGCGGCAGGTGGCGCGCCAGGCTGGCCTTGAAGTCGACGAAGTCGGCCGTGCGCCCGCCGGCCAGAGCCTCGGTCGGCGAGGGGACGTCACGGATGTCGCGCACCAGGTCCTGGCTCTGGTCGGCGAGCTCGCGGTGGCGGGAGATGACCTGGATCAGCGTGGTGTCGCGGCCCACCGGGCGCGGCTGGGTGACCGCCGCGGCGCCCGGGAGCCGGCGCAGGCGCTGGGCGTAGGCGTTCACGGCCGGGCCGGGCCGACCGGCTACCGCCACGTAGGTCGGCGCCGCGCGGTTGGGCGCGAAGTCGCGCGCCAGGACGCTGTCGACCTGCCGGCTCTCCGCGGACTTGGGCAGCACGCTCGAGTCCACGGCGGTCAGGGTGATGCGCAGGAACGGGATCCCCGCGGCGATCATGACCGCCGCGCTGACGAGGGCGATCGCACCCGGGCGGCGCATCACGAAGCGCGAGAGCCGGTACCACCCGCCGGCCGACGCGGCGCGGGCGTCGTTCTCCGCCCGTCGCTGCAGCCAGCCGGGCGCGAGCGCGTTGACGCGCGTGCCCAGGATCGCCAGCACGGCCGGCAGCACGATCAGCGATACGGCGGCGGCCACCAGCGCCACGAAGGTGCCGCCGATCCCCATCGAGTACAGGAATCGCTGCGGGAAGACGAGCAGCGAGGCCAGGGCCGCCGCCACCGTCAGCGAGCTGAACAGCACCGTGCGCCCGGCGGTCGCCAGCGTGCGCTGCAGCGCCCCGAGCCCGGGCCCGTCGCGGGCGATCTCCTCCCGGTAGCGCGAGACGATGAACAGCGAGTAGTCGATCGCCAGCCCCAGGCCGAGCCCGGTGGTGAGGTTCAGCGCGAAGATCGACACGTCCGTCAGCTCGCTGGCCACGCGCAGGACCAGGAACGTGCCGACGATCGCCAGGCCGCCCACGAGCAGCGGCAGCGCGGCGGCCACGAGGCTGCGGAAGAAGACCAGCGAGAGCAGGAAGAGCAGCGGGAAGACGAGCATCTCGGCGCGGCGCAGGTCGTGCTCGACCGTCTTGTTCACGTCCTGGCTGGCCGCGCCCCAGCCGCCGAGCATGACGCCTGGCTGCCCGCTCAGCCGCTTGCCGATCCGCTCGGCGGCGTCCTGCTCCGCCTTGTCCGAGACCGGCCTGTAGTGGGCGGCCACGTACTGGGAGCTGCCGTCGCGCGCCACCAGCGCGCGGGCGTGCGTCCCGTAGAAGGTGTCCACGCGCGCCACGGCGCGGTCGCTGCCGATCTGGCGCGCAACGCGCTGGACCTTGGCACAGCTGGCCGGCGACGAGGGGCCGGCGGGTGTATCGATCCAGCCGACCAGGCCGGCGGCCGGATGCATGCCGGCGGCCCGCTCCAGGCGCTCGGTGGCCTTGACGCTGTCGGTGGCCGGGTCGTCGGCGCCGTAGGGGAAGAGGTGATCCGCCACCGAGCCGCCGAGCGCACCCGCGACGAGCGCCAAGACGATCGCCACCCCCACCACCCGCCATGGTCTGCGATCCGCGAGTCGGGCGAGCGCTCCCAACATGGCTACGCCTCCACCGCGGCCTCGGCCAGCCGGCGCTCGTTCTGCTTGCACCAGTCGATGACGAACTCGTGGTAGGCGAGCCCGAACTCGAAGGTCATGAGCGGGTGGCGCTCGCCGCGCGCCTCGGACTCCCGCCGGGCCGCCGGCTCCATGGCTCGCATCCCGGCCGCCATGCGCTCGTACTCGGCGCGCATGCGCCGCAGCTGCTCAACCTCCTCCTCGGGCGTGAGGCCGTCGGAGAAGAAGAACTTGAGCAGGCCCTCGTGGCGGAGCTCCAGGTGGAGCGGCGCGTCGGAGGTGAGCCAGTCGTGCAGCGCCTGCTCGCCCGCCGGGGTCAGCTCGTACGCCTTCCGCCGGCGCGGGTGGCCGGGCTCGCGCTCGCCCGTCACGAGGCCCGCCCGCTCGAGGCGCTCGAGCTCGGGGTAGATCTGGCCGTAGCTCGCCGCCCAGAAGAAGCGCGTGGAGACGTCCACCAACGACTTGATCTCGTAGCCCGTCCGCCGCCCCAGTCTGAGCATCCCGAGGATCACGTAGGCGGTCTTGCTGAGCTCCATGTATCGCGGAGCTATATCACATCGATATATGCCCTTGCGGACTCAGAGGCAGCCGTACAGCGCGTCCCGCAGCGCCTTCTCACGCGGGTCGTCCACGATCCGGAAGCCCATCCGGTTCATGACATAGGCGAATGAGACCTGGCGCTCGGGGTCGGCGAAGCCAAACGAGCCGCCGGCGCCGGGGTGGCCGAAGGCGCGCTGACTCGAGCCGAAGCGGAAGTCGCCCAGCGGACGGGCGAAGCCGAGCGAGAAGGCGGTGTCGACCTTCAGCACCTCGTCGCGCCAGCCGAACCGGGGCGGCGTCGGGAAGCGGGTGAGCTCGTGGAGCGTGTCGGAGCTCAGGCCGAGCTCCGGCGGGTGGGCCGCGAAGGCGGCGTAGGCGCGGGCGATGTCGCGGGCGCCGCCGACGGCCCCACCCGCGGGGAACTCCACGCTGCGGTACTCGGCGCGGTCGAGGTCGGCGGGCCGGCGGAAGCGCGGGTTGGCGAAGGTGCGGCGGCTGAGCGACCCGGGGCGCAGCATCGACAGCGCCATCGTGGGTGGCAGGTCGCGCGCCTGCGGCAGGGCCCTCCAGGCCCGGACCCGCTCGATGCGCGCCAGCCGGCGGCTCGGGAAGTCCTTGGGCACGCCGAAGAACACCTCGAGTCCGAGCGGCTCCGCGATCTCCTCGGCGAAGAAACGGCCGAGCGTGCGCCTCTGCGGGTCGACGCGGCGGATCAGCTCGCCCTCATACCAGCCGAGGCTCACGCCGTGGTAGCCGTGGCGGGTGCCGGGCCTCCAGGCCGGGGGCTGGCTGGCGATCGCGTCGGCCAGGCGGTCGAAGTCGGCAAGCAGCTTCGGGTTGAGCGGCTCGTCGACCACCGGGAGCCCGGCCTCGTGGCCGAGCAGCTGGCGCACGGTCACCGCGGCCTTGCCCGCCTGGGCGAACTCGGGCCAGTAGGTCTCCACGCGCTCGTCGTAGTCGAGCCAGCCACGCGAGTGGGCCAGCGCGAGCGTCATCGCGGCCAGCCCCTTCGAGGTCGAGTAGACGAGGACGAGCGTGTCCTCCTCCCAGGGCGCGCCGAAGCGGGCGTCGCGCACCCCGCCCCACAGATCCACGACCTTCTCGCCCTCCACGTAGGCGGCGCAGGCGGCGCCGAGCTCGCGGCGCTCGGCGAAGTTGCGCTCGAACTCCTGGCGGACGTCCTCGAAGCCCGGGGCCACGATGCCCTCGACCATCGTCCCCGCTTCCGAAGGCGCCAGTCCCATGCACACTAGTCCTACCACGGCTCGCG
>JBHELQ010000139.1:0-61966 GCA_046262995.1 Thermoleophilaceae bacterium
GTGTCAGGCGGGTAGTTTGACTGGGGCGGTCGCCTCCCAAAATGTAACGGAGGCGCGCAAAGGTTCCCTCAGCACGGTCGGAAATCGTGCGCAGAGTGTAAAGGCAGTAAGGGAGCTTGACTGCGAGACAGACATGTCGAGCAGGTGCGAAAGCAGGCCTTAGTGATCCGGCGGTTGCAAGTGGAAGCGCCGTCGCTCAACGGATAAAAGGTACTCCGGGGATAACAGGCTTATCGGGCCCAAGAGTCCACATCGACGGCCCGGTTTGGCACCTCGATGTCGGCTCGTCGCATCCTGGGGCTGAAGTCGGTCCCAAGGGTTGGGCTGTTCGCCCATTAAAGCGGTACGCGAGCTGGGTTCAGAACGTCGTGAGACAGTTCGGTCCCTATCCGCCGTGGGCGTTGGAGAGTTGAGAGGAGTCGTCCCTAGTACGAGAGGACCGGGACGAACGCACCTCTGGTGTGCCAGTTGTCCCGCCAGGGGCACCGCTGGTTAGCTACGTGCGGACCGGATAACCGCTGAAGGCATCTAAGCGGGAAGCCGACCTCGAGATGAGCTCTCCCATCCCCTTGAGGGAGTAAGAGCCCTGGTAGACCACCAGGTGATAGGCCGGGTGTGTAAGCACAGCAATGTGCTCAGCAGACCGGTACTAATGCTTCGAGGGCTTGACGGATTTTGATCGCCATCGGCGATCGCTCGTGGCCTGCTGTGCGGTTTTCAAGGGCCCGTCGTGGGCCGGTCTCGCAACCTTTCGGTGGCGATAGCGGGGGGGATACACCTCTTCCCATTCCGAACAGAGCAGTTAAGCCCCCTAGCGCCGATGGTACTTGGGCCTCGCGGCCCCGGGAGAGTAGGTCGCCGCCGGTTCTTCTCTCGGCCCGGCGCGGTGCCGGCGGCCTAGACTGCCCCCGGTGTCCCCGCTCGCAATCGTCTTGACCGTCGTCGTCGCGCTGGTCCTGCTGTTCCTCGCGGGCGGGGCGCTCGCCGCGCGCGCCAGGGACAGGGCGCAGCAACGCGACTTCGCCCGCCGGGTCGCCCAGGCCGACCAGGCGCTCGAGCACGCCCGCGCCGCCGACCGGGGCTGGGACCGCGAGGTAATGGAGCAGACCGTCCGTCGCGCAGTGGCGGAGGCGCGGCCCGGCTGGTCCTTCAGCCAACTGCACCTCGTGCTGGTCGAGGACCGTCCCGGGGTGGACGAGGACCGCGCGCACTTCATGGCGCTCGGCTCCGACGGCGAGGCGCGCGTGGTGCTGGCCCGCCACGGCGAGCACTGGGGCGCCGAGCTCGTGGAGTAGGCGCCCTGCGCCGCTCAGTCGCGCGCCAGGCAGTGCTGGTCCGGCGCGGCCGGCTGGCCCGCTCGGACGCGGGCACGGCGGCCGGGGGCCTGAAGAGCCACCCGATGCGGGTGGTCGCCCGCCCGCCGCCTGGCCGCGGGGGTCGCGGCCGGTGAGCGGCCGGCCGGCCCCGCGACAGTGCGGCGGCCCGGGGCACGGCCGGCGCTGAGGCCGGCTCCTCCCATGCCCGGTGCGATTGCTCCGGCGGCGGGCGGGGCACCCGACGGCAACGGCGCGTCCTGCACGCCGAGGCGGTATTCGCCGAGGGTTGAGAACTCGACGACCAGGTCGAGTGCGTCGCCAAGCCGCTGTCGGAGCGTGGGGAACATGCGTTCGCAAAGCTAGGAAACCACTCGGACGGAAGGGCGCCGCCTGCAACTTCGCTTGCAGCAGCGGCGCCACCACGCCGAGCCCATGGCCGACCGGGCGAGGTCAGGTGGACGCCGGTGACAGCCCCAGCTCTCCGGCGCGCTCCTCCATGGCCGAGATCACGAGCGCCACGTGGCCGTCGAAGTCGACCCCCAGCTCCTCGGCTCCCCGCCGTACCTCGTCGCGGTTGACGGCGGCGGCGAAGCTCGGCTGCTTCAGCTTCTTCTTCACGGACTTCGGGGTCATGCCCTCGATCCCGGTCGGGCGCACGAGCGCGCAGGCGGCGATGAAGCCCGACAGCTCGTCGACGGCATAGAGCGTCTTCGCGAGCCGGCTCGTGCGGGGGACGCCCAAGAGCTCGGCGTGTCCGGCCACGGCCTCGACGAGCTCCTCCGGGTAGCCCCGCGCGCGGAACAGCTCGAGTGCCTTGCGGGGGTGGCCGGTCTCCAGGTCCGGGAAGCGCTCGTAGTCCAGGTCGTGCAGCAGGCCCGTGACGCCGTACAGCTCCTCGTCCTCCGCCCAGCTCCGCGCGTAGGCGCGCATGGCCCCCTCCACGGCCAGCATGTGCCTTCGCAGCGGCTCCGATTCCGTCCACTCGCAGACCAGCGCCCAGGCCTCGTCACGGGAGGGGGTCACCGCCGGGAGGGTATCCCGCACCATGGCCGAACCTCAGGGGCAATGGCCTCCGGTACCCTTGCCGAGCCGCTCGCAGCCCCGACCTGGGCGGCCGCTCGCATGGAGAAGTTCGTCATCGAAGGCGGGACGCCGCTCTCCGGGACGGTCGTCCCGGCCGGCAACAAGAACGCGGCCCTCCCCGCGCTGGCCGCCTCCCTGCTCACCCAGGAAGAGGTCGTGCTGCGGAACGTTCCGCGCATCCGCGACGTCGAGGCGATGGTGGAGCTGCTCACGCGACTCGGCGTGAAGGTGGACTGGCGGGAGGAGAACACGGTCGCCCTGCAGGCCGACGCGGTCTCCCAGACCGACGTGGACGCCGAGTGCGCGAACCGGATCCGGGCGTCCTTCCTTCTCGCGGGGCCGCTGCTGGCCCGTTTCGGCGAGGCGGAGATGCCGCCGCCGGGCGGCGACGTGATCGGCCGCCGGCGGCTCGATCCGCACCTCGACGCCTTCCGCGCGCTCGGAGCGAGCATCTCGCTGGACGGCTGGTACCGCCTGCGCGCCCCGGGCCGCCTGCGTGCCTGCGACTTCTTCATGGACGAGCCATCGGTGATGGCCACCGAGAACGCCCTCATGGCGGCGGCGATGACTCCGGGGTCGACCGTGATCCACAACGCGGCCTCCGAGCCGCACGTGCAGGACCTGGCCCGGCTGCTTATGCAGATGGGCGCCCGGGTCGAGGGGATCGGCTCCAACCTGATGGTCGTGCACGGTCGCGACAGCCTCGGGGGAGCGGACTACACGCTCGGTCCCGATCACATCGAGGTGGGCAGCTTCATCGCGCTGGCCGCCTGCACGGGCGGCGAGCTGCGGGTCAAGGACACGGTGCCCGGGCACCTGCGCATGACCCGCCTCGCGTTCGAGCGGCTCGGCTGCCAGATCGAGCTCGACGGCAACGACGTAATCGTGCCGCCCGGGCAGCGGTTGCGGATCAAGGACGACGCCGGGGACGCGGTCTCGAAGATCGAGGACGGGCCATGGCCGGCCTTCCCGGCCGATCTGACGAGCATCGCGGTCGCGATGGCCACGCAGGCCGAAGGTCTCATACTGATACACGAGAAGATGTTCGAGAACCGCCTCTACTTCGTCGACAAGCTCGTCACCATGGGCGCTCGGGTGATCGTCTGCGACCCGCACCGTGCGGTCGTAAGCGGCCCGAGCCGGCTTCACGGCGAGCAGATGGAGAGCCCGGACATCCGTGCCGGGATGGCCATGCTCATCGCGGCTCTGTGCGCGGACGGCACCTCCGAGATCGGCAACATCCGCCAGATCGACCGTGGCTATGAGCGCATCGACGAGCGCCTGCGCGCCCTCGGGGCGCGAATCGAGCGGGTCTCGGCGGAGATTCCGGCTTAGCGCCGCCGAGAGCCGGGGGCCCGCATGACGCATCCGCTGCCACCCGGCACGCGCGACGTGCTGCCCGACGAGATGCGCGAGCTGCGGGCGGTCACCGACCGCATGCGCGGCGTTTTCACCCGCGAGGGCTACGGCGAGGTCTATACGCCGGCGCTCGAGTACGAGGAGGTGCTGCGCCGCGGCGACGCCAGGGCGGGCGGGGCGGCCTATCGGGTCTTCAACGAGCACGGCGAGGTGCTGGCGCTGCGCTCCGACATGACGATCCCGATCGCACGGCTCGTGGCGGCCCGTTACCGCGACGCGGAGCCCCCGTTCCGGCTCTGCTACTTCGCGCACGCCTACCGGGCCGTGGAGCGCGGCGTGGGGGAGCCGCGCGAGTTCCTGCAAGGGGGGGTCGAGCTGGTTGGCGCGCCGGGACCGGAGGCCGAGGCCGAGGTCGTGGCGCTGACGGTCGCGGCGCTGGACGAGGCCGGGCTGCGGCGGCATCGCATCGGCGTGGGCGACGGCTCGCTCTACCGCAGCCTGCTGGCCGCCCTCGGCGTGCCCGAGGACGAGCACCTGGGACTTCTGGAGCGCCTGTCGGTGCGCGACCTGGTCGGCCTCGAGCAGCGCGTCACGGAGCTCGGCCTGCCGGAGGATGCCCGGCGGCTGCTCATCCGGCTACCCGAGCTTCGCGGCGGCCCCGAGGTGCTCGAGCGTGCGGACGGCCCGGTCGCCGACGCGGTCCAGGGCCTGCGGGCGCTGTACGGCCTGCTGACCGAGCGTGGGGTCGCCGAGCGGGTCATCCTCGACCTCGGCCTGGTCCGGGAGCTCGGCTACTACACCGGCGCCGTGTTCGAGGTGTACGACCCCGCGGTGGGCTTCACCCTCGGCGGCGGCGGCCGCTACGACGAGCTCGTCGGCCGCTTCGGTCGTCAGCTGCCCGCCTGCGGCATCGCGCTGGATGTCCAGCGGGTGCACCTCGCCCAGGCGGCTGAGGAGGCGCTGGGATGAGCTCCAGGCTGATGATCGCGGTGCCGCGAGGGACCCTCTTGGACGGGACGCTCGAGCTGCTCGACCGGCTCGAGGTGGACACCGCGGAGGTGCGCTCCAACGAGCGCAAGCTGCTGTTCTCGGACGCGGGGCTCGTGACCGTGCGCCCGAGCGACGTCCCGACCTATGTCGAGCACGGCTCCGCCGACATCGGCATCACCGGCAAGGACGTGCTGCTCGAGCAGCCCGACCGTCGCGTCTACGAGCTGCTGGACCTCGGCTATGGCCACTGCCGGATGGTCGTGGCCGCGCGACAGGACGGGAATGCGCTCGACCAGGCGCTCAGGCGGCTGGGTCGGGTGCGCATCGCGACGAAGTACCCCAGGATCGCGTCGCAGCACTTCGCCGACACCGGCCGCCAGGCCGAGATCGTGGAGGTCAAGGGCTCGGTCGAGCTGGCGCCGCTCACGGGGCTCGTCGACGGCATCGTGGACCTGACCGCGAGCGGGCGCACGCTGGAGGAGAACAACCTCGAGGTTGTCGAGGAGATCGTGCCCTGCACCGCGCGGCTGATCGCCAATCCGGTGGCGCACAAGCTGAAGGCGAGAGCGATCGACGCCCTGGTGGAGAGGATCCGAGGCTCGTGAGGATCGAACGGCTCGAGAAGGCCTGGTCCCGTCGCCGGCAGCCCGGCGAGGGCCTCGCCGAGGACGTGCGGGGGATCCTGGAAGAGGTGCGCCGGGACGGTGACGCGGCCGTCCTGCGGCTCACCGCGCGCTTCGACCGGGCCGAGCTGCGGCCCGACGAGCTGCGGGTGGAGCCGCGCGAGCTCGAGGCGTCGCTCGGAGTGCTCGAGCCGGACGTTCTGCGTGGGCTGCGAGCCGCGATCGCCAACGTACGGAGGGTGGCCGAAGAGCAGGTCGGCGGGCCCGCCGCCGTCGAGCTCGAGGCCGGTCAGCGCGTCGAGCTGCTGGAGGTCCCCGTGCGCCGCGCAGGCATCTACGTCCCGGCCGGCCGTGCCGCCTATCCCTCGACCGTGGTGATGGCCGCGGTGACGGGAAGGGCCGCCGGTGTCGAGCAGCTCGCGGTGTGCGCCCCGCCCGGGCCGCGGGGCGGGGCCCATCCGGTGATCCTGGCCGCCTGCGTCCTCTGTGAGGTCACCGAGGTCTACCGGATGGGAGGGGCCCAGGCCGTGGCGGCGCTCGCCTATGGGACCGAGTCGGTGCCGGCGGTGGACGTGATCGTGGGGCCGGGTAACGCCTACGTCCAGGAGGCGAAGCGCCAGCTCGTCGGCCAGGTGGGAATCGACGGGATCGCGGGCCCCAGCGAGCTGGTCGTGGTCGCCGGCGAGGACGGGGACCCCGAGCTGATCGCGCTCGACCTGCTCGCGCAGGCCGAGCACGGCGAGGAGAGCCCGCTGTGGCTGCTGTGCCCCGACAGGACGCTGCTCGAGGAAGTGGTCGCAGCGGTCGAGCGGCTCGTCCCGGAGCGGCCGAGCGTGGCCGACGCCGAGCTCCAGGCCGTCCTCGTGGACGACCTCTACGAAGCCGTGCGGTTCGCGGAGGAGATCGCCCCCGAGCACCTGGAGCTGGTGGGCGCTGACGCCGAGGGGCTCGCCGAGCGCGTGAGCCGCGCCGGGTGCGTATTCGTCGGGGCGGGAGCCGGCACGGCCTTCGGTGACTACGTCGCCGGTTCGAACCATGTGCTGCCGACAGGAGGCGCCGCGCGCTTCCAGGGCGCTCTCTCGCCCGCCACCTTCCGCCGCAGAATGGCCCGGGTAACGTTGCCGGGCGAGGCACCCGCCCGCCTCGCGCCGCTCGGCGCAGCGATCGCGCGCGCCGAGGGCTTCCCCGTGCACGCCGAGTCGATGGAGCGTCGGGCATGAGCCATTCTGAGCGACAGCGAAGCGCCGAGATCTCCCGCCAGACCGCCGAGACCCAGATCGAGCTGACGCTCGACCTCGACGGCTCGGGCGAGGGCGCCCGCGAGACGGGCGTCGGCTTCTTCGACCACCTGCTCGACGCGCTCGCCAGGCACGGCGCGCTAAACCTGGACGTGCGGGCCCAGGGCGACCTCGAGACCGGTCCGCACCACACGGTGGAGGACACCGGGATCGCACTCGGGCAGGCGCTCGACTCGGCGCTCGGCGACCGAGCGGGCATCGTCCGCTTCGGGGACGCCGTCGTGCCGATGGACGAGGCGCGCGCCAGCTGCGCGATCGACGTGTCGGGGCGGCCGTACACCGCCTTCGACGCGGAGCTGCCGGAGGCCACGGTGGGCGACTTCGACACCGATCTGACGCAGGAGTTCTTCCGGGCCGTCGCGAACACGGCCAAGCTCACCGTTCACTTGCGCGTCGAGGCCGGCAGCAACGCGCACCACATGGTCGAGGCCGCGTTCAAGGCCTTCGCCCGCGCCCTGCGGGCGGCGGTCGCGATCGATCCCGACGAGTCCGGCGTGCCCTCGACGAAGGGGCTCCTGTGACGCGGATAGCGGTGCTCGAATACGGCATGGGCAACCTGCGTTCGGTCGAGAAGGCGCTGGAGCACGTGGGAGCGGTTGCCGAGCTCACCCGCGACCACGACCGGATCCGGACGGCGGACGGCGTGGTGCTGCCGGGGGTCGGCGCCTTCCCGCGCGCCATGCGGGAAGTCCGCAGCCTCGGCTTCGACGCGCTCATCCGGGAGCGGATCGGGCAGGGGATCCCCGTGCTCGGGATCTGCCTGGGCCTGCAGCTCCTCTTCGAGCGCTCAGAGGAGCACGGCGGCGCCGAGGGGCTCGGACTGCTCGAGGGCTCGGTCGGACCGCTCGACGCCCCGGGCCTCAAGGTCCCGCAGATCGGCTGGAACCTCGTGGCATGGCAGGGCGAATCGCCGCTCGTGAGCGAGCTGCCGGACCCGTGCGCCTTCTACCACGTGCACTCGTTCGCGCCGCGGCCGGCCCGAGCAGAGGACGTGCTGGGCGTGGCCGACTATGGCGTCGAGTACGTGAGCGCGGTGCAGCGCCCGCCGGTCTACGGAGTGCAGTTCCACCCGGAGAAGTCGGGTCCGGACGGCCTTCGCCTGCTCGGGAACTTCGTGCGCGTTTGCGCTCCCCGGCAGGTGGCCGCGTGATCCTGCTGCCGGCCGTCGACATCCGCGACGGCCGCGCCGTGCGCCTGCGACAGGGGGACTTCGACCAGGAGACCGTCTACCGGGACGACCCGTTGGACGCCGCGCGCGCGTTCGTGGACGCCGGTGCGCGCCAGCTGCACGTCGTGGACCTGGACGGCGCGCGGCGGGGCGAGCCGGCGAGCCTCGACCACCTGGAGCGGATCGTCACCGAGCTGCGGGTCCCGGTGCAGTACGGCGGCGGCCTCCGCTCGCTCGATGCCGTGAGGAGCGCCCTGGGGGCGGGCGCGGAGCGCGTGGTGCTGGGGACCGCCGCCTACAGGGACCCGGACTTCCTGGACGCCGCGCTCGAAGCCTGGGAAGAGCGCATCCTGGTGGCGGTCGACGTCCGCGGTGGGCAGGTGTCCGTGGCCGGCTGGACAGAGGCCACGGAGCTGCGACCCGAGCAGGTCATCCAACGGATGCAGGGCTGCGGCGCGAAGCGCTTCGTCTACACGAACGTGGAGCGCGACGGGACCCTCGAGGGCCCTGACCTGGACGAGGTCCGGCGGGTGTCCGAGGTCGTGGAGGGGGAGTACGTCTACTCCGGGGGCATCGGCTCGCTCGAGCACCTGAAGGCGCTCCGCTCGCTCGAGCTGCCGAACCTGGCCGGCGTCGTGACCGGCAAGGCCCTGTACGAGGGGAGCTTCGGGGTCGACGAGGCGCAGCGCGTGCTGCGGGACGCGGCCTGATGTTGCTGCGGCGCGTGATCCCCTGCCTGGACGTGGACAAGGGCCGTGTGGTCAAGGGCGTCGAGTTCGTGGACATCCGCGACGCCGGCGATCCGGTCGAGCTGGCCGCCCGCTACGAGCAGGAGGGCGCCGACGAGATCGTGTTCCTGGACATCACCGCCTCGCACGAGAAGCGCGACACGGTGGCGGCGCTGGCGCGGCGCTGCGCGGACGAGATCTTCATCCCGTTCACGATCGGGGGCGGCGTGCGCTCCGTCGAGGACGCCCAGGCGGTGCTCGACGCGGGTGCGGACAAGGTGTCCGTGAACTCGGCGGCCGTGACGCGTCCGGAGCTCGTGGGCGAGCTCGCCGAGGTCTTCGGCTCCCAGTGCACGGTGCTGGCGATCGACGCCCGCCGGGAGGGGGACGGGAGCTACCAGGTGTACGTGAACGGCGGCCGCACGCCCACCGCCCTGGACGCGGTCGAGTGGGCCCGGCAGGCGGTCGAGCGCGGAGCGGGCGAGATCCTGCTGACGAGCATGGACCGCGACGGCACCGAGGACGGCTACGAGCTGGAGCTGAACCGCCGCGTCGCCGAGGCCGTGGAGGTGCCGGTGATCGCCTCCGGCGGCGCCGGCGAGCTCGACCACCTGGTGGAGGCGATCGAGCAGGGCGGCGCGGACGCCGTGCTCTGCGCGTCGATCTTCCATTACGGACAGCACAGCGTGCGTGAGGCGAAGGAGCGGATGCGCGCGGCCGGGATCCCGGTGCGCCTCTAGGCGAACATGTACGCCGTGAGCGTCACGGCCGATCTGCGCGAGCGAGTACGCCGGCTACCCGGCATGGAGCGCATCCTGCCCGCCTTGGAGGGGCTGCCGCCGGTGTTCCTGGTCGGCGGCGCGCTGCGCGACCTGCTGCGCGGCGAGCCGGCGATCGACCTCGACCTGGCGGTGGAGGGCGACGCGCGCTCGGTCGCCCGCGATCTGGCCGCCCGTCTCTCCGGTCAGCTGCGAGAGCACGGGCGCTTCGGCACGGCCACCATCCAGGCCGGAGACCTTGCCTTCGACCTGGCCACGACCCGCCGCGAGCGCTACGAGCGCCCGGGAGCGCTGCCCGCGGTGGAGCCGGCGCGGCTCGATGAGGACCTGGGCCGGCGCGACTTCAGCGTCAACGCGATGGCCGCGGGGCTCACCGGCGAAGACCTGGGACACCTCTACGACCCGCAGGGAGGGCTGGACGACCTGCGCGCCGGACTGGTGCGCGTGCTCCACGAGCGCAGCTTCGTCGACGATCCCACGCGCCTGCTGCGGGCGGTGCGCTACGCCGCGCGCCTGGGCTTCGCGCTGGACCCCGAGACCGAGCGGCTGGCGCGCGCGGCGGTCGAGCAGGGCGCGCTCGGCACGGTCTCCGGGGGGCGCATCCGCGACGAGCTGCTGGATCTCCTGGCGGCCCCCGAGGCGTCCGCGGGCGCGGAGCGGCTGCGCGATCTCGGCATCGACAGGGGGCTCCACCCCGCCCTGGAAGCCGACCCCGAGCTCGTCGCGGACGCGGGGATGGCCGCGGAGGCGATCGGCGCCGACAGGGGACTGTCCGGGCTGGCGGCCCTCTGCGCCGGCGCTCCCGCCGAGCTGGGGGCCTGGCTTGAGGAGCTCCAGCTGACGGCACCACAACGGGAGGCGGTGGCGCGCGCGGCGGCGTCGGGCCCTGCGCTGGCGCAGGACCTTCTCCGCGAGCTGCGCCCCTCGGAGCTCCACGCCCTCCTGCAAGGCGAGCCTCCCGAGGCGCTCGCGCTGGCGCTGGCCATGCGTGCGCCCCCCGAGCCCGTGCTGCGTTTCGTGCGGGAGCTGCGCGACGCCGCCCTCGAGATCGGCGGCGAGGATCTCATCGCGGCCGGCGTCCCGAAGGGGCCCGCCGTCGGCAGGGCGCTCGACGAGGTGCTCCGGCGCAAGCTGGACGGCGAGCTCCAGGGCCGCGAGCAGGAGCTCCAGGCCGCGCTCGCGGCGGCGTGGAGAGATTCGTGAGCGGCGCGCCCGTCACCTCGGTCGACCTTTCCGGCGCCCGCGCGCTGTTCTCCACACGGCGGGGCGGCGTGAGCGAGGGGCCCTACGAGTCGCTCAACCTGGGCATCCTCACCGAGGACCTGCCCGAGCGGATCGGGGAGAACCGCGGCCGGCTGGCCGCCGCGGCCGAGCTCGAGCCGGCAGCCATCGCCATGGGCTGGCAGGTGCACGGCACCGAGCTGAGGCGCTGGGACGCGCCGCCCCCGGCCGGTGAGGACGGCTACGCGAGGCCCGGGGCCGAGCTGCCCAGGGTCGACGGGCACCTGACAACCGCGCCGGGCGTGGGACTGCTCGTGCTGGTCGCCGACTGCCTGCCGGTGGCCCTGGCCGGCGCCGGACAGGCGGCGATCCTCCATTGCGGCTGGCGCGGGCTCGCGCAGGGGATAATCGAGCGGGCGCTCACCCGCTTCGAGGAGCGGCCGGCCGCCGCGGTCGGGCCGGGGATCGGGCGCTGCTGCTACGAGGTCGGGCAGGAGGTGCTCGACGCATTCGCCGGCCTCGAGGGTGTCGCGGAAGGCCGGATGCTCGACCTGCGGGCGGTGGCCGAGCGCAAGCTGCGCGCCGGCGGCGTCGAGGACGTTCAGCACGTCGATCAGTGCACGAGCTGTCACCCCGACCTCTACTTCTCGCATCGCCGCGACGGCGGTGTCACCGGCAGGCAGGCCGGCCTCGTGGTCCTCGATGGCTGAGCTCTTCACGGGTCTCGAGGCCGCCACGGTCCGCGCGAACCTGGAGCGCGTCAGGGAGCGCATCGCCGCGGCCGGCCGGGACCCGGAGGAGGTCGAGGTGTGCGCGGCCACGAAGTACGTGCCGGCTGAGGAGCTGCCCGCACTGGCCGAGGCCGGAGTGACGCTCGTGGGCGAGAACCGCGCGGGGGAGCTGGCCGAGAAGCAGGAGCGGCACGGCGACCTGTTCGCCTGGGACTTCATCGGAGCGCTCCAGAGCCGCAAGCTGAAGGACCTGGCGCCTCGCGTGCGACTGATCCACTCCGTCGCCTCCGAGTCGGCGCTCAGCCGCCTAGAGCGGCATCCCGCCCGCGAGATCCTGATCGAGGTGAACGTGGCCGGTGAGGATGGAAAGGCCGGAATCGACGCCTCCGAGCTGGCCGGCTACCTGTCGCGCTCGCCCGTGCCCGTCACGGGGCTGATGACGATGCCTCCCTTCGTGGAGCGGGCGGAGGACAACCGGCGCTGGTTCGCCCGCCTGGCCGAGTTGGCCGCCGAGCACGGCCTCGAGCGACTGTCGATGGGCACGAGCCAGGACTACGAGGTCGCCGTCCAGGAGGGCGCCACGATCGTTCGGCTGGGCACCGTCCTCTACGCCTGAGGCGGAACTCCCACGCGCTCCAGGAAGTCGCCGATCGCCGAGGACAGGCGCGCTCCCTGCCACGCCAGCGGCGTCTGGCCCTCGTCTTCGACCAGCAGCTCGCCGCGCGGCAGCCGCTCGGCGTACTCGCGAGCCACGTCGAGCGGGTGGATCGTGTCGGCCTCGTCGCGGGAGCCCACGACCAGCGTCGGAACGTCGAGCGCGTCGAGCGGCTCCAGCCCGTCGAACGCGCGCGAGCGCGGCACCACCCGCATGGCGGCGGAGACCGCGTCCAGGTGCCGGTGGCGCTCCATCCGCTGGCGCGTGGCCTCGCGGGCGAGCTCCCGCCAGCGCTCGGGGAGCTCCTCGGGGGTGGCGGCGTCCACGAAGGCGTCCACGCCCCCGCCCTCGAGGTCGTTGGCCATGCGGTCCCAGACCTCGAACTCGATCTCGGTCGTCCGCCGGCCGGTGTAGGCCGGGGTGACCTGGACGAGCGCCCGGACTCCCTCCGGGTTGCCGATCGCGAAAGCCATCGCGGTGGCGGCGCCCATCGAGCTGCCCACGAGGACCCGCCGCTCCAGCCCGCGCTCGTCGAGCACGGCCCGGAGGTCGCCCTGGAGATCGTCGTAGCCATAGGCGGTCGGATCCGGAGAGGGGTCGGATTCCCCGTGCCCGCGCGCGTCGTAGGCCACCAGGCGATAGCCGCGTCGCACCAGGTGGCGAGAGCCCTGCACGACGTTGCGCCGGGTGGCGCTCAGGCCGTGCAGCAGCACGAGCGGGGGCGCATCGCCCTCCGGTCCCGCCTGCTCACCGCGCAGCGTGAGACTGCCGCCGCCGGGTATCTGGCGCAGCACTTCGAACGGGATGGGATCGAGGGAGCGACGCATGCCCTTTGCGGTTGCCCTCTCCTACCCAATAATCTGTGTATATCGAAGGGTTTTCGCCCTGACGGGCGAAGGACAGGTCCCGATGGCGCTACGCGACACATGGCACCGCGCACTCGTTTACTTCGGCCTCGCCGAGGAGGAGGACCCGCGCTACGAGGCCCTCCCGGATCCCGAGCCGGAGTCCGAGATCGAGGACCGTTACCGAGAGCGGCCCAACGTCCGGCGCCTCCAGCGCCGCCGCCGCAACGAGTTCGACGACATCTTCGCCGACGAGCCTCGCGGCGGAGGGCGTGAGACACGCGTCCTGCGGCCGGTCGGGGGCGGGGGCGGCAACGGGCGTTCGGGCGGCGGCGAGCTGTCCGTCCACCTGGTCGTCCCGAAGAGCTTCAACGACGCTCAGCAGATCGCCGACCAGTTCAAGGACGCGATTCCCGTGATCCTGAACCTCCAGAGCTCGGACACGGACCTCTCGAAGCGCCTGATCGACTTCGCCTCCGGCCTGACCTATGCCCTCGACGGCGGGATGCAGCGGATCGCCGACAAGGTGTTCCTGCTGACGCCGCGCAACGTCGAGGTCTCGGCGGAAGAGCGCGCCCGGCTGATCGAGAAGGGGTTCTTCAACCAGTCCTGAGGCCCCCCGCCACGCCGACTAGGCTTCGGCGGCGATGAAGCTGGGGCTGATCGGGGCGGGGAACATGGCGTCGGCGCTCGCCCGCGGCCTCGGGGAGCCGGTCCTGGTCTCCGACCCGCAGGACGGCCGGGCAGAGGCGCTCGCCCGGGCCGTCGGCGGGGAGGCCGTGGCCGGGAACGCCGAGGTCGCCGATCAATCGGACGTCGTCGTGCTGTGCCACAAGCCGGCCCAGCTGAGCGAGGTGGCCGAGCAGATCGCGGGCTCGGCGCGGGCGATCGTCACGATCCTGGCCGCGACCACGACGGCGCAGGTGGAGCAGGCGTTCCCCGGCCTGCCGGTATACCGGTTCATCCCCAACATCCCGGTCGAGGTCGGCCGGGGGGTGCTCTGCTACGCCGCCGGCAGCCGGGCGGCGGAGGGCCCCGAGCAGGAGCTGCTCGAGCTGTTCGGGCGGGCCGGGACCGTGATCCCCCTCGACGAGCCGCTGCTCGAGCCGGCGATGGCCCTGATGAGCTGCGGGCCCGCGTTCCTGGCGCTGATCTGCGAGGCGTTCGCGGACGCCGGCGCCCGCCACGGCCTGCCGGCCGCCGAGGCGACCCGCATGACGGTCGAGACCATGGCGGGCACGGCCGCCTACCTGATGGCCCACGAGCTCGACCTCCAGGGCCTTCGGGCCCGGGTCGCGACCCCCGGCGGGGTTACGGAGAAGGGCCTCGAGTCGCTGGAGAGCGGCGGTGTGCGCGAGCTCTGCGCAGCTGCCGTCGACACCGTGGTGGAGGCTACGCGGGGATGAGCTGGATCCCCCTGGCCCTGACGCGAGCCGACGTAGGCGGCTACGTGCGCACGCTGACCTACGTCTACTTCGTCTTCATCTTCATCCGGATCATCATGTCGTGGATCCCGCGGATCCCCTACAACCGCACCCTCGACGCGGTGCTGACCTTCGTGAAGGACGTGACGGACCCGTACCTCAACCTGTTCCGGCGCTTCATTCCCCCGGTGCGACTCGGCCCGGGGGCGCTCGACCTGAGCCCCGTGGTGGCCACCTTCGTGCTGCTGATAGTCGGCGGCGTCGTGGCGAGCCTGATCGAAGGCTGAGCCCCCGTGGGGGCGACGACGGCCGGCGTGGCGCGCGCGGCGGCGGCCGCGACGGTGGTGGCGGCGCTGGACCAGGCGACGAAGCAGGCCGTCGTCCACTCGATCGCCCGCGACGACAGCCGAACGGTCTTCTACGGCGTCGACCTGACCAACACGCGCAACACCGGGGTCGCCTTCGGTGCGCTCGAGGGAGGCGGAATCGTGGTCGGCGTGCTGATCGCCCTGTCGCTGACCGCGCTGCTCGTGTACTTCGCCCTCAACGCGGCCGCCCCCTGGCTGTGGCTGCCGGTCGGGCTGATCCTCGGCGGGGCGGTGGGCAACCTCGTCGACCGGGTGCGGATCGGCGCGGTTATCGACTTCATCGATCCTGCGTTCTGGCCCGCCTTCAACCTCGCGGACTCCGCCATCGTGATCGGAGTGCTCGCGCTGCTGTACGTGATCGAGGGCAGGGCATGAGCGACCTGGAGCTGCTCGTGGGCCCCGATGACGCCGGCGAGCGGCTTGACGCGGTGCTCGTGGCGCGTGCGGGGCTGCCCTCCCGTGCCGCCGCCCAGCGGCTCCTGGAGGAGGGGGCCGTGAGCGTCGACGGGCAGCGGCGGTTGAAGGGGTTCCGCGTCTCGACGGGAGAGAGGCTGCTGGTCACGCGCGCGGAGGAGGGGCCGAGCGCGCGCGGGGACGTCCCCTTCGAGATCGTCTTCGAGGACGACCACCTGCTCGTGGTCGACAAGCCCGCGGGCGTGGTGGTGCACCCCGCGCCCGGCACGCGGGAGCCCACGCTGGCGGACGCGCTTCGGGACCGCACGGCAGGGGGCCCTTCGGTTCGGCAGGGCCTCGTTCACCGGCTCGACCGCGATACCTCCGGCCTGATGGCGCTGGCGAAGTCGGAGCGGGCGTACGAGGGGCTCCAGGCCATGATCCGCGCGCATGAGGTGACGCGCGAGTACCTGACCCTCGTCGCGGGATCGCCCGACGCCGACGAGGGCACGGTGGACGCGCCGATCGGACGGGACCGGATGCGGCGGACCGTGGTCTCGACGCGGAGTGACCGCGCCCGTGCCGCGGTCACGCACTTCCGAGTCCTCGAGCGGCTGGACTTCACGAGCCTGCTCAGGGTGAGGCTCGAGACGGGCCGCACCCACCAGATCCGCGCGCACCTGGCGGCGATCGGGAATCCGGTGTGCGGAGATCGACGCTACGGAGGGCGCGAATGCGGCGCCCGACTGGGGCTCGAGCGCCAGTTCCTGCACAGCGCGACGCTCATGTTTAGCCACCCGATCGCTCGGGAAATTGTGCGATGCGAGTCCAAACCGCCCGCCGATCTGCGTCGTGCACTAGACGCGGCCCGGCGGGAGCCAGTCTCCGGAGGGCCAGACGGGGGCTGAGATATGGGGGAGGCGACCTTCGGGTCGCCTCTTCTTTTGCGCCGGGCCGGTGCTCCCGGCCCGGAACCGCCTCGAAAAGGAAACGAGGCGGCCGCCATGACCGCCCCGCTCCGCGTCGTAGGGCCGGACCACCGGAGGTAGGGGAAGGGAGGGCCGGCCCACTGCCTGAAACGGGGGCCGGGCCGAAAACTTGCGCCTGGCCTATCCTTCCCAACGGTCAGAAACCGACCCCGCCGAGAGCGGGCGCGGCCCTGCCCGGATCGCCGTCCCGCGGCCTCCGGGTCCCGCGCGCCGAGCGGTGGGAACAGCACCACCTACAAGGGGAGTCATTTGCCGCAGATCACGATCAGGGAGCTGCTGGAGGCCGGCGTCCACTTCGGCCACCAGACGCGTCGCTGGAATCCGAAGATGCGCCGCTACATCTTCGGCGAGCGCAGCGGCATCCACATCATCGACCTTCAGAAGACCGAGCGGCTGCTCGAGCGCGCGCAGGAGTTCGTGGGCGAGCTGGCGGGGCGCGGCGGCACCATCCTGTTCGTCGGCACGAAGAAGCAGGCCCGCGACGCGATCGAGGAGGCCGCGACCCGCTGCGGGATGCCGTACGTGAACCAGCGCTGGCTGGGCGGTCTCCTCACCAACTATCAGACGATCTCCAACCGCATCCGGCGGCTGCACGAGCTGCTCCAGTGGACCGAGAGCGGGACGCTCGAGCTGCTGCCGGTGCGTGAGCGCATGGCAGCCGAGGCGGAGCGGGAGAAGCTGCTCGTGAACCTGGGAGGCGTGCGCGACATGGAGCGCGCTCCTGATGCGGTCTTCGTGGTGGACATCAAGACCGAGGTGATCGCGGTGCGCGAGGCCGACCGTCTCGGCATCCCCCTGATCGCCCTCGTCGACACCAACTGCGATCCGGACCCGGTCGACTACGTGATCGCCGGCAACGACGACGCCATCCGCTCCTGCAAGGTCGTGACCGACGCGATCGCCGACGTCGTGGCGGAGCGCGCCAACCGCTTCCGGGCGGAGGAGGAGCAGGCGCGGCGCGAGCGCGAGGAGCAGGAGCGCCGCGAGGCCGAGGAGCGTGCCCGCAAGGAGGCCGAGGAGCAGGAGCGCCGCGAGGCCGAGGAACGCGCCCGCCGCGAGGCTGAGGAGGCCGGCTTCTCGCCCGACGAGCCCGCCTCGCCGCCCGGGACGCGGCCCGACGTGGCGGCTGCCGCCCCGCGGGAGCGGAGGACCTTCGACCCCGACGAGGACAACCCGTGAACACGGCCGTCGGGGCCAAGGACGTGAAGGCGCTGCGGGACCGTACGGGCGCCGGGATGATGGACTGCAAGGCCGCCCTGGAGGAGGCGGGCGGGGACGTCGACAAGGCGGTCGAGATCCTGCGCGTGAAGGGCCAGGCGCAGGCCGCCAAGCGAGGCGGGCGCGCCGCCTCCGAGGGCGCGGTGGCGACCTACGTCCATGCCAACGGGAGGATCGGCGTGCTCGTGGAGGTCGACTGCGAGACCGACTTCGTGGCGCGCAACGACGCCTTCCAGGATTTCGCCCGGGAGGTGGCGCTGCACATCGCGGCGGCCGCGCCGCAGTACGTCTCGGAGGAGGACGTGCCCGAGGAGGCCCGCGAGGCGGAGGCCCGCATCTTCCGTGAGCAGGCGGCGGCCGATGGTAAGCCCGACCAGGTGCAGGAGAAGATGGTCGAGGGCCGCCTGCGCAAGTGGCTCGAGGAATCGGTCCTCCTCAACCAGAGGCACGTGAACGAGGACAAGCACGGCGGCAAGACGATCGAGGAGCTCCGCACCGAGCTGGCCGCCAACACCGGCGAGAACGTCGTCATCAGGCGCTTCTCCCGCATGCAGGTGGGAGAGGAGTAGGCCGGTGGCGGAAGACGGCGCCACCAGCAATGGCAAGGCCGCCTTCCGCCGCGTTCTCCTGAAGCTCTCCGGTGAGGCGCTGCTCGGGGGCCTCGAGTACGGCGCCGACCCCATCCGGATCGCGGCCATCGCGAGCGCCGTCAAGCAAGTCACCGACCGCCGCGTCGAAGTGGCGATCGTCGTGGGCGGCGGGAACATCTACCGCGGCCTGGCGGGAACGGCGGCCGGCATGGATCGGGCCACCGGCGACTACATGGGCATGCTCGCGACCGTGCTGAACGCCCTCGCGCTCCAGGACGCGCTCGAGAAGGTCGGCGCCGTGACGCGCGTGCAGTCGGCGATTCCGATCTCGGAGGTCTGCGAGCCCTACATCCGCCGGCGTGCGATTCGCCACCTGGAGCGCGGCAGGGTCGTGATCTTCGCCGCCGGGACCGGCAATCCGTTCTTCACCACCGACACGGCGGCGGCGCTGCGCGCGCTCGAGATCCACGCCGAGGTGATCCTGATGGCCAAGAACCGGGTCGAGGGGGTCTTCACGGCGGATCCGCGCACCGATCCCGAGGCCGAGTTCATCCCTGAGCTCACCCACCGCGAGGCGATCGAGCGCAGGCTCGAGGTGATGGACTCGACCGCGTTGTCCCTGTGCATGGACAACGGTCTGCCGATCCACGTCTTCAACATGGACGACGAGGGCAACATCGACCGGATAGTCTCGGGCGAGCGGGTGGGGACCGTGGTGGCCACATGAGCGATGGAACGCTGATCCAGGACTTCCTGGACGACGCCGGGGGCCGTATGAAGAGGTCCGTGGAGGCCACCCGCGGCGAGTTCGCCAGCGTGCGCACCGGCCGAGCCTCGCCGCATCTGCTCGACCGGATCGAGGTCGACTACTACGGGGCGCGCACGCCGCTGCGCCAGCTCGCGCAGATCGCGGCGCCGGAAGCGCGCCTGCTCGTGATCACTCCCTATGACAAGAACTCGATCAAGGAGGTCGAGAAGTCGATCCTGGAGTCCGACGTGGGGCTGACGCCGTCGAACGACGGACAGGTCATCCGGCTGCAGGTCCCGGAGCTCACCGAGGAGCGCCGAAGGCAGCTCGTGAAGGTCGTCCACGGGATCGCGGAGCAGGGGAAGGTCGGCGTTCGCAACGTGCGCCGCGACGTGATGCACGACCTGCGCGAGCTGAAGAGCGAGGGGGAGGTGGGCTCTGACGACGAGCACCGCGCCGAGACGGAGCTCCAGAAGCTCACCGACGACCACATCGGCGAGATCGACAAGCTGCTCGCCGGCAAGGAAGAGGAGATCCTCGAAGTTTGACCCGGCTGTGAACGCCTCGGAAGAGGCGCGCTACGTCGCCATCATCACCGACGGGAATGGCCGCTGGGCGCGCGAGCGGGGGCTGCCGGTGATCGACGGGCACCAGGCCGGAGCGGACACCGTGAAGGCCAGGCTGCGCGACGCCGTCGAGCTGGGCGTCCGGGAGCTGACCGTGTTCTCCTTCTCGACCGAGAACTGGTCGCGGCCGCGCGACGAGGTCGACGGCCTGATGGCGATGTTCGCGGAGCGCATCGACCGTGAGACGCCGGAGCTCAACGAGGAGGGCGTGCGAATGCGCTTCATCGGCAGGCGCGAAGGCATTCCGCCCGGGCTCCTCGAGCGCATGGACTGGGCCGAGAGCGAGACGGCCGCCAACGAGCGCATCACGCTGTTCGTGTCCTTCAACTATGGCGGCAGGGCTGAGATCGTGGACGCGGCGCGCAGCTTCACGGGACGGACGGAGGAGGAGTTCCGCCGGCACCTGTACGCCCCCGAGATGCACGATCCCGACCTGCTGATCCGGACGAGCGGCGAACTCCGCATATCCAACTACCTGCTCTGGCAGCTTGCGTACTCGGAGCTCGTCTTCCGCCACGAGCTGTGGCCGGACTTCAGCCGCGAGGCGTTCGAGGAGTCGCTCGAGGAGTTCGCGAGCCGCCAGCGTCGATTCGGGGCGCGGTAGCCGTGGCGGCCGATCGAGGCTCGGACCTGGGCGCACGCGTGATCGTGGCGCTCCCCGCGATCGGCTTCGCCGTCGTGATCATCAGCCAAGGGGGACTCGTCTTCGCCCTTGGCCTGCTCGTGCTCGCGCTGCTCGCGCTCGGGGAGCTGTACACCCTGACGGCGCGGGTGCGGCCGGCGAGCCTGGCCGGGTTCCTCACCGTGGTGGCCATGGTGCTGGCGGCGCACTACGGCGAGCCGCGTCACGTGCTGGCCGTCCTGGTGGCGGCCTTCCCCGTCACCTTCTTCCTGGCGCTGCTTCGTCCCCGCCGGGCCAATGTCTCCTGGGCCATCGCGGTCACCCTGTTCGGCGTCCTGTGGATCGGTCTGCCGTTCGTCCACGCGGTGCTATTGCGCGAGCTGCCGCACGGCGACGGTCTGATCGTGGACGTGCTGGTCGCGACCTTCCTGGGCGACACCGCCGCCTACTTCGGCGGGCGCATCTACGGACGCACGCCGCTGGCCCCGGCGATCTCCCCGAGCAAGACCCTGGAAGGGCTCGTCGCCGGCGTGATCGGGGCCACGCTCGCGTTCTGGTTCGCCGGCCTCTACCAGGACTGGCTATCCGGCATCGACGCCCTGGTGATCGGCGGGCTCGTGGCCTTCGCGGCCCCGCTCGGCGACCTGTTCGAGTCGCTCATCAAGCGCGACCTGGGCGTCAAGGACACCGGCCGCTTCTTCGGCGCCCACGGGGGCGTCCTCGATCGGCTCGACGCTGTCATGTTCACCGTCGTCGTGGGCTACTACGCGAGCGTCGCCCTGGGTTACGGATAGGAGCCGGTCAGACCGGGTAGACCCCGCCGCATGGGACGCGGACTCGCGACGGCGGCAGGTCTGATCGCGCTGGCGGCGGCCGTGGGCGGCTGCGGCGGCGGCGGAGGCGACTCGTCGGAGGCGCTCGCCAAGGCCGCCACCACCACCGGGGCGGTCAGCGGGGCCCGGACCTCCTTCCGGGCAACGATCTCGAACCCGGGGCTGCCGACACCGCTCGAGCTGCGCGGCGCCGGCGTGGTCATCCCGCGGACGCACGCCGCGCGAATGACCTTTCAGGCCGTGAGCGGGCCGCAGCTGCCGGGCACGGGCCTCCGGCAGCTGGGCGGCGAGGTCGTGATGAGCAACCTGACGATGTACCTGCGCCTCGGACTTCTGGAGCAGCAGCTTCCGCGAGGCAAGCGCTGGCTGAAGCTGGACTTCCGGCGCGCCGGTCGCGCGCAGGGGATCAACGTCGCCCAGTTCCTGCAGGGCGGGCAGGATCCGAGCCAGGCGCTGGGCTACCTCCGCGCGACGAGCGGTCGGACGCGGAAGCTCGGCCAGGAGCGCGTGCGTGGAGTGAGCACGACCCGTTACAGGGCCACCGTCGATCTCCACAAGTTCCCGCGCACGCTTCCCCAGTCCGAGCGCAGGAGCGCACGGCAGAGCGTCGACCGCGTGATCCGGCTGACCGGCACCGCGAAGTTCCCCACTGACGTCTGGATCGACAGCCGCGGCCTGGTGCGGCGCCAGCAATCCACCCTCTCGGCCCCCGGCCCGAACGGCAGCCGCCAGCGCATCGTCCAGCGGCTCGAGTTCTACGATTTCGGCGCGCACGTACGAGTGCAGGCCCCGCCCGGCAGCCAGGTGCTCGACGCGACCAAGCTCGCCGGGTCGGGCCAGCAGTCCCTGCGCTGAGACCCGGCGCCGGCCCCGCCCGGGCCCACCCGACCCCTCCCTAGACTGCCCCTGGTGCGAAGGATCGTCATCGTCGGCTCGACCGGGTCGATCGGCACCCAGGCGCTCGAGGTCGTGGAGGCGAGCGACGAGCTGGAGGTCGTGGGGCTTGCCGCCGCTTCGAGCTGGGCGCCCCTGCTCGACCAGGCCGGCCGGCACGGCGTGGGACGAATCGCCCTGGCGGAGCCGCCGGCCGCCGCGAAGACAGCCGAGCGCTGGACCGGGGGGGAGGTGCTGGCGGGCCCGGAGGGCCTCGTCGAGCTGATCACGGATTCGGGCTGTGACCTGGTCCTGAATGCGCTCGTCGGCTCGGCCGGCCTGGCTCCGACCGTGGCCGCGCTCGGCGAGGGCATCGACCTGGCGCTGGCCAACAAGGAGAGCCTGGTAGTGGGCGGCGAGCTCGTGACGGCGCTGGCCGAGGCCACGGGCGCGCAGATCATTCCCGTCGACTCGGAGCACTCGGCCCTCTACCAGCTGATCGCCGGGGAGCGTCCCGGCAGCGTGGACCGGCTGGTGCTGACGGCGTCGGGCGGCCCGTTCCGCGGTCGCGGCCCGGCCGAGCTCGAGAAGGTGACGCCGGACGAGGCGCTCGCCCACCCCACCTGGGACATGGGCGGGAAGGTCACGATCGACTCGGCGACCCTCATGAACAAGGGGCTGGAGCTGATCGAGGCCCACCACCTGTTCGGCGTTCCGTACGAGCGCATCGACGTGGTCGTGCACCCGCAGTCGCTCGTCCACTCACTCATCCAGCTGAACGACGGCGCCATGCTCGCGCATCTCGGCCACCCGGACATGCGCGTGCCGATCTCGTACGCGCTGCACCATCCCGAGCGCGTGGACGTGCAGGTCGAGCGACTCGACCTGGCCCGGATCGGCCAGCTCAGCTTCGAACAGCCTGACCCCGAGACGTTCTCCTGCCTGCGCCTGGCACGGGAGGCAGGCCAGGCGGGCGGCACGGCGCCCTGCGTCCTGAACGCGGCCAACGAGATCGCGGTGCACGCCTTCCTGCGGGGCGAGCTGGGCTTCGCCGGCATTCCCCGCGTGATCGAGCGGACGCTGGCGGAGCTCCCTCCCGAGCCCCTGCGCCACTTCTCAGACCTCTACGGGGCCGACGGCGCGGCGCGCGAGCTGGCGCGCGGGCTCGTCGAGGGAGTGCGAGCTTGAGCTGGCTGATCGCCTTTGCCGGCTTCGCTCTGCTCGTGATCCTGCACGAGGCCGGGCACTTCGCGGCCGCGAAGGCCGTGGGAATGCGGGTGGAGCGCTTCTCGCTCTTCTTTCCCCCGACGCTGCTGCGCAAGAAGGTGGGAGAGACCGAGTACGCGCTCGGCGCCATCCCCGCGGGGGGCTACGTGAAGATCAGCGGCATGAACCCGGACGAGCACCTCCCCGACGAGGTGCGCACGCGCGCCTACTACGCGCAGCCGGTGTGGAAGCGGATCGTCGTGATCGCCGCCGGTCCGGTCATGAACCTGGTGCTGGCCTTCCTGCTCCTGGTGTCGTTCTTCTGGCTGATCGGGCCGCAGGAGCCCACGCGGAAGGTCGGCGACATCGCTCGCGGCTTCCCCGCCGCGCACGTCCTGAAGACGGGGGACAAGCTCGTCTCGGTGGATGGCAGGCCGGGCAGCGCGGCGGCGCTCTCGCGGCGGATCCAGCGCCACCGCTGCGCCGAGCGGCCACCGAGGAACCGCTGCCGCGCGACCACCCCCGCGACCGTGGTCGTGCGCCGCGGCGGCCGCCTCCGGACCTTCCGCCTGACGCCGATCTACGACGCCGCGGCAAAGCGGACCCGTGTGGGCTTCACCTACGCCGGGGGTCCGCGGGACACCCTGCCGCTCGGAAAGACCCTCTCCACCAGCGGGAACGTGTTCTGGTTCTTCACGAAGCAGACCGTGACCCTGCCGGGGCGCTTCTTCGACTCCCGGAAACGCAAGGAGATCAGCGGCGTGGTCGGCACCTACGAGGCCACCCGGCAGACGATCCTGTCCAGCGTGGCCGACGCCGTCCAGATCCTGGCGATCATCTCGCTCTCGCTCGCGATCGTGAACCTGTTCCCGTTCCTGCCCCTCGACGGGGGTCACATCTTCTGGGCCGTGCTGGAGAAGATCCGCCGGCGACCCGTCCCGTTCAGCGTCATGGAACGCGCCGGCGTGATCGGGTTCATGGTTGTGCTCCTGGTGTTCCTTGTGGGACTCTCCAACGACATAGATCGGCTGCAAGGACAGGGATTCGGAGTCAGGTAGGCCGGGTACCAGGCCCCTGACCCGGCAGGGAGGAGCGACATGGCTACGACTACGACCACCACCGTTGAGCGCACGACCGAGCGCCCCGTAGCGCTCGACGCCGAGACCGTCTGCGAGGCCTTCCAGCGCACCGCGGAGGCGCACCCCGACCGCGTCGCCCTGCGCACGAAGGGCGACGAGTTCTGCTGCACCTGGGGCGAGTACGCGGAGCGCGTGCGCGAGCTCGCCGCCGGCTTCGCGGCCCTGGGCCTGGAGAAGGGCGACACGCTGGCGCTGATGCTCACGAACCGCCCGGAGTTCCATCTGGCGGATGCCGCGGGCATGCACCTGGGGGCCACCTGCTTCTCGATCTACAACACCTACTCGCCGGAGCAGATCGACTTCCTGGTCAGCGACGCCGAGAATCGGATCGCCGTGACAGAGCAGGCATTTCTGGACCGCGTCCTGGCCGCGCGCGACGGCGACAACGCGCTGGAGCACGTGATCGTGGTCGACGGCGATGCGCCCGAGGGCGTCATGACCCTCGACGAGCTGGCCGAGCGGGGCGAGGACGACTTCGACTTCGAGGCCGCCTGGCGCGCGGTCGAACCCGACGACGTGAACATGCTGATCTACACGAGCGGAACGACCGGGAACCCCAAGGGCGTCGAGATCACCCATCGCAACCAGGTCGAGTGCACCCGCTCCTACGACGAGGTGATCCGCTTCCCCGACGGCGGCCGGGTGGTCTCCTACCTGCCGATGGCCCACGTCGCCGAGCGCAACGTGAGCCAGTACCTGCCGATGCTGTGCGGCTTCACCGTCACCTGCTGCCCGAACCCACGCGAGATCAACGAGTACCTGCCCGAGGTGCGTCCCACCTGGTTCTTCGCGGTTCCGCGGATCTGGGAGAAGCTCAAGGCCGGGCTCGAGGCGATGCTCGACAAGCTCGAGGACGAGGAGCAGAAGGAGAAGGTCAAGGGGGCGGTCGAGGTCGGCCTGGAGCGGGTCAGGCTGATCCAGGCGGGCGAGGAGGTGCCCGACGACCTCGAGGACCGCTGGCGCGAGGCCGACGAGCAGGTGCTGTCGAACATCCGCGACATGCTGGGTCTCAACGAGCTCGACTCCTGCAACGTGGGAGCGGCCCCGACGCCCCCCGAGGTGATCGAGTTCTTCCACGCGCTCGGAATCCCGCTCGCGGAGCTGTGGGGCATGTCCGAGACCACGGGCGCGGGCACCTGCAACCCGCCGGACCGGATCAAGATCGGGACGGTCGGCCCGGCCATTCCGGGCATCGAGATCAAGGCGGCCGAGGACGGCGAGATGCTGATCAAGGGCCCGGTGGTCATGAAGGGCTACCGCAAGCTGCCGGACAAGACCCAGGAGGAGATGACCGACGACGGCTTCTTCAAGACCGGCGACATCATCGAGGTGGACGACGACGGCTACGTCAAGATCGTCGACCGCAAGAAGGAGCTGATCATCAACGCGGCGGGCAAGAACATGTCACCCGCCAACATCGAGTCGAAGCTCAAGTCGGCGGGCCCGCTCATCGGCCAGGCGGTGGCGATCGGCGACAAGCGCTCCTACAACGTGGCCCTGATCACGATCGACTCGGACGCCCTTCCGAGCCTGAAGAAGGAGCACGGTCTGGACGGGTCGCTCGAGGAGCTCTGCAAGGACGAGCGAGTGGTCGAGTCGATCTCGAAGGAGGTCGACAAGGCCAACGACGACCTGGCGCGCGTCGAGCAGATCAAGAAGTTCACGATCATCCCGGCCGAGTGGGAGCCGGGCGGCGACGAGCTGACGCCGACGATGAAGCTCAAGCGCAAGCCGATCGAGCAGAAGTACGAAGAGGAGATCGAGGCGCTGTACCAGAAGTAGGGGCGCTTCGGCGCGGCCCGACCGCGCGAGGTACCGCGTGGGCCGAGTTTATTGCGATATGAGTAACAAAGTCGGCCCACACTCGTGTGGACCGACGGGCCCTAGATACCCTTAGCCCTCGTGGCTTCCAAGCGGCAGATCAACGTCGGCGGGGTGCCGATCGGAGGTGGCGCTCCGGTCGCGGTCCAGTCGATGACGAAGACGGAGACCGCGGACCTCGAGGCGACCCTCAAGCAGGTCCGGGATATCGCGGACGCCGGCGCCGATCTGGTCCGGCTGGCGGTACCGCGCGAGAAGGACATCGAGGCGCTGGCGCAGATCGTGCCCCAGTCGCCGATCCCGGTCATCGCCGACATCCACTTCAACTACACGCTGGCGCTGAAGGCGATCGACGCGGGCGCCCACTGCGTCCGGATCAACCCGGGCAACATCGGCGGGCACGACAAGGTCGGCCAGGTCGTGGAGAAGGCGCGGGCGGCCGCGATCCCGATGCGGATCGGGGTGAACTCGGGGTCGCTGCCCAAGCACCTGCACGAGCTGGAGCGCGAGAGCCCGGTCGAGGCGCTGGTCGCCGCGGCGATCGAGCAGGTCGAGCTGATGGAGACGCTCGAGTTCCACGACTTCAAGGTCTCGATCAAGTCGACGAGCGTGCCGAACACGATCGCCTCCAACCGGCTGCTGGCCGAGAAGGTCGACTATCCCCTGCACATCGGCATCACCGAGGCCGGGACGAAGTGGTCCGGATCGCTGAAGTCGTCGGTCGGCCTCGGCACGCTGCTGGCGGACGGGATCGGCGACACGATCCGGATCTCCCTGTCGACGTTCCACGCCGAGGAGGAGGTCAAGGTCGCCTGGGAGATCCTCAAGGCGCTGAAGCTCCGCGAGCGGGGCCCGGTCCTGATCGCCTGCCCGACCTGCGGCCGGCTGCAGTTCGACATGGACACGGTCGTGGCCGAGATCGAGCAGCGCCTGGAGGGCTACGGCGAGCCGATCGAGGTGGCCGTGCTGGGCTGCGCCGTGAACGGGTTGGGGGAGGCCTCGCACGCGGACTTCGGGATCACCGGCGCCAAGAACGAGGGCCTGGTGTTCGCGCACGGGAAGCCCCTGCGCAAGGTGCCTCAGGACGAGCTGGTCGAGGCCCTGTTCGCCGAGATCGACCGTTCCCTCGCCGAGGGCCGCACCGTCGTCGACGAGCGCAAGGCCGCCGAGGGCGCCGAGTGGCTCGAGCGGATCGAGGAGGAGAACGCCGGTGAGCTCACGCCCGAGCGCCTGGCGGCCATGGAGGCCGCCGCGGCGTCCGAGGGCGGCGAGCCGCTCCCGATGGCGCCGAAGTCGGCCGTGAAGCTCGACGAAGAGGCCTCGCCGACCGCCGGCCGCCGCTTCACTCGGGTGTAACGGCCGCCTCGCGCTCGATCACGCGCGCGAACGTCTGGATCACGTGCGGGTCGAACTGCCTGCCCGAGCAGCGTTGCAGCTCGTTCAGGGCCTGCTCGGTCGAGACGGCCTCCCGGTAGGGGCGGTCGGAGACCATCGCGTGGAAGGCGTCGCAGACGGCGACGACGCGGGATCCAAGCGGGATCTCCTCCGCCTCCAGGCCGTCGGGGTAGCCGCGGCCGTTCCAGTGCTCGTGGCTGAAGCGAACCAGGCGGGCGACCGGCCGTAGGGCGGGGGCGGAGGCGAGGATTCGCTCGCCGATGATCGTGTGGCGGCGCATGAAGACCCACTCCTCCTCGTCCAGCGGACCGGGCTTGTTCAGGATGGCGTCGGGAATCGCGATCTTGCCGACGTCGTGCAGCTCGGCTGCGCGGCCCAGCTCGTCGAGCTCCTCGTTGCCCATGCCGAGCGCCCGGCCCACGGCGTGCGCCAGGTCGGCCACGTCGTCCAGGTGCGCGCGCAGGTTCGGCTCGCGCTCGTGCAGGCTCGACAGGAGCACGTCGCGGCTCTGGCGGGCGGCGGACGGCCGGCCGTGGTGCTTGTGGCCGTACATGCGGCGATCCGCGAGCAGGAGCACGGTCGAGGCGTCCGAGGCCTCGTTAGGAATCAGCACCGAGCCGTACGAGCTGTCGACCACGAATCCCTCGCCCTGGTCGCTGAGGGCGGTCGCCGCGGAGGCCACGACAAGCTCGCTGCCCAGACGGCCCGGTCGCGCGAGGACGCAGAACTCGTCGCCGCCCAGGCGGTAGGCGCCGCCGTGGGGCTGCACGGCCTCGGCCAGGCGCTGGCCGAGCCTGGCCAGGAGCTGGTCGCCCGCGGGGTGGCCGTAGCTGTCGTTGTAGCTCTTGAAGCCGTTCAGGTCGAAGAAGATCAGCAGGCGCGGGTCGCCAAGGCTGCAGGTCTTGAGCGCGTCGTCGAGGTCGCTCAGGAGCCGGCGGCGGTTTCCGAGACCGGTCAGCGGGTCGGTCAGCGCCTCCGTGCGGCTGTGGCCGAGCATGCGCAGGTTCTCCGCGAAGGTCAGGGCCATCCGCGCGATCCCGGCCAGCACGGCCGCGGTTGCGAGGGCGATCGCGAGCGTCGTGACCCGGCGCTCGTGGTCGAACACGAGGATGCCGAGCGCCACGGCCATGAAGACGGCCGGAACGGCGAGCACGCGCCAGCCCTCGAGGCGGGAGTCGGCCCGGCGCTTCACGGGCTGCCAGGCGGCGGCGGCGATCAGCAGGGTCGACGCGGGCCAGAGCGTGTCGAGCAGGGTGCCCTCGACGTAGCTTCCGTTGGCGACGACGAACAGGTACCAGCTGTCGGCGATCGCGCTCAGCACCAGGCCCGCGCCAAGAACCGCCCACATGCGGCCGGGGCGCCAGCCCGTGAGGGCGATTGCCGCCACCACGAAGGCGAGCAGCAGCAGGTCCCCCAGCGGGTACGCGAGATTCGTGGCTATGGCCGCGGGGCTGCCGCTCCCGGCATCCGCGATCGGCTGGAAGACGAGCGCGGCGCCGAGCGCCGCCGCCGAGAGGGCGCCGAGCAGTCCGTCGAGCCACAGGCTCGCCCGGAAGCGCTTGACCCTCGAGCGCAGCAGCAACAGCATCGCCACGTAGCTCGCCGGATAGAAGAACAGCCAGCCCGCGTCCGCCAGCGACGGGAAGGGCGGCTCGTCCATGTCGCCGAACGCGGTCGTGAAGTAGATGTCCGAGGCCGCCCAGACCGCCAGGGCCACGCCGACGATCAGCCATGGCAGCCGTTCCCTGCGGAGCAGCGGGACGCGGGCGAGGCAGATGACGGCCGACGCGATCAGCAGCCCGTCGTAGATCGGCGTCTCGGCGCTCGTCACGGCCTGCCCGCCGACGCCGGTCAGGGTGTGCAGGGCATAGAGCGCCCAGACGGCCGCCAGGACCGTGGCTACGGCCAGGGGACCATGTTGGATGTGGCGGGGGCGCGGCATGCCAGGGATCACGACGACTCGCACGAGATTTGTCGGCAAAAGCGGCCGCTCCCTTTACATCGCGCGCGCGGGTCGGACATCTAGACTCGGGCGCCCGATGAGCCGCCTCTCGAGCTACTTCCTGCCCATGCTCAAGGAGGCGCCGGCCGACGCCGAGGCCGTCTCGCATCGCCTGATGGTCAGGGCCGGCCTGGCGCGGCAGCTCGGGGCCGGCATGTGGACCTGGCTGCCGGCGGGCTGGCGCTCCCACCAGCGGGCGGTGGGGATCATCCGCGAGGAGATGGACGCGATCGGGGCGCAGGAGATGCTCATGCCGGTGCTCCAGCCCGCTGAGCTCTGGAAGCGGAGCGGCCGCTACGCGATCGACGAGCTGTTCAAGCTGCAGGACCGGCGCGGCTCCGAGCTGGTGCTGGCGATGACGCACGAGGAGTCGCTCACCTGGCACGTGGCGCGCGAGATCCGCTCCTACCGCGAGCTCCCGAAGATCCTCTACCACTTCCAGACGAAGGAGCGAGACGAGCCCCGTCCGCGCGCCGGCGTCCTGCGCACGCGCGAGTTCGTGATGAAGGACTCCTACACCTTCGACCGTGACGGCGAGGGCCTCGACCGCTCCTACGGCCTGCACGTACAGGCCTACGACCGAATCCTCGAGCGCTCGGGCCTCGAGTGGTACCGGGTGGAGTCCGACGTCGGCATGATGGGCGGCCTCGGAGCGCACGAGTACATGGCGCCATGTGCGGCGGGCGAGAACGAGGTCGCGCTGTCGGATGCCGGATACGCCGCCAACGTCGAGGTGGCGAGCGGCCGGCCTCAGCCGATCGAGGGGCTACCCGAGCCGCTCGACTCGCCTGAGCCCGTGGAGACGCCGGGGGCCGGCACGATCGAGCAGGTCTCCCGGGTCCTGGAGCTGCCCGCTGGCACGCTGATCAAGGCGATGCCCGTGTTCCTGGAGGGACGAGGCCCGCTCCTGGTCGTGCTGCGCGGAGACCATCGCCTGAACGAGGTCAAGCTCCAGAACGCCCTCGGCGCGCCGGTCAGGGCGGCGGACGAGGAGGAGGTGCGTGAGGCCTTCGGCGCCGAGCCCGGCTTCATCGGACCCGTGGGGGCGAGGGTGGAGGTGGTCGCGGACGAGTCGCTCAGGGACCAGCGGGGCCTGGTGGCGGGCGCCAACCAGCCGGACCTACATCTCCGCGGCGTCGAGCCCGGACGCGACTTCGAGCCCACGTGGGCCGACGTGCGCGCCGTCGAGGCAGGCGACAGCTGCCCGAACGGGGGCACGATCCGGATCGAGCCGGCGATCGAGGTAGGCAACATCTTCAAGCTCGGGACCCGCTACTCCGAGCCGCTGGGCGCGACCTACCTGGACGAGCAGGGAACCGAGCAGCTCGTCTGGATGGGCTCGTATGGGATCGGCCCGGCGCGCATCCTCGCGGCGGGGATCGAGCAGTACGCCGACGAGCAGGGCATCTCCTGGCCGCGGTCGCTGGCGCCCTTCGACGTGCACCTGGTCTCGCTCGGAAAGGAGGGAGAGCCGGCCGCCGAGACGGCGGACCGGCTGTACGCGGAGCTCGGCGAAGCCGGCCTCGAGGTCGTGTACGACGACCGCGAGGCGAGCGCCGGGGAGAAGTTCGCGGAGGCCGAGCTGCTCGGCTGCCCCCTGCGCCTGACGATCGGCAGGAAGAGCGTGGAGGCCGGCGAGGTCGAGGCGCAGGTGCGCAGAGGGCGGGAAAAGCGCTCGCTACCGCTGGACCGCGCGGCCGAGGCGGCCACTGAGCTTTGGCGCGACCTGCCCTGACAGCCAGGCGGCTGCTGGGCCTGGACCGCTCCGGTCCGCCACCGCCCGAGACGCTGCCGTCCCAGCCGCTCAGGCCCTGGACCATCCCGAACGCAGTCGGGTACGTCCGGATCGCCCTGGTTCCGGTGTTCCTGGTGCTGGCGCTGTCGTCCGGAGACGGCCGTAAGGCGCTCCCGAGCGTGGTGTTCGCCGTCATTGCCTGGAGCGACTACCTGGACGGCATGCTGGCCCGGATCACCGGCCAGTACAGCAGGCTCGGCACGCTGCTGGACCCCCTGACCGACCGGCTGCTCGTGGTCTCGGGGGCCGTCGTGACCTGGCACTACGAGCTGCTGCCGCGCTGGGCGCTCGCGGTGCTGGCCGCACGGGAGCTCTTCATGGTGGTAGTGGGTCAGCTCGCCCTGCGGCGCGGGCTCGATCTAGAGGTGAACATGCTGGGGCGCTGGGCTGTCTGGCCGACGATGTTCGCGATCGCCACCGCGCTGATGGTGGAGACCTGGGTCTCGGCCGCGTTGCTGTACCTGGGGCTCGCAATGACGCTTGCGGCCACGGCGCTGTACGTTCAAGATGGACTGCGCCGCCTGCGCCAGCGGCCGGAAGCCTCAAGCTCTACTTGATGCTGGCCCTATACTGGCGCGACCCTTGAAAGGAGACCATGGACACCTTCCCTGACCTTGGCGCGCTGTCCGACGACGAGTTGAAGGAGTTGATCCAGCAGCTCACGCAGGAGGAGCAGGACGTCTCCTACCAACGCCGCATCCTGCACGGCAAGATCGACATCCTGCGCGCCGAGCTGGTGAACCGGCTGCGCAAGAAGCACGAGGAGGGCGAGTCTGCGATCACGGGCGCCGACGTGCAGCAGCTCACGGACATCCTCTCGGGCAAGGCGATCCCCGAAACGGACGCCGGATAGGCCGGTCGTGCATTGCCCCGAATGCGGGTTCGTCAACGCCGAAGGCGCCAACTACTGCCAGAAGTGCGGCGCCTTCCTCGCCGAGCGCGAGAGCGACGGTGACACGACCGAGGCCTACCAGGTGGACGAGACCGGCGAGCTGAGGCCGGTCGACCTGGAGGAGGTCACGGGGGAGGGCGCGACGCTGGCCATCCGCTCCGGAGGCGGGCGGGCCGGAGAGGTGTTCAACGTCGCCGGCGAGCGTATGACGATCGGGCGGAGCCCGGAGGCCGAGATCTTCCTGGACGACGTCACCGTCTCCCGAAACCATGCTCTGCTCGTGCGCCGGCGCGACGGGCTCTACATCGACGACCTGGGCTCGCTGAACGGCACATACGTGAACCGGCGCCGGATCGAGTCGCACAAGCTGCAGAACGGGGACGAGCTTCAGGTGGGCAAGTACAAGCTGACGTACCTCGACAAGTGACCGTCGAAGTCGAGAGCGCGGCCGTACCGCGCAAGGAGAAGTCCCTGACGATCGGGGCGGTGACGAAGCAGCTCGAGCGCGAGTTCCCCGACATCTCGATCTCGAAGATCCGCTACCTGGAGGACCAGAAGCTGCTCGCCCCGCGGCGCACCCCGGGCGGTTACAGGCTCTACACGCCGGCGGACGTCCAGCGCCTGCGCACGATCCTGCGCCTGCAGCGTGACGAGTTCCTGCCGCTGCGGGTGATCCGTCAGGAGCTCGCGGCGGGCCGCACCGACGCCGAGGCCTCGAGCGGCGAGTCGCCCGAACCGCGCTCGCTCCGGCGCTCGAGCGTCGCCGTGCGCGGGCCGGGCTCGCTCTACAAGCTCGAGGAGGTGCTGGAGGACACGGGGGCGGACCCCGGCCTCGTCAAGGAGCTCGAGGACTACGGCGTCATCCGGGGGGAGAAGCACGAGGGCGAGGCGCACTACGACGACACCGAGCGCGAGATCGTGCGGGCGGTCACGGAGCTGCGCCGCTTCGGGGTGGGCGGCCGCAACCTGCGCGTCTTCCGCACGTCCGCGGACCGCGAGGCGGCGCTCCTCGAGCAGATCCTGGCGCCCGCGCTGCGCTCCAGGAACCCCCAGCGGCGCAAGGAGGCGGTCGAGGCGCTCGAGAACCTGGCCGCGATCGCATCGCACCTGAAGCACCTGCTGTTGATCCGCGACCTGCGCAAGCTGGCGAGATAGGGTCCACGGGCCCGCCCCGTGGAGCTGAAGCAGTACATCCAGGACATCCCGGACTTCCCCAAGCCGGGCATCGTCTTCAAGGACGTGACGCCGCTCTTCCTCGACAGCCGGGCGCTGCGCTTCACGGTCGATCGCCTGGCCGACTATGCCCGCGAGCGCGAGGTGGACTACGTCGTCTCGGCCGAGGCGCGGGGCTTCGTCCTCGGCGGGGCTGTGGCCGCCACGACGGGCAGCGGCTTCGTGCTGGCCCGCAAGCCCGGGAAGTTGCCGCGCCGGACCTCCTCCGTCGAGTACCAGCTGGAGTACGGGATCGACGCGCTGGAGGTCCACAGCGACGCGGTGGGCGACGGCGCCCGCGTGCTCGTGCACGACGACCTGCTCGCGACCGGAGGGACAGCCGGTGCGCTGTGCGGCCTCGTGGAGCAGGCGGGGGGTGTCGTCGCGGGGTGCGCCTTCGTGGTCGAGCTTGCGTTCCTGGCCGGCCGCGAGCAGCTGGGCGGGTATGACGTCGAGAGCCTGGTCGTGTACGACCAGGCCTGAGCCCGTGCCCACCGTCACCCGCCGCAGGAGCGTGCAGGCCCCGCTGGAGGCGGTGTGGGACGTGGTGAACGATCCGTGGCGGCTCCCGGGTTGGTGGCCGCTCGTGACTCGCGTCGAGGAGGCGGAGCCCGATGCCTGGACAGAGGTCCTCGCGTCGCCGAGGGGCAAGGTCGTGCGCGCCGACTTCACGCTCGTCGAATCCGAGCCCCCCCGGCGGCGTGTGTGGCGCCAGGAGGTGGCGGAGTCGCCCTTCGAGCGCCTGCTCGCGGAGTCCTTCAGGACCGTGGAGCTCGAGCCGGAGGCGGGCGATTCGACGGCCGTGGCGATCAGCATCCGCCACCGCCCCCGTGGTTGGGCCCGGCTCGGCTTCATCCAGCTGCGCAGGGCCACCGCGCGGCAGGCGGAGGAGGCGCTCCAGGGCCTGGACTCGCTGCTTACGGGCGGCGCGGCTTGAGCATGCGCTGGTGGGGCTGGGGGGACGACGAGCGGGCGCCCTCGCTCCCTGCGGCTGCCCTTCAGCTCCTTCGCGACGAGCTCGGAGCCGACGGCGACAGCCCGCCCGTGGCACTCGAGGATGTGCGCATGCCCGACGCCGCTCTGCCGGCCGCTGTTCGGACGCGCCTGGAGGGGGCCGTGGGCCCCGAGCACGTGCGCGACGATCGAGTCACGCGCGTCCGCCATGCGGCGGGACGGAGCTACCCGGACCTCGTCCGGCTTCGCTCCGGCGACGCCTCGAACGCGCCTGACGCAGTCGTCTTTCCGGGCTCGGCGGAGGAGGTCGGACAGGTGCTGGCCGCCTGCACGGAGGCGCGCGTCGCGGTGGTCCCGTTCGGCGGCGGCACGAGCGTGGTGGGCGGCGTCGAGCCGCTCCGGGACGGCTTCGCGGCCGCGGTGTCGCTGGACCTCGGGCGGCTCGATGGCGTGCTCGAGGTCGACCGGGTCTCTCTGACGGCCACGCTCCAGGCGGGGCTGCTCGGGCCCGCGGCCGAGGCGGCGCTCGCGGGGGAGGGACTGACCATCGGGCACTTCCCGCAGTCCTTCGAGCACTCGACCGTCGGCGGCTGGCTCGCCACCCGCTCGGCCGGCCAGGCGTCGACCGGCTACGGGCGCATCGACGAGCTCGTCGAAGGGGTGCGCTGCGTCGCGCCGGCGGGGGAGCTGGCCACCCGGCCGTTTCCGGCCTCGGCGGCAGGGCCCTCGCTGCGCGAGCTGATCGTCGGGTCCGAGGGGGTCCTGGGGGTCATCACCGAGGGCACCCTCCGCGTGCGTCCGAGCCCGGAGGAGCGCCGCTACGAGGGCTGGTCCTTCCGCTCCTTCGAGGAGGGGATGGACGCGCTCCGGGTGATGGCGCAGGCGGACTCCGCACCCGACGTGGCCCGCCTCTCGGACGAGGAGGAAACGCGGCTGTCCCTGGCCATGACCGACGGGGGCGGCACGACGCGCAGGGTCGGCGGCGCCTACCTGCGCCTGCGGGGTCACGAGCGAGGCTGCCTGGCGGTGCTCGGCTTCGAGGGAGAGGCGGAGCAGGTGGCGCGCCGCCGCCTGCGAGCGGCGGCGCTGCTTCGGGCGGGCGGGGGCCTCTCGCTCGGCCGCCGCCCCGGCGAGGCCTGGGCCCGAGGGCGGTATGCGGCGCCCTATCTCCGGGACGAGCTGCTCGGCCGCGGGGTGCTCGTGGACACGCTCGAGACGGCCGGCGACTGGCGGCGCCTGCCGGGCCTCTACGCCGCCATCAGTCGGGCGCTGCGCGACGCGCTCGAGCAGCGCGGCACGCCTCCGCGGGTGATGTGCCACGTCTCCCATCTCTACCGCTCGGGCGCATCGCTCTACTTCACCTTCATGGCCCGGCAGGAGGCCGGGGCCGAGCTCGAGCAGTGGCACGCGGCCAAGCAGGCCGCCAGCCAGGCGATCGTCGCCGCGGGCGGCACGATCACGCACCATCACGCGGTCGGTCGCGACCACCTTCCCTGGCTCGACGGCGAAGTCGGACCGCTGGGCCTGGAGGTGCTTCGAAGCGCCAAGGAGCGGCTGGACCCGGCCGGGATCATGAATCCCGGCAAGCTGCTTCCGTGAGCCCGGGCTAGCGCGGCGGAGGCGTCAGGATGATCCGGCCGAGCAGGGCACCCTTGCTGGCGGCGCTCGGAGAGGGCTCCTTCACCGGCAGGAGGCGGCCCCTCAGCACCGACTGTCCCGAGTGTGCCTGGTTGCTGTCGAGCGGCTCCAGTGAGAGGTCGACGCAGGCGTAGCGCCTGTAGTTGGCCGGCAGGGCGCCTGCGCCCTGATAGTTGCCCTTCCTGTCGGTCACCTGCGCTCCGATGGCGCGGGCGTCGCTCGGGCTGTTGTAGAGCCAGACCTCGTACGCGTCCTGCGGGCGCTTGCCCTTGAGCCGGTTCGGCGGGAGCCTGCCGGCCTGCACGATCACCTGCTTGCGGCCCGAGCGCTCGGCGATCAGCGCGAGGCCCGCGGGTCCGGAACGGGCGGGGGTGGACCTCGATGGGCAGGCGGCGACGTTCGGGCTGCCGCCGGCGGAGGCGTTCTTGGTGTCCTTGCCGTTGTCCCCGGTCAGCACGCCCACGGGCCAGACGAGCACGGCCACCAGCGCGAGGGCGGCCAGGATTCCCGCCGCAGCCAGCAGGGCGCGGCGCCCGAAACGCCGCTCTCCCTCCGGGCGCTCCCGGCGTGGCTTGACCGGCTTCTCGCGAGCCGGGCGGGCGGGGCGCTCGCGCCGGCCGCGCTCGGCGTCGGGTATGGACGGCTCAGCGCCGTCTTCGTAGAGCGTCTCCAGCGAGTCGAGCAGGGAGCGCGCCCAGCTGCGAGCCGATTCCGACCTGCGCAGGTGCCCGCGGGTGGCGGTGGATTCGGGTCCTGCCTGCTGGCCGAGGATGTAGTCCGCGAGCTGCCCCTGCCACTCCTCGTCCACCTGCCTGGCGCTGACCGGGGCGAGCTTGACGAGCGCGTCGCGGGCGAGCTCGCGGACGCGCGCCTCCGGCATGCCCAGCATCCCGGAGAGCTCGTCATACGTCTTGCCGCGCTGCAGGACGAGCTCGATGATCGCCCGCTGCGGCGCCGACAGCTGGTCGAAAGTGGCCACGCGCGGCGAACGATAGCCTGCCCCGAATGACGGAACCGCCGCTCCCACGCGAGGTGCCGGAGCGGACTCTCGACGCTGCACTCGGTTTCGAGCTGTTGGAATGGGGCGACGAGCGGGCGCGCGGGCGCTTCCCGGTGGAGGACCGGGTGCGGCAGGCCTACGGGATCGTGCACGGCGGCGCGTATGCCGCGCTGGCCGAGTGGGTCGTCTCCGTCGCGACCGCCGCCGCGGTGCACGACGACGGCATGCTCGCGATGGGACAGGGCAACCAGACGAGCTTCCTGCGGCCGGTCTCGTCAGGCACGATCACCGCCGACGCGCGCCGGCGCCACCGCGGGCGCACCTCATGGGTCTGGGACGTCGACTTCACCGACGATCAGGGACGCCTGTGCGCCGTAACGAGGGTGACGATGGCGGTCCGGCCGGCTCCTACGAGCCAAGCGCCCTGAGCCGCGGCTGCGGGCGCTCGCTGCGGCTCTCGTAGCGGTTGGTGATGGGCAGTCGGCGGTCCCGGCCGAACGCCTTGGTGGAGATGCGGATTCCGGGCGGCGCCTGGCGGCGCTTGTACTCGGCCCGGTCGACCATCCGGATGACGCGTTCCACGTCCTCCACGGTGAGGCCCTGGGCGACCAGCTCCGCGGCGTCCAGGTCCTGCTCCACGTAGCCGGCGAGGATGCGGTCCAGGAGCTCGTAGGGGGGAAGCGACTCGTCGTCGCGTTGCTCGTAGCGGAGCTCGGCCGACGGCGGCCGCTCCAGGACGCTGGCCGGCACGAGCTCGCGCCCGGCGTCGGCGTTGCGCCAGCGCACCAGCCGGTAGACCCAGCCCTTGAAGACGTCCTTCAGCACCGCGAAGCCGCCGGCCATGTCCCCGTAGAGCGTCGCGTAGCCGACCGACAGCTCCGACTTGTTGCCGGTCGTCAGCACGAGCCAGCCGAACTTGTTCGACAGCGCCATCACCACGTTGCCGCGGATACGGGCCTGCACGTTCTCCTCGGCGATGTCGGGCTCGCGGTCCGCGAAGGCCGGCTCGAGCAGCGCGTCGTAGGCGTGCATGGCCTCCTCGATCGAGAGCTCCAGGAAGTCCGCGCCCAGGTTCTCCGCGATCGCGCGGGCGTCCGCGCGGGTGCCTTCGGACGAGTAGGGCGACGGCATCGAGACGCAGGTCACGCGCTCCGGGCCGAGGGCATCCGCGGCAACGAGCGCGGTCAGCGCCGAGTCGATACCGCCGGAGAGGGCGAGCACGACCCGCTCGAAGCCGTTCTTCTCGACGTAGTCGCGCACGCCCAGGCGCAGGGCCGCATAGACCTCGGCCTCGGGCCCGAGCAGCTCCGCGATCTGGCCACCCACCTCGCCGGCGTCATCCGCGCTCCACTCGATCATGGCCAGCGTGGGCACGCCTTCGCCCTCGCGCCTGGTTGCGCTGCGGTGGCGTGGGTCGCGCAGCCGGGCCGCCGCGACGGCGCCGGGATCGAGTGTGCAGAGCGTAAGCGACTCCTCGAACTGCGGCGCCCTGGCCAGGACCTCGCCGTCCTGGTCGATGGCGAGGCTGTGACCGTCGAAGACCAGCTCGTCCTGGCCGCCGACGGCGTTGCAGAAGAGCACGCCCGCCAGGTTGTCCCGGGCGCGCTGCACGAGCATGCGCTCGCGCTCCAGCCCCTTGCCCGCGTGGTACGGGGAGGCCGAGAGGTTGACTATCAGCTGAGCGCCGGCGAGCGCCTCCGAGGTCGCGGGCGGCCCGGGCTCCCAGATGTCCTCGCAGATCGTGATTCCGAGCGGCAGGCCGCCGATCTCGATCAGCGCCGGCCCGCTGCCGGCCTGGAAGTAGCGCTGCTCGTCGAAGACGCCGTAGTTCGGCAGGTGCACCTTGCGGTAGACCGCGGCCAGGCGGCCGTCGGCCAGGACCGCGGCCGCGTTGTAGACGTCGTCCGAGCGCTCGGGAAAGCCTACGAGCGCGACGATGCCGCGGGTCTGCGCGGCCAGCTCCTCCAGTGCCGCGCGGGCCGCGTCGAGGAAGTCCGTCTTCAGCAGCAGGTCCTCCGGCGGGTAGCCGGTCAGGCACAGCTCCGGGAAGACCACGAGCTGCGCCTCGGCCTCGCGCGCCCGGGCGGTGTACTCCGAGACCTTGCGTGCGTTGCCCGCTATGTCACCGACCGTCGGGTCGATCTGGGCCAGCGCGACACGCAGCGGGTTGGCTGCCATGCCTCAATTGTCGCAGCGCCGGGCGGGCGGCTTCGCGCGAGGCGATTCCTCGGAAGTGTCCCAACGAGCGGTCGCAGCGGCACCCCTAGTTGGGACGCTTGCCCGCGATCGGTCCGGACGGCCGCTAGGCGTCGTAGTAGAGCGCGAACTCCCAGGGGTGTGGCCTCAACCGCACCTGGTCGGCCTCCTCGGCGCGCTTGTACTCGATCCACGTGCGGATCAGGTCCTCGGTGAAGACCCCGCCCTTGAGCAGGAACTCGTGGTCGGCCTCTAGTGCATCGAGCGCGTCGTCCAGCGAGTGGGGGACGTGCGGGATCCGGGCCAGCTCCTCGCTCGACATCTCGAACAGGTCGTGGTCCACCGGGCGCCCCGGGTCGATCCGGTTCTGCACCCCGTCGAGCCCGGCCATCAGGAGCGCCGAGAACGCCAGGTAGGGGTTGCAGCTCGGGTCCGGCGGGCGGAACTCCACGCGCTTGGCCTTCGGGGAGGCCGAGTAGACCGGGATGCGGCACGCCGCCGAGCGGTTTCGCTGCGAGTAGACGAGGTTGACCGGGGCCTCGTAGCCCGGCACCAGCCGGCGGTACGAGTTCGTGGTCGGCGCGCAGAAGGCCATCAGCGCCCTGCCGTGGGCCAGGATGCCGCCGATGTAGTTGAGCGCCTCCCGCGACAGCTGCGCATAGCCGTCGAAGTCGTACATCACGTTCTCGCCGCCCTTGGAGAGCGACTGGTGCACGTGCATGCCGGAGCCGTTCTCCTCGAAGACGGGCTTCGGCATGAAGGTCGCCGACTTGCCCGCCTGCGCGGCCACGTTCTTGACCACGTACTTCTGCAGCTGCAGCTGGTCGGCCATTCGCAGGAGCGTCTGGAAGCGCACGTTGATCTCTGCCTGGCCCGGCGAGCCCACCTCGTGGTGATGGAACTCGCAGCGCAGCCCCATCGACTCGAGCGTCGTGACCATCCGGGCCCGCAGGTCGCCATGGGTGTCGCCCGGCGCCGACGGGAAGTAGCCCTGCTGTGAGCGCAGCTTGTGACCGAGATTGGGCTGGCCGTTGCGCTCCGCGCCGAAGCCCTTGCCGCGGTTCCAGTAACCCTCGTCCGAGTCGACCTCGTAGAAGGCCGTGTTCGGGCGCTGGTCGAAGGCCACGTGCTCGAAGACGTAGAACTCGGCCTCGGGCCCCATGAAGCAGGTGTCCGCGATGCCGGTCTCGATCAGGTGGCGCTCGGCCTTGCGGGCCACGTAGCGCGGGTCGCGCGAGTAGGGCTCGCGCGTGATCGGGTCGATCACGTTGCAGACGATCGACAGCGTCTTCTGCTCGTGGAACGGATCGACCAGCGCGCTCGAGGGATCGGGGAGCAGGACCATGTCCGACTCCGCGATCTCCTGGAAGCCGCGGATCGAGGAGCCGTCGAAGCCGAGCCCCTCGACGAAGGCGTCCTCGTCGAGCGCGTGGATCGACAGGCCCAGGTGCTGCCAGGTGCCGGGCAGGTCGGTGAACTTGAAGTCCACCATCCTGACCCCGTGTTCCTGCGCGAGGGCGAGGACGTCCTTGGCCTCGACCTCGCGCCCGCTGACGTAGCGCTCGATCGTCAGCGGCGTCATCGGATCTCCTCGGCGTCGCCGTCCGCGTCTGCGGGCGGATCGCTGTTGCCGACGCCGGGGATCTTCGACGCCAGGTCCTCGAACTTCTTCCCGGTCAACGCCTCGACGACGGCGGGCAGCTCGGCCATCACCTGGGTCACGTCGCCGGTGATCCTCGAGGCGCCGGGGGAGGAGCCGTTGGAGCCGCCGATCATCACGATCTTGTCGGTCTTGGCGAGCGGCGCGGAGACCGCCGCCGCGAGCTCCGGCAGGATCTCGAGCACGCGGTCCGTGATCGCGGCCTCGTTGTAGCCCTTCCAGCTCTCGGCCTTGGCCGCCATCGACTCGGCCTCCGCGAGCCCGCGGGCCCGCAGCGCGTCTGCCTCGCCGGTACCGAGCGCGGCCAGGCGCTCGCGCTCTGCCTCGGCCACCTCCACGAGCTCCCTGGCACGGGCCAGGGCGGGCTCGACGATCTCCGCGGACAGCTCACGCTTGCGGCGCTCGACCTCAGCCTGCATGAGCTCGATCGTCTTCTGGCGCTCGACGATCTCCACGCCGAGCTCCTCGGCGCGCACCTGCTGGCGCGTGATGGCCTTCTGCAGGTCGTAGGACTGGTCCGCCTCCGCCGAGGCCCGCATGCCCTCGGACTTGAAGCGCGACTTCTCGATCTCGTAGTCACGCCGCGACTGCTCGATCGCCAGGTCGGCCTCGTAGCGGGCGGCCTTGGCCTCGCGCTCGGCCTCGGCCTCGCCGCGGATGGCGTCGCGCTTGACCTGCGCCGTGCGCGGCCGGCCGAGCGCCTCCAGGTAACCCTGCTTGTCGGTGACGTTGCGGACCGTCAGCGAGACGATCTCGAGTCCCATGCGGTGAAGGTCCGGCTCGGTCAGCTCGCGGACCGCCTTCACCAGGCGCTGGCGCTCGCGGTAGATGTCCTCGATCGAGAGCGAGCCCACCGCGGTGCGCATGTGGCCCTCCACGGCCTGCATGGCGGTGCGCACGATGTCCTCGCGGCCGCGTGAGAGAAACTGCTCGGCCGCGCGCTCGATGCCCTCGTCCGAGCCGTCGATCTTGATCATGCAGACACCGTCCACCTGGACCGAAACGCCGTGCATGGAGTACGTCTCGGCGGTGCGGACGTCGAACTGCATCAACTCGAGCGACAGGCGCTGCACCCGCTCCCGGAAGGGACGCACGTATGTGCCGCCGCCCCGGACGATGCGGTAGCCGCGCTCCTTCCTGCGACGACCGGAGATGATCAGCACCTCGTTGGGGCCGACCTTCGTGAACTGGTGGGCCCAGACCGCGAATGCGATCAGGAGCAGGCCGGCTATCACGGAGCCGGCGACGATGAGCGCTACTGCCATGCCGCTTTGACCTCCTCGGTCGTGAGGGCGGCGCCTTGCCGCCCGTCGGTTCTGATCGACTCCACGCCGAGGCTCTCCGCGCGCGGCGCCTCGGCGTGGTGAATCTCCACCTCCTCCGCGAAGCGGAGGAAGTCCGTACCGGCCAGGTGCCGGCCGACCTGCCGGGCGAGGGCGTCCTCGTCCGCCGCCAGGAAGACGTTGATGCAGCGGTCCTCGAGGGCGACCGCGACGTCGCCCGCGCCCGTGCGGCGCACCGCGAGCTCGAGACGCGTGGCCTGCTCGTCGCTCAGGTAGGCGATCAGGCGCGTGCCTGCGTCCTCGGTACGTCCCTCGGCGGCCGCCCAGATCTCCGGGCGGACGTCGGTCGCGTAGAGGCCCTCGGCGCCGGCCGAGCGCGCCCGCCCGAGCTCGCTGCGCAGGAAGCGCAGCAGCGCGATGGCGTCGGGCGCGGCGGGCGCGGCGTCGGCGCCGGTCGTGCCGACACCGACGGCAGATCGCCGGAGACGCCGGCGCTCGTTGCGCCGCAGCTGCGCGGCGTGGCCCACGACGCCGATGACGGGGCCCTCGTCCGAGCGGCCGTCGACCGAGGGGACCCAGAGGTCGGGGTCGGTGTGCGAGCGGAACACCCCCGCGGGGGGGACCCGGCTCAGGTCACGCGGGCGGACGACACCCACGATGACCTCCTCGCTGTCGTGCACATAGCCGGCGGACTGCAGGTAGCGGCACACGACCCTCCGGATGCCCGCCAGATCCGGAGCCTTCAGGTTCGAGCCGCCGATGATGGGCGAGGTGAGCTGGCCGCCCGTCGTCTCGTACACGGGCAGCTCGTAGTCCATGGCCGGGACCCGGAAGTAGCACAGCGGCAGCGCCCGCCCGGGAGCGATCGTCTCGAGCAGACGCCCAACCTTGGCCTTCAGGGCGTGCACGTTCGCGGCCTCGAGCGTCTGTCCCGCGACCTCGCAGAAGTGGATCTCCTTGAGGATGGGGTGGGGGGCGTCGTTCGGCCGGCGCTCGACGGGGATGCGGGCGGTCTCCTGGCCCCCGAAGCCCGCACGGAGGCCCAGCCGGAAGGCGTAGCGGTCCTCGCCGACTCGCTCCAGGTCGATCGGGATCGGCTCGTCCTCGCCTTTGTCGGCAAGCACGCTCGTGAACCAGCTCCAGAGACCCAAGCCGCTAGTACCCCCAGCCGACCGGCGCCTTGTGGCTCACCGTTTCCTCGCCGCGCTCGCCGGTGCGGATGCGCACCGACTGCTCGACGGGGTAGACGAACACGCGCCCGTCGCCGGTCTCCCCGGTGTAGGCCGCGCCAACGATCGCGTCGACCGTCTTGTCGACCACCTCGGACGGCACGACCGACTCGACCTTGAGCTTGGGCAGCAGCGAGATGTTGGCCCGCGAGCCGCGGTACTGCTCGGTGTAGCCCTTTTGGCGACCGCAGCCCATGACCTCGCTCACGGTGAGGCCGCTGATCCCGAGCTCGTCGAGGGCGTCCTGCACCGGCTGCAGGCGGTCGTTCCTGATGATCGCTTCGACCTTTTTCATGGAGCTCCTAGCCCTCCTGGGTGGTAGTCGAGAGGCCGATCGGCACCGGTCTCGGGGTCGGGCGGCCCGCCGGCGGGGCCGGCTGGTGATACTCGGACCCCGGCACCGGCATGAACTGCTCGGGATAGCCCCACATGCCGTGCTCGACGATGTCGAGCCCGTAGCGCTCCTCCTCCGGCCGCACCCGCAGGCCGTAGGTCGCCTTGATGACGAAGAAGACGACGAACGAGATCGCGAACACCGACGCGAATGCAGCGGCCACGCCCAGGCCCTGGACCAGGAGCTGGTGCGCCGAGCCGCTGTAGAAGAGCCCCGGGTCGCCGATGGCGTTCAGCTTCGCAAGCCGCGGGGACGTGAACAGGCCGCACGAGAGCGTGCCGAAGATTCCCGCGATGCCGTGGGCGGACAGGGCCCCAACCGGGTCGTCGAGCACCCTGTCGATCAGGATCACGGAGACGACGACGATGATGCCCGCGAGCAGGCCGATGATCGGCGCGGCCCAGAACTCGACGTAGCCTGACGGAGCCGTGATCGCGACCAGGGCCGCGATCGCGCCGTTGCCCGTCATGCCGATGTCGAACGAGCGGGTGACGAGCCAGATCGTTCCCATCGCGCCGATCACGCCCGCGGCGGCGGCCAGGTTGGTCACAACCGCCACCTCCGCGAACCGCCCGCCGATCGCGCCCAGCGTGGAGCCGGCGTTGAAGCCGAACCAGCCGAACCAGAGGATGAGCACGGCGAGCCCGACGAGCGGCATCGAGTGACCCGGGATCACGTTCGGCTTGCCGTCGGGCCCGTACTTGCCCTGGCGTGGGCCCAGCAGCAGCAGCGCGGCGAAAGCGCCGGTGGCGCCGATCAGGTGGACCACCGTCGAGCCGGCGAAGTCCTGCATCCCGAAGTTCGCCTGGAGCCAGCCGCCGCCGAAGATCCAGTGGCTGACGATCGGGTAGATCACCGCGCTGAAGAGCACGGCGTAGATCAGGTAGGCGCCGAACTTGATCCGCTCGAGCGTGGTGCCCCAGACGATCGCGAGCGAGACCGCGCAGAAGACGAACTGGAAGAAGAACTTGGCCGGCACGACCGCGGCCGAAGCGCTCATCGCAGGGAAGAGGTCCGGGTTGGTCGTACCGAGGAAGGTGCCGTGCGTGCCGGCGAACCAGCTGGCGCCGCCGAACGCCAGCGCGAAGCCGACCGCCCAGTAGCAGAGCGCGGCGATCGAGAAGTTCGCCAGGATCTTCGGGACGACGGTGCCGGCGTTCTTCATCCGCGAGAAGCCGATCTCGAGGAACATGAAGCCGAGCTGCATCAGCATCACGAGCACGGCGGCCACGACCACCCAGGTGGTCTCGATCGCCGGGATGGCGTCCTTCAGCGTCGGTTGCAAGGGCGGTCCTTCCTCGTCGAGGTTCCGGCGCCCATCCTGGGACCGCCGCCTCCGGGCGTCATTCGCCCCCCGTACAGGATTTCGGGCGCCCCGCTTGTACGCGTGGCCAGTCGTGCGGCGTCAGGAACCGCTTCCGAGCTCGGCAACAGTCGCCGAGAGGCAATCCACGAGCTCGCGCGGATCGACGCGGAAGAGGCTGTGCGGGTCGCCGGCGGCCGCCCACACGCGCTCGTGGCGAAGCAGCTCCCGGTCCACGACGACCGGGAGGCCGTGGCCGACCGGCGGGACGCCGCCTACCGGGAAGCCCGTCGCCGCACGCACCTCGTCGGCCCCCGCCTGGCGGACCTCGGCGCAGTCGTTCACCTCGGCCAGCTTGTCCGGATCGATCCGGTGGGCGCCGGAGGCCACGCAGACGACGGGCTCTCCGTCGCAGACGAAGACGATCGACTTGGCTATCTCCTCCTCCTCGCAGCCGATCGCCCGCGCGGCATCGCCGACCGTGCGGGTAGACGATTCGAGCTTGCGCACGTCGACTTCCAGCCCGAGCTCACGGGCACTCCGGACCACCTTGTCCTTCACGGACGCTGCGGCTCCGGGCGGGCCTGGGCGCGCTTCCCGGGCTTCGACTCCGCGGGCTCGCTGAGCCTGACGCCGGCCTCGGCGGCCAGCTCCGCGAGGGACTCGCGCAGGTCCCTCGCCAGGTCGTCCAGGTCCCAGAGCAGGTCGTAGTCGCCGACCAGCCCGAAGTTGATGCGCCCGTTGTAGCTCATCAGGGCGATGCCGAGGCCCTGGTTTGCGGCCAGAGGCACCATCGGCATCGGATCGAGCATCTCGCGTCCCTGGAGGTAGAGCGGGAACTGGGGCCCGGGCACGTTGGTCACGACCAGGTTGAAGACGAGCCGGCGCGTCATCAGCCGCGCCGCCTGCCCGAGGATCGTGGGGGGCGCGAAGCCCCCGATCTGGGTGAGGACCTCGGCGCCGACGGCCTGGCTGCCCGCCTTCAGCTGGTTCATCCGCTCCTTGACCAGCTCGAGACGCGCGACCGGCTCCTGGCACCAGACGGGCAGGGGCGCCATCATCGCCGCGACGCGGTTGCCGAGCGCCCCGCGCTCGAGGTCCGTCCGGACGCTGACCGGGACCATCGCCCTGAGCTCGAGGCCGTCGGTCTCCTCGCCGCGGCGACGGAGATGCCGCCCGAGCGCGCCGGCCACGGTCGACAGCACCACGTCGTTAACCGTGCCGCCGAGCTCGTTCTTGATCGACTTGACGTCGGCGAGGTTCGTCCTGACCCACGTGAAGCGCCGGTGCGAGCCGATCGCCGCGTTGTAGGGGGTGCGCCGCGCTGACCGGAGGCCCGTGCCCGCCATCGCCCCGATCCCCGCCGCCGCGCCTCGCAGGGTGCCGACGGCCCGGCGCGGCGCCCGCAGGACGGCGCGCGCGGTGCGGACCGCTTCGCCGGGCACCGTGGCCCGCTCGAGGAGCGCTTCGCCGAGCAGCTGGGCGCCGGAGGGGAGGGGCCTCGGGACCCACGGCTCGCCGGGGTCCGGCGGGGCCGCCGGCTCGGGCGAGGCGTCGAACAGGATCGTGACGATGTCCACCCCCGAGACGCCGTCGACGAGCGCGTGGTGGGTCTTCGAAAGCAGGGCGAAGCGATCGCCCTCAAGGCCCTCCGCGAGCCAGATCTCCCAGAGCGGCTTGTCCCTGTCGAGCCGCTGGCTGAACACCCTCCCGGCCAGCGCCTTGAGCTGCTCCTCCGACCCGGGGGGCGCCAGCGCGGTCGAGCGAACGTGGTAGCGGAGGTTCAGGCTGGGGTCATCGACCCAGACCGGGCGGCCCTGGCCGAATGGGACGGTCGCAAGCCGCTGGCGGTAGCGGGGGACCAGGTGGAGCCGCCGCTCGATGTCGGCCAGCAACTCCTCGTAAGGGGGTGGGTCGCCGTCGAAGATCGCGATCGAGGCCACGTGCATGTGCGACGAGGCGTCCTCGAGGTGCAGGAACGACGTGTCCAGGGCACTGAGACGATCTCCGTACACGGCTGTCTCTCCTCCGGGCTGTTCGACGCGCACCGTACCGCAACGGCACGGTGCGGCCGGAGCCTTAGAGGGACAGGGCGAGCTGGTCGCGCGGGGGGCGGGGGGCTCGTTCGGAATCCTGGTCGAGCCCGGCCACCCGCACGCCCAGCAGCCGGACCGGGCGCTCGGGCCTGAGCTCGCGCAGCAGCTCGCCCGCCACGCCGAGGACGCTGGCGAGATCGTTCACGGGGCGGTCGATGGTGCGGGCGCGGGTGACTGTGGTGAAGTCGTCGTAACGGAGCTTGATCCCCACGGTGCGGCCGCGGCGCTCCTCCCTGGCGAGCGTTCGGCAGAGCTCGTCGGCGAGCCGCCCGAGGACGGGCTCGAGCGCCCCGAGTCCGCGCAGGTCCGCGTCGAACGTGGTCTCCCGCGACTCGGACTTCGCGACACGCACCGTCTCGAGCGGCCGCTCGTCCTCGAAGCGGGCGAGGGCGCCCAGGTGCGGCCCGAGGCGGGCGCCGAACCATTCAGACAGGCGCGCGTCGGGAAGGCCGCCGAGCGCCCCCAGCGTCTTCACTCCGTGGCGCTCGAGGCGTGCCACGGTCTTGGGGCCGATGCCGGGGATCAGGGCGGGGGAGGCCCCGGCGAAGCGCTGCCGGGCGCCGTCGCGCGTGAGCTCCAGGAAGCCGTCCGGCTTGTCGGCGTCGGAGGCGACCTTCGCCACCAGCTTGCTCGGCCCGACGCCGATCGAGCACCCGAGCCCGGTCGCCTGGACGATCGCCGCCTTGACGCGGCGGGCCGCGGCCCGGTGGCGCTCGAACGCGCTGAGGTCGAGGTAGGCCTCGTCCAGGCCCACGACCTCGACCCGCTCCACCTGCTCGCGCAGGACGGCCATCAGCTCGCTCGAGCGCGCGCGGTAGAGCTGGAAGTCCGGCTGGACGAACACCGCGTCGGGGCACAGCCGGCGGGCGCGCTCGGCGGGGGTGGCGGAGAAGATCCCGTAGCGGCGCGCCTCGTAGCTGGCGGTGGTGACGACCGCGCGCGGACCGCTTCCGGCCACCACGACCGGCTTCCCGGCGAGCTCGGGCCGGCGCTGCAGCTCCACGCTCACGTAGAAGGCATCCATGTCCACGTGGCCGATCTTCACGCCCGCTCAAAGGTACGCCCCGGCCCGGCCGCGTTCGCATCTGTGGCAGCCAATAGGGTGCCGCCGTCCACTCGCGCAGGGGAGGAGCCGACCATGGCCGAGAGTCCGATTCGCCTGACACTCCACGACGACCTGGTCCGCTCGCGGCTCACGGTCTTCTTCCGCCTGCTGCTTGCGATCCCGCACCTCGTGTGGATCTCGATGTGGGGGACGGCGGCCTACCTCGCGGTGATCGTTAACTGGTTCGCCACCCTCTTCGTGGCGAAGTCGCCGGACGGCCTGCACCGCTTCCTCGGGGCGTACCTGCGCTACTCCATCCACGTGCGGGCATACCTGCTCCTCGCGGCGAACCCGTATCCGGCCTTCCTCGGGCAGCCGGGCACCTACCCCGTGGACCTGGAGATCGACCCACCGGAGCGCCAGAACCGCTGGAAGGTGGGGTTCAGGGCGATCCTGCTCCTGCCGGCGTTCATGCTGCTGGCCATCCTCTCGAGCGTGGGGGGCTTCCGCATGGGCCTTGCGCCGGTCAGCGCCTTCCTCGGCTGGTTCGCCGCTCTCTTCACGGGCCGCGCGCCGCGGGGGCTGCGCGACGCCGCCGTCTACAGCCTCCGGTACTCCGCCGAGTTCGGCGGCTACATGTTCGTGCTGACCGACCGCTACCCGGGCGCCAGCCCCACGGACCCGCCCATCCCGAGCGTCGCCCAGGACCATCCGATCGTCTTGAGCGTCGAGGACGACCTCAGGCGCTCGCGGCTGCTCGTCTTCTTCAGGTTCGCGCTGGTGGTGCCGCACCTCGTCTGGCTGCAGCTGTGGAGCATCCTGGCGCTGCTCGCAGGGGTCGCGAACTGGTTCGCCACCCTCGCGACGGGGCGCTCGCCCGCGCCGCTGCGGCGCTTCCTGTCGGCCTTCCTGCGCTACTCGATCCACGTGTACGCCTTCTTCTGGCTGACCGCGAACCCGTTCCCCGGCTTCGTGGGCAAGCCCGGGAGCTATCCGGTCGACGTGGAGATCGCCCCGGGCGAGCGCCAGAATCGCTGGCGCACGGGCTTCCGCTTCCTGCTGGCGCTTCCGGCCCTGCTGGTGGCCGGCGCCCTCAACTACCTCCTCACGATCGCCGGGTTGTTCGGATGGTTCGTGGCCCTCTTCACCGGGGGCATGCCCAAGGGCCTGCGCGACGCCGGCGCCTACGCGCTCCGCTACACCGCGCAGACCTATGGCTACCTCTACCTGCTGACCGACCGCTATCCGCACGCGAGCCCCGGGCTGGATGCGCCGCCGGGGCCGCCCGCGGGCCTGCCGCCCACGCCCACAGCGGGCGTCGAGCCGGCGCCCGAGGGCTCGCCCGCGCGATCCGAGCCCGTCCCGCCGTGAGCAGGCGCGCGCGGCGGTGGGCCTGGGCCGTCGCGGCCCTGGTCGCCGCGGGCGCGTGGGTCTGGCTTGCCAGTCGGCTATGGCGGACGTCGGTGCCCGGCGACCTGCGGCTGCCGGACCTGTCGGCGAGCAACTACTTCAGCCATGCCGAGCTCGACCGCACGCGGACGTTCGAGCGCTTCGAGCGGATCGACTTCCTGCTCTCCCAGGCGGCGCTCGTCCTGGCGCTGCTCGTCTACTCGGTTCGTGGCCGGGCGCTCGTCCGCGAGTCGGCGGCCGGCCCGATCGGGACCGGGCTCCTGCTCGGGATGCTGGCGTTCGGCGTCGTCTGGCTCGCCCAGCTCCCGTTCGAGGTCGCGGGTGTGTGGTGGGAGCACCACTACGGCGTCTCGAAAGCGGGCGTCGTCGAGTCGGTCGTGGACAGCTGGCTGTCGCTCGGAAGCGTGTTCCTGTTCGTCTGCGTCGCGATCGCGATCGTGATGGGGCTGGCGCGCCCGCTCGGCAACCGCTGGTGGCTCGCCGGGGCGCCCGTGTTCGTCGCCCTCGGCCTGCTTTTCACCTGGGTCCAGCCGTACCTGATCCCCGACGTCCACCGCCTGCGCGACCCGCGGCTGACCGCCGAGGCCCGGCAGCTGGCGCGGACCGAGCGGCTGCCGCCGATCCCCGTCGACGTCGAGGACGTCCACAAGTTCACGGACCTGCCGAACGCCGAGGCCGTCGGGCTCGGCGGGAGCCGCCGGGTGGTCCTCTGGGACACCCTCCTGAACGACGGCTTCGGCCCGCGCCAGATTCGCACCGTCCTGGCGCACGAGCTGGGCCACCACGCCCATGGCCATCTCTGGAAGCAGGTCGGCTGGAGCGCCCTGACGGCCTTCCCGCTCGCGTTCCTGATCGCGCTCGCCACCGCGCGGGTGGGCGGGATGAGGGTGCCCACGGCCGTGCCGCTCGCGGTCCTCGTGCTGATCCTCCTGCAGCTCGTGACCTCGCCGCTCACGACCGCCGTCACGCGCCGGATGGAGGCCGAAGCCGACTGGTCGGCCCTGCGTGCGACGCGTGACCCGACCGGGGCGCGCGTCCTGTTCCAGGGCTTCGCGAAGAAGGCGCTCGAGCAACCCGACCCCCCCGGCTGGTGGCGCCTGATCGCGGGCGACCACCCGACGATCATGGAGCGGATAGAGATGGCCCGGGAGTTTCAGGCGCGGCGCCCGCGCCCGGGGGGCCCTAACCGGCCTGGTGGATCGGGCGGATCAGGACCTCGTTGACGTCGACGTGCGGCGGCTGGGTCAGCGCGAACATCACGGCACGGGCGATGTCGTCGGCCTCGAGCGCCTCGCTGGGGCGGTCGTCGAAGAAGGGGGTGTCGACCATGCCGGGCTCGATCGTCGTCACCTTGATGTCGGTGTCGGCCACCTCGGCGCGCAGGCTTTCGCCCATGGCGGTGACGCCCCACTTGGTGGCCGAGTAGAGCGATCCCGGGATCGCCCGGCGGCCCGCCACCGAGCTCAGCAGCAGCATGTGGCCCTTGCCCTGCTCGCGGAAGTGCCCGAGTGACGCGCGGATCGAGAGCGCTACGCCGTAGACGTTCGTCAGCACCATCTCGCGCCAGTGCTCGACCGAGTCCTCCAGGAAGCTGCGCTTGGCGCCGAAACCCGCGTTGGCCAGGAAGGCGTCCATGCGCCCGAAGCGCTCGAGCGAGGCCGCGACGAGGGCCTGCTGGTCCTCCCAGCTCGTGACGTCGCAGCGGACGGCGCTGGCCCTGTCCTCGCCGCCGAGCTCCTCGACCAGCTCGCGCAGCTTGTCCTCGCGGCGGGCCGCCAGCACCAGCCGGTAGCCGAACTCGGCGCCGCGCTTGGCCGTCGCGGCCCCAATGCCGCTCGAGGCCCCGGTGATGACAAGGACGGGATCGTCGGCCACAGGAGGGTTCTAGCAGCCGCGCGGTCGGCGACAGCGCTCCGGTACCGTGGGAGTCAGGTGCATGCCGAGCCCATCACGCTCGCTGGATCCGAGCACGCAGACGGAGGCTCGGACCGGAATTCGTCGCAGCTTGCCGGAGCGCTCGTCGCGGCCGGCGGCGCCGGGGTGGACCGGCGCTCGCCCGCTCGACGCCGCTTTCTGCCTCGACTGGGCGGGCAGGACCTGGCGATCGACCTCGGTACGGCCAACACCCTGGTGTTCCTGCGGGGCAGCGGGATCGCCCTGCTCGAGCCGTCCGTGGTCGCGCTCGACACGGTCGCCGGGACGGTCCATGCGGTGGGCGACGAGGCCCAGCGCATGATCGGCCGCACCCCGGCGACGATCACGGCGGTGCGGCCGCTCAGGCATGGCGTGATCGCCGACTTCGAGGTGACAGAGCAGATGCTGCGCCAGTTCATGGGACGCGTCCAGCAGAACCGGTTCGCGCACCCGCGAATCATGATGTGCGCGCCGTCGGGGATAACCGATGTGGAGCGGCGCGCCCTGACCGAAGCATGCCTCGCCGCGGGCGCGCGCTCCGTCCACCTGATCGAGGAACCGCTTGCCGCGGCCATAGGCGCGGGCCTTCCGATCGGGGAGCCTCGCGCGAACGTGGTTGTCGACGTGGGCGGCGGTACCAGCGAGATGGCGGTGATCTCGCTTGGCGGGATCGTGGTCTCCCGGTCGCTCCGCACCGGGGGCTACGACCTCGACGAGGCCGTGACGGGCTGGATTCGAAACAAGCACGGCCTGGCCATCGGCGAGACCACCGCCGAGCGGGTGAAGCTCGAGGTGGGCGGAGTGGAGCCGGACATCACGAACGCGACCACCGAGGTCAGGGGTCGCGACCCGGTCTCCGGCCTGCCGCGCCAGGTGGACGTAACGAGCGCCGAGGTCAGGGAGGCGCTCGAGCCGACCGTCGTCGAGATCGTGACCGCCGTTACGGAGGCCCTCGAGCAGACGCCGCCCGAGCTGGCCTCCGACATACCGCAGCGCGGGATCCTGCTGGCGGGCGGAGGAGCGTTGCTGCGGGGTTTCGCCGAGCGCCTGCAAGGTGAGACCGGCGTCCCGGTCTCCCAGGCCGAGTCCCCGCTCACCTGTGTCGCCCTGGGTGCGGGTCGCGCGCTCGAGGAGATCGAGCTGCTCGAACGCACCGGGTCGCGCTGATCGCCGCAGCGCGGGAGCCCATGGACTCCACCAAGGCGCGCTTCCCCGACCTTGGCGCCGGCGCCGGCGCCTACGAGAGCTTCTACCTGAAGGCCTCGCACCCCTCGGATCGACTGGGGGTCTGGATCCGCTACACGGTCCACAAGGGGCCCGGCTCGGGGGCACTCGGGTCGCTCTGGTTCACGCTGTTCGACGCCTCCGCGGACGGCCCCCGCGCCTCGAAGGTGACGCTCCCCGACCCTCGCACGGGGGAGGAGGAGTGGATCGGCATCGGAGACAGCAGCTTCCGCGAGGGCGAAGCCCGCGGCAGCGCCGTGTCCGAGCGCTGCGACGCCGCCTGGAGGCTCCGCTTCCGCAGCGCCGAGACGCCGCTCACGCACCTGCCGTACGAGCGGCTCTACAGCTCTCGCCTGCCCCGCACGAAGACGCTAAGCCCCGTCCCCGCCGCACGCTTCGACGGGCAGCTGAGCGTGGACGGGCGGACGATCGCGGTCGAGGACTGGCCCGGGATGGTGGGTCACAACTGGGGCACCGAGCACGCCGAGCGCTGGATCTGGCTCCACGGGCTCGGCTTCGAGGGCCAGACGGACCACACGTGGCTCGACCTGGCCATCGGGCGCTTGAGAGTCGGCCGCGTCCTGACGCCGTGGGTCGCGAACGGCGCGCTCTCGCTCGACGGCCGCCGCTCCCGCCTGGGCGGCCTCGGCCGGCGCGTGCGGGTACGGGAGGGCGCCGGCGGCTGCGAGTTCGCCCTGCCGGGCGAGAAGCTGCGGCTGAAGGGGGGTGTGAGCGCCGAGCCGAAGGACTGCGTCGGCTGGCTCTACGCGGACCCGGGCGGCGGCGAGCACCGGGCGATCAACTGCTCGATCGCCGACATGACACTGCGAATCGAGCGCGGCGCCGGATCCCCGCTCGAGCTGCGGGTCGCCGGCGGGGCCACGTACGAGCTGGGAGGCCCCCAGGGGGACCCGGCGGTCGCGATCCAGCCGTTCCCCGATCCGTAACGCTCGATAATCGACGTTATGGAGACTCGCTAGCGAGGACGCCCCTCCGGGCGCTTGGGCATACTTGCGGCGATGCCGGATCCCCCCAGACCGAAATCGCAGCCGGACGACCCGCCGGGCGCGAAACCGCCGGCCCCCGAGCCCTCCGAGCGAGGGTCCGGCGTCGGTCCGGTGACTCCCGCGGGCAGCCCCGGCAAGGCGCGGGCCCAGCCAAAGCGGCGCGCTTCAGCGCGCGCGGCCGGGCAGCCGCCGCCTGGCGGCCCGAAGCGCCCCGGCCGCGCCCCCCGGCCGCAGGGCGTCGGCGGACGGGACGCCGGAAGCGCGCTCGAGCGGGTGCGAAACGTCGACTTCCCCGTCGCCTTCCGCGGCTACGACCGCGCCGCCGTCGACAGGCACCTGCAAGAAATCTCCCAGCTGGTGGCCGAGCTGGAGGCCAGGCAGCTGCGGGAGTCGGTCGTCCAGCGGGCCCTGGACGAGGTCGGCGAGCAGACGGCCACCATCCTGAGCCGCGCGAACGAGGCGGCGGACGAGGTCGGCGCCCGCTCGAAGGCGCAGGCCGAGGGCCGTATCCAGCGCGCGGAGCGGGAGGCCGACGCGATCCGGCGCGAGGCCCAGGAGGACGCCGATCGCCTACGGGCCGACACGCTGCGCCTGTGGGGCGAGCGCCAGCAGCTGATCGAGGAGATTCGCCACCTGGCGGACGAGACGCTCTCCGTGGCAGACGTCGCGCTGGAGCGGCTCTCCGAGCCGCCGCGGATGGGCCCCAGCGAGGTCCCTCCGGACGAGGAGGGCCCATCGGACGCGGCGCCCACCGTCGAGGACGAGGCACCGAACGCAGCCGATGCCGAGGGCCCGCCGGCCGAGCCCCGCAACGGCGGGCCGTCCCAGACCTAGAGCGGCAGCTTCCCGCGCCCCCGGCGACCGGTGGACGCACTCTTGTCGGTCGCCTTGCGCGAGGTCCGGAAGCCGCCCGAGAGGAGCCGCCCCAGTAGGCCCGGGGCCTTGGCGCCGGTCCGTGCGCCCGCGTCCAGCCCACGGTCGACCCCGTGCTGGGGCCGGCTCGACAGGCGCGGGGCGAGGAAGCCCAGCACCAGGAGCAGCAGGCACACCCCGACGATCGCTGCGATGAGCATCCTTCCCCCCTTCGACGCTGGCCCGTTTCTACCCGGTCCTTTCGGTTTCGATGCCCCCGCCTCCGGCTACATGTAGCGGCATGGAACGCACAGACGACCCATTGGACCGCCGCGCCGACGACGAGGCGGAGGCCGCTGCGGCCGAGGCCGGCGCCATCGGCGGCCGCGCCGACGACGACAAGGACCCCGAGCTCCGTCCCGTCGAGGAGGCGGGCGGCGGCGAGGCCGAGGGGTTCGAGCAAGCCGAGGAGCTTTTGCGGGAGCGCGCCGAGCACGGCGAGCCCGCGCCGGACCCGACCCACGAGGCGTTCCCTCCCGAGGCCGAGTCCGATCGCGAGACCGGCGTACAGGGCGAACCCGACGACGTGAAGTCGAGCGAGCGCACGGGAGACGTCTAGCCGGGGCGGGCCGAACCGTCTGGCAGACTGCCGAGGCGGTGGCCCGCAAGCAGGTCAGGATGCAGATGCAGGTTGGCGCTCTGGCCGCGATCCCGCAGCTCGAGAACCGGACCGACGAGCAGCTGCAGAGCGAGTCGAAGCACCGCATCGCCGCGAAGGCCATCCTCGGCGCGCGGGCCGCGGAGCGCTACGAGGTCAAGGCGGCGCGGGGTTACTTCAACGAGGCGCTTGCCGGCTGCCATCCGCAGGAGCGCCCCGCCCTTCGCCAGATGATGAAGGCGTCCCTCGCTCTGGCGGAGCGGCGACCGGACGAGCTGAAGGACGCCATGGAGAAGCTGGGACAGGAGGCTCCCTCGAGCCGCCAGCTCCTGATGCTGCGCCTGATGGGAATGATCGCCCCTCCCCCGGGCTCCGGCGCCATGGCCCGCGTACGCGGCATCGTCCTCCTGTTCCTGCTCGTGGTGGTGCTGCTCGCCGTCGGCCTCGGCCTGGCGGAGCTCGTGTCGCTCCCCTTCGGCGGCTTCGGCCTGCTGACCACGCTTCTGGTCGGCTTCCTGATCGTGGCGGCCGTCCTGGGCGCGCTCACGCTGCTCGGGCGGCGCCGCCAGGCGCGCGCCCGCGAAGCCCGAGCCGCGGGCGGCTAGTTCCAGGCCGCCGCCAGGCGGCGGCGGTGCTCGCGGGCCAGCGGGTGGTCCGCGCCCAGCTCGGTGAAGATGCCGACGAGCACGCGTCTGATCAGGTCGCGGCGGTCCGGTTCGTCCCGGCCGGCCAACGCGTCCTGAAGCTGCTCCAGGGCTGCGGCGTGGTCGCCGCGGTCCCAGGCCTCGAACGCCGGACGAAGCTCCTCCTCGCCGCTCAGGTGAGCCCTCGCCGCGAGCCCGTCGGCCAGGAAGTCGCCTGCGGCCGGCTCGAGCAGCTGAAGGGCCTCGGCGTGGTCTCCGCGGCGCAGCAGCAGCCTCCCCAGCGCGCGCCGGGCCTCCGCGTTGGCGGGATCGAGCTCGAGCGCACGACGGAGCCCGGGCTCGTCGCCCTCCGCGGCCGCGCGCGCGGCGAGCTCATCCGCCTCCGAGGGAAGGAGCCCGTCGAGAAAGCGCTCGACCTCCGGTTGGGGCAACGCGCCGGTGAACTCGGCGGCCACCTTTCCGTCCCTGAACGCCTTGACGGCGGGAATGCCGCGGATGCCAAAGCGCGCCGCCAGGGCCTGGTTGGCGTCGACGTCCAGCTTGGCGAGCTCCACCTTGCCCGCCCGCTCCGCAACCGCGCGCTCGAGGACCGGCCCCAGGGCCTTGCACGGCCCACACCACTCGGCCCAGAAGTCCACGACCACCGGCAGCTCGCGCGAGCGCTCGACCACCCGCTGCTCGAAAGCCGACTCGTCGACGTCGAAGGCATGTGGAGCCACGGCCATGGGTCTTAGGCTAGCTGCGTGCCCCTCTCCCCCCTCGTCGCTCGCTACGACCAGCTGATCCTGGATCTGGACGGCTGTGTGTATGTCGGCGACGAGCCGACGCCCGGCGCCGCGGAGGCCGTGGCAGCGCTGAGGCAAGCGGGGAAGAGGATCGCGTTCGCGACCAACGACCCGCGCCACGCAGGCGAGGAGTACGTCACGAGGCTGTGGGGCCTGGGCATCCAGGCCTCCCTGGCGGACGTCGTCACGGTCGGCGGCGCCGTGCAGCATCTGCTCGCCGAGACCAGAGGGGGTCGCACGGCCTTCGTGATCGGTACGCAGCCGATGCAGCAGCACGTCACGGACGCCGGACTGCGGTTGTTGAACGGCACCGACCTCGCGTCACGGGCGGAGGTGGTCCTGGTGGCGGGGACAGAGGAGCTCGTCTACGACGACTTGAAGAACGCCACCCTCGCGGTCGCTCGTGGCGCCGACTTCCTGGCTACCGGGCGCGACCCCACCTACCCGCGGCCCGACGGCTACTGGCCGGGAACCGGCGCCGTCCTGGCCGCGGTCGAGTACGCCTCGGGGCGGAAGGCGGGCATCGTCGGCAAGCCGGAGCCGCAGCTGTTCCTGACGGCGCTCGACCGGCTGGGCCCGGGACGCACGCTGGTGGTGGGAGACCGGCTCGACAGCGACGTGGCAGCGGCCGCCCGGGTCGAGCTCGACGCGGCGCTCGTGCTTACCGGACAGACCAGGCGCGAGGACCTGGACGGCGCCGATCCTCAGCCGGTGGCCGTGGCCGACAGCCTGGCCGCGCTCGTGACTCGCGACGGCGCGGGGGCGGGCAACTAGGCCGCAGCCGGGAGGTCCCGAACGCCGCCCACGTCTGCCGCGTCCACCCCGAGAAGCGTGCAGGCCGCGGGCGTGACCGTGAGCCCGGTGGCGGCTGCGGCGGACAGCGCCTCCGCCGGATCGGCGTTCCGCGCCTCGTACAGGTGGGCCGCGCAGACCGCGGCCACGAAGTCGGTGTGGCGGTTGCCGTGCAGCGCGACGGCCCCCCGCCGCCGGAGCTCGCGGCGGAGCAGCGGCAGCAACTCCTCGAGTGCGTCCGCACCCTCGGAGGTTGCAGCCACGGGCACGTGGTGCCAGCCGAGCCCGGCGCGCTCGTAGTCGCCCAGGTTGTGCCGGGTCGTCATGGTCGACACGACCAGGCGGACGCCGTGGGCCTGCAGGTAGGCGATCTGGGCCGCACGCCGCTCCGGGCGATGGCTCCTTCCGCCGCCCCCGGGGCGCTCGAGCGCGCACAGCTTGCGCGGCCTGGCCCACCAGATCCTCCGCGGCTCGCTGATCGCTTCCCTACTCATGGGTCGGGCCGTTAAGCGCGTGCGGCTCGGAGTTCGCCCCATAGACTTGCCACGCATGTGCCGTGTCTTCGGATGCGTGTCCGCGGAGCCGGTTTCGATCCGCCACGAGCTGCTGGAGGCGGAGAACCCGATGATCCGCCAGTCCGAGGAGCACGACTCGGGTTGGGGCATGGCGGTCTACGAGAGATCCGACGGCGCACAGCCCAACTGCGTCCGGCTTCCGCAGGCCGCCCACTCGGACAGCGAGTTCGTCGAGGCCACCTTGCTGCGGGGGCGGATCTTCAACGTCCACGTCCGGCGCGCCACCATGGGCGGCCTCACGCCGGAGAACACCCATCCCTTCTGCCTGGGCAACTACTCCTTCGGCCACAACGGCACGGTCATGGAGTACCCGCGCCTGCTCGAAGCCGGGGTGCAGGAACCCGACGGCGACACCGATTCGGAGGTGGTCTTCAACCTCCTGATGCGCGACTACGACCCCGGTGACGCGATCGGCTCGCTCCGGCGCACGGTGCAGCTCGTGCTGGATCGCTCGGCGTTCTCCGGGCTCAACTTCCTCTTCTCCGACGGGGAGCGGCTGTACGCCTACCGGCTCGGGATGTTCGAGCTGCACTGGCTGGCGCGTCCGGGAGCGCTGCTGGTCGCATCGGAGAAGGTCACCGACGAGCAGTGGCACACCGTGCAGCAGGACGTTCTGCTCGTGCTCGATCCCGAGGACCTCGACGGTCCGCATGCCGAGCGGCTGCTGGGCGACGAGCTCGTCGGCAGGGCACGCGTCGTCAAGCTCGAGGACGGCGCCGACCTGCGCGGCGCCGAGCGGGGCGCCTTCGCGGCCGAGCGGGCCGCCCGCCTGACGGTCTCGACGCACGAGTGACGCGCCGGCTGGCGCTGCTCGCGAACCCGTCGGCCGCCGGGGGGCGCTCGCTCACGGTGCTGAGGGAGCTCTCCGCCGAGCTCGACCGCCTGGGCGCGGAGCACCGGACGATCGAGACGATGAGCCTTGAGCACGCCGCCGAGGAGGCTCAGCAGGCGGCGGCCCGGGGCGAGACACCCACGGCGGTCGGCGGAGACGGGCTCGTCCGCCCCATCGCCGGCGCCCTCCGCCACAGCGAAGCGGCCCTGGCAATCGCCCCGGCCGGCCGCGGGAACGACTTCGCGCGCGTGCTCGGCATCCCGGCAGAGCCCGCCGCCGCCGCTCGTACGGCGCTCGAGGGCGTGGAGCGGCTGGTGGACGTGGCCGAGGTGGACGGCACGCCCTTCATCGGCATCGCCAGCCTGGGCTTCGACTCGGAGGCAAACCGGATCGCCAACGAGGCGCGCCGCATCAAGGGGAACCTCGTGTACTTCTACGCCGGGGTGCGGGCCCTGGCCGGGTGGAAGCCGGCCACCTTCACCGCCGTCGTGGACGGCGAGCGCCACACCGTCAGGGGCTACGGCGTCGGTGTGGGGAACTCGAAGGCCTACGGCGGCGGCATGTACCTGCTCCCCCACGCCGAGCTCGACGACGGCAAGCTCGAGGTCCTGATGGTCGAGCAGCACTCCAAGCTGAGCTTCCTGGGGGCCATGGTCCGCGTGTTCAAGGGCACGCACCTGAGCGCTCCCTGGCACCTCTTCCAGGGCGAGGTCGTCGAGGTCAGCTCGGACCGGCCATTCGTGGTCTACGCCGACGGCGACCCACTGGCCACGACTCCCGTCACGCTGCGGATAGAGCGTCGCTGCCTGCGGGTCGTGGTCCCCGCGAGCTGATGTTCCGGATCGCCCGCCTTCTCGCCCGGGCCCTGCGGGCGGCCAGCCGCCGCGTGGGCCGCAGCGGCGGCACCACGGCCCCTGGCCGGCTCCTGCTTCGGCTCTCGCCGAGCGCCCTCGAGCGGATGGCCCGCCAGGTCGACGAGAGCGTGTTGGTCTCGGCCACCAACGGCAAGACGACGACGGCCGCCATGGTCGCCGCCGCCCTCGAGCGGGCGGGCCGGCCCGTGGTCCACAACCGCGCGGGCTCGAACATGGCCTGGGGGGTCGCCACCGCCCTGCTGGACGCCGGCCGGCGCCCCGGTGAGATCGGCCTGTTCGAGGTGGACGAGGCCTGGCTCCTGCCGGTGGCGCGGGACGTGCGCCCGCGGACCTACCTGCTTGCCAACCTCTTCCGCGACCAGCTCGACCGCTACGGAGAGCTGGAGCTGCTGGCGGACCGCTGGGCGGAGCTGGTCGGCTCGGAGGCGGGCCGCGCGCGCTTCGTGCTGAACGCCGACGACCCGCTCGTGGCCGATCTCGGGCGCGGCCGCGAGGGCGTCACCTACTTCGGCATCAGCGACGACTCGCAGGCGCTGCCGGCCCTCCAGCACGCGGCGGACTCGAAGCATTGCCGCAACTGCGGAACACCCTACGTCTACGACGCCGTCTACCTGGGCCACCTGGGCCGCTACCGCTGCCCCAACTGCGGCCGGGACCGCCCCGAGCCGGGAATTGTCGCCACCGACGTGCTGTTGAAGGGCATGTCCGGCTCCGAGCTGCGCCTGCGGACGCCCGGCGGCGTGACTCCCCTGCGGCTCCCCCTGCCGGGGCTCTACAACGTCTACAACGCCGTGGCGGCCGCCGCGGCGGCGCTCGAGCTCGGCGTGGGCCTGGAGGACGTGCGAGCCGCGCTCGAGGGCTTCGGCGGCGCCTTCGGCCGGGTGGAGACGATTCCGGTCGACGGGCGCTCGCTCTCGATCCTGCTCGTCAAGAATCCGGCCGGCGCCAACGAGGTCATGCGTACCCTGACGCTCGAGGACGGCGCGCTCGACCTGTGGCTGGCGCTGAACGACGGAATCGCCGACGGCCGCGACGTCTCCTGGATCTGGGACGCCGACTTCGAGCTGCTGGCCGGCCGGGCTCGGCGCGTGACCTGCTCCGGCACCCGCGCGGAGGAGATGGCGCTGCGGCTCAAGTACGCCGGCGTGGACGCGGAGCTGGCGGTCGACCGCGACCTGGGCCGCTCGCTCGACTCGGCGCTCGCCGGCGCGGCCTCGGACAGCGTCTACGCCCTGCCGACCTACACCGCGCTGCTCGAGCTGCGCGACATACTGGCCCGGCGCGGGCTGGCCGCGAGGTGGTCCGAGTGAAGGGCTCGATCGTCGCCTGGCACGACGTGGAGTGCGGCTCATACGAGGCGGACCTGCCGCTCTGGCGCGACCTCGCCGCAGACCGCGCCGGTCCGGTGCTCGAGCTCGGCTGTGGCACCGGCCGCGTGGCGCTCGACCTGGCGACGCGCGGCCACCGGCTGACAGCCCTCGACTCCGACCCGAAGCTCGTGCGCGAGGCGGCGCGCCGCGCGCGACGGCGCGGCCTGCACCTGGAGGGAGTGACCGCGGACGCCCGCACGTTCTCCCTGCCCGGCCGCTACGGACTCGTGCTCGCGCCGATGCAGGTGTTCCAGCTCCTGGGCGGGCCGGAGGGGCGCCTCGGCGCTCTCGCCCGCATCCGGGATCACCTCGTTCCCGACGGACTGCTGGCGATCGCGCTGGCGGATCCCTTCGAGGCGGTCCCCGCCGGCCGGGCCGCCCCGCCCCTCCCGGACGTGCGCGAGCAGGACGGCTGGGTGCTCTCGAGCCGGCCCATCGCCGTCCGCCAGGTCCCGAACGCTGTCGAGATCGAGCGATTGCGCCAGTCGGTCTCGCCGGCCGGGGAGCTTGAGGAGCAGGCGCACCTCCTGTCCCTGGACGAGCTCAGTCCCGAGACCCTCGAAGCCGAGGCCGCTCGGGTCGGGCTCCGGGCCGCCGGGCGGCGGCAGGTGCCGGAGACGAGCGAGCACGTCGGTAGCACGATCGTGACCCTCTCCGCATGACGACCTTGCGGGTATGCGCGCTCTATCCCGAGCTCATGAACATCTATGCCGACCGCGGCAACCTCGCCGTGCTTCGCGCCCGCTGCGAGTGGCGCGGCCTGGGCTTCGAGCTTGCCTCCGCCTCCGTCGGTGAGCCTCTCGACCCGGACGGCCACGACGTCTACTACATGGGGGGCGGTCAGGACCGGGACCAGGCCATGGTGGCGCGCGAGATGGCCGGGTCGAAGCGCGATCCGCTGCACGCCGCGGCCGAACGGGGCGCCGTCCTGCTCGCGGTCTGCGGGGGCTACCAGCTGCTCGGCCACAGCTACGCGCTCGGCGACGAGGAGCTTCCGGGCATCGGCCTGGTCGACCTGCGCACGGTGCGCGAGCCGGGCCCTCGCCTGATCGGCAACTGCGCGATCGAGACGGACCTGGGCTCCGGCCCGCAGGTGATCGCGGGCTTCGAGAATCACGGCGGGCGGACCTATCTGGGCTCAGATGCCCAGCCGCTCGGCCGCGTGCTCGCGGGACACGGCAACAACGGGCAGGACCGCACCGAGGGCGTGCGGCGCGGCAACGTGATCGGCACCTACCTGCACGGGCCGCTCCTGCCGAAGAACGTCTGGCTGGCGGACAGGCTGATC
>JBHELQ010000140.1:0-23320 GCA_046262995.1 Thermoleophilaceae bacterium
AGCGAAGCGCCGCGGGCCGCCGCGCCCGCGATGAACTTCTGCTCGTAGGCGCGGATCGCCGCCTCGGAGCGCTTGCGACTCATCGCCCGCCGCAACCCCTCGGCCTCGCCGGCGCTGAAGCCGGCGAACGCCATCGCCGCCTCCAGCACCTGGTCCTGGAAGACGATCGTCCCGAGCGTGTCGCGCAGCACCGGCTCGAGCGACGGGTGGTCGTAGGGCACCCGGTAGCCAGGGTCCTCGCGCAACGCCTTGCGCCGCTCGATGTAGGGATGCACCGCCTTGCCCAGGATCGGGCCCGGCCGCACGAGCGCGACCTGCACGGTCAGGTCGTCGAGCGTCTCGGGTCGCGTGCGCTTCAGCATCTGCATCTGCGCCCGCGACTCGATCTGGAACACGCCCATCGTCTCGGCGCGCTGGATCTGGGCGTAGACCTCGCGGTCGTCGAAGGGGATGCGCGAGAGGTCGATCCGCTCCCCGCGCGTGCGCGCGATCTGGTCCACGCAGCGCTCGACCGCGGACAGCATCCCCAGGCCGAGCAGGTCGATCTTCAGGAAGCCGGCGTCACCGCAGGAGTCCTTGTCCCACTGGACCATCTGCCTGCCCTCCATCGACGCCGGCTGGATCGGGCAGAGGTCGATCAGCGGCTGCGTGGAGATGACCATGCCGCCCGGATGCTGGGTCACGTGCCGCGGCAGGCCCCAGGCGTCGCGGCAGAGCCTGGCGAGCGCGTCCCAACGCGGCGAGCGGGCCCCGCCCGCCCTCGGCACCTCCTCCTCGATCTCGTTCCTGGGCTTCCAGGGGTCGACCGCGCGCGCCAGTCGCTCGACCTCCCCCGGCGGCAGTCCGAGCGCCTTGGCGAAGTCCCGCACGGCCGAGCGCACCTGATAGGTGGCGAAGGCGGCGACGAGGGCGCAGCGGTCGCGGCCATAGCGGTCGTGCACGCGCGGGATCAGGACGTCGCGGATGTCGCGCGGGAAGTCCAGGTCGATGTCGGGGAGCGCGGTCAGCTCCTCGTTCAGGAAGCGGCCGAGCATCAACTCGTTCTCGACCGGGTCCACGTGCGAGAGGCCGGTCAGGTAGCAGACGATCGAGGAGACGCTCGAGCCCCTCCCCCGCCCCGGCGGCAGCACCGAGCGGGCCGAGTCCGGACCGCGCACCTCGCAGGCCACCTCGCGCGCCAGCTCGAGCATGTCGCGATGGAGCATGAAGAAGCCCGACAGACCCAGATGACGGATCACCGCCAGCTCCTCGCGGAGCCGCCGCTCGGCCTCGTCGCGAGCGCTCCGGCCGGCGTATCGCTCGGCCACCCGCGCGCCGCACACCTCCGCCAGCTTGCGGTCGGCGTCCGGGTCCTCGGAGCCCGGGTAGCGGTAGCCCAGGTCCTCGCCCAGGTCGAACTCGAGGCGCTCGGCGAGCTTCACCGTCTCCGCAACCGCGTCGGGGTGGTCGCGGAAGCGCTCCGCGATCGCGTGTGGCGACGCAAGGGCGTGCGCGGCGTTGCCGCGCCGCTGGGGCTCCGTCTCATCGAGCGTGGCGCCGAGGCGGACCGCCACCATCGCGTCTTGCAGCGTCGCGCGTGCACGCTCGTGCGCGTGCACGTCGCCGGTGGCCACGCAAGGCACTCCGAGCCGCTCGGCTAGCTGCGCGAGCAGCCGGTTCCGCAGGCGGTCGCGGCGCCAGAAGGGTCGCTGGAGCTCGATCCGGAAGCGCTCGGGCCCGAAGGCACGCAGCAGCCGGCGCGCCGTTGCCGCGGCCTGGCGCTGCTCGCCGCGCTCGACCCGGCCCGCAACCGCCCCGTCGCGCGCGCAGCCCGACAGGCAAACGAGGCCCTCCGCATGGCGCTCGACCTCCTCGATCGTCACGAACGGCTCCCGGTCGAGCGGATCCTGGCCCGGCCGGCCGTCGCCGGGCCCGGCCCAGCGCGAGCCCTCGCGCGCCCACCTGCGCGTTCGGGCATGCGCGCGCGTCAGGAGGCGGCAGAGATTGGAGTAGCCCCGCCGGCTCTCGCACAGGAGCGTGAGATGAAAGCCGTCATCGAGCGTCAGCTCGGCTCCGGTGATGGAGCGCACCCCGAGCGGTCGCAGCGCTTGCGCCATCTCCATCGACCCGTGCAGCCCGTCGTGATCGGTCAGGGCGAGGGCGCCATAGCCGAGCTCGGCCGCAGCACCCGCCAGCTCGACCGGGTGCGAGGCGCCGTCCAGGAACGAGTAGGCCGAGTGGCAGTGGAGCTCTACGTAGCCGGCGGGCACGGCTCAACCCCGCTGCGAGTACCAGTCCCCGCGCTCGAGGTCACGGAAGACGACCGCGTTGCGCCCGTCGACCAGCACCAGCTCGAAGTAGCGGCGCCGCAGCGGCTTGCCCTCCCACCAGAGGTCCTCGACGACCCATTCCTCGCGCACCGCCTCGACCGCCTGGCCGCTCACCGCGGCGGGCAGGCCCCGGCTGTCGGCCCGGACCGCCGCCGGCGACGGCTCCCCCAGCCGGCGGGCGCTCACCTCTCCTCCAGGAAGGGCGCCAGCAGGGAGCGGCGCTCGGGCACGCGCGAGGCCGGATCGACCTCCAGCACCCGCATGGCCGCATCGGCGCCCGCCGCCTGGCGTGCCTGTCGGACCGCCTCCCCCAGCCGCGCGCGACGGACCGCGCCGCTCTCCTCGAGCAGCCTGCCCTGGTCGTGCGCCGGCGGCCCGAAGGACTCGACCTCGAGCGCCAGCGACTCAGCGGGCGCCGGAAGCTCCCCGAGCCGCGGGGCCAGCGCCAGCCGAATGCGCAGCTGGTCGACGCTCGCCTGCCGCAGGGTGACGACCGCCCGCCAGGTGCCGCCGGCCACGAAGCGGGCCGAAAGGGCGAGCGCGCGCAGCGCGCGACCCCGCCGCTCGCGACGGGCCAGCAGGCGCGCCACGAGCAGCTCCAGGGCGCGCTCGAGCTGAAGGCCCGAGGCCGCCTCCGGAAGCTCCAGCCGCTCGGCGACCGGCTCGGGCGGGCGGCGGGGCTGGAGCGGGGTGTCGCGACCCCGGGCCAGGTCCAGGGCCAGGAGGCCGGGATGGCCGAAGCGCTCCGCGACGGCCCGGGATGGAAGCGCCGCCAGCTCGCCGAGGGTGCGGATGCCGAGCTGCTCGAGCACGTCCGGCAGCGCCTGGAGCTCTGGCCTGGTCCTCAGGAGCGCCACCGGCTGACGCGAGAGGAGCTCTCCGGGGCGATCGGGACGGATCTGCGTCGAGCCTCTTAGTCCTCTCCTCGGGCGGGCCTGAAGGGCTGCCGCGTAGGCCGTGAAGCGGCTGAGGGCGGCTCCGAAGCGGGCGCCCGGGCCGAGCGCCTTGCGTGCGGCGCTCAACACGCCGTCCAGGTTGTTGCCGTACAGCTTCTCCAGGCCGCTCGCCTCGAAGTAGGCGATGCCTGCGCGGTCGGATTCGACGGCTGCCCCGAGTCCCTCCAGATGGTCGAGCAACTTCGCCCAATGGGCTCGGACGCCTGCCGGGTCGGGTGGCACCAGGCGCAGGTCGGGGCAGCGGGCCAGCGCCTCCCCGAGTCGCATGCCGCGGACGACGCCGAACGTCTCGGCGGCCGCCGAGGCCTCTCCCACCACCTGCTCGCGACCCGCCTCGGGGGCCAGCGCCACCGGCTCGCCGAGCAGCGCCCTGCGCTCCCCCAGCGCGGCCAGGAGCTCGAAGCGGGGGTAGAGGACGCAGACCACCATTACGAACATATGTTCGCACGGCGGTCAACCCCCTAGAGGCCCAGGATGCCGGCGGCCAGGCTGGCCGCCCCCGCCGCGCAGACCAGGGCCAGCACGACCACGCGGAAGCGATCGGCCGGCAGCCGCCGGAAGGCGCGGGCGCCCGCAAAGTGCCCCGCGGCCAGCACGACCAGCAGCCACCCGAGCGTCCCCGGCGAGATCGCGCGGCCGGTCCCCCCCGCCACCAGCAGCAGCGCTCCACCGGCCAGGTTCAGCGCTAGGAAGCAGGCCGCCAGCGCGGCGCGCAGCTCGCCGGGGCGGACGCCGCGCGCCTCGAGCCAGAGCACGAGCGGGGGGCCGCTGACGCTGATCGACGTGGTCAAGACGCCGCTCATGAAGCCCGCCGCCCAAGCGGGGATCGCTAGCGGCCGGGCGCCGCCAAGCTGCCAGGCGCCCGCGGCCAGGACCGCCGCGCCCACGACGAGCTGCAGGCCCGGCTTGGAGACCAGTGCCAGCGCCAGCGCGCCCAACCCCAGCCCGGGGAGTGCCGCATAGAGCGCCGGCGCCAGGCCGCGCCAATCCATGCTCCGAGCGCCGGAGTCGGCCAGCACCAGCAGGTTGATCGCCAGCCCCAGCGCCAGCAGCGCGGTGATCGCCTCGTAGCGGTCGAACACCGCGAACATGGCCGGGCTCAGCACGAGGGCGAAGCCGAAGCCGGTGGCAGACTGCACGGAGGCCCCCACGAAGGTGGCGACCGCGGCCAGGACCATCAGCCGATCGCCAGGAGCTCCTTCGGAAACGCGGTCAGGCTCTGGCCGCCCTCCTCACCCACCACAACCAGGTCCTCGATCCTCACCCCGAGCTCCCCGGGCAGGTATACGCCGGGCTCCACCGTGACGACGTTGCCCGACCGCAACTCCCCCTCGCCGCTCTTCGCCAGTCGCGGTCCCTCGTGCACCTCGAGCCCGACGCCATGCCCCAGGCCGTGGCCGAAGCGCTCCCCGTGGCCCGCCGCCTCGATCGCCTGCCGGGCGACGCCGTCGAGCTCGCGGCAGCCCACGCCCGCGCGCACCTGGCCCAGCGCCGTCTCCTGCGCCGAGCGAACCAGCTCGTAGACCTCGAGGGCGCGACCGTGGACCTCGCCGCTCGCGAAGGTGCGGGTGCAGTCCGAGCAGTAGCCGTCCAGGCGCGCGCCCATGTCAACGATGACGAGCGCGTCCCCGGGGATCTCCACGTCGCGGGGCTCGGCGTGCGGGAGCGCCCCGTGCGGTCCAGCGGCGACGATCACGGGGAACGCCGGCTCGGCGCCGCGAGCCCTGAGCTCGGCCTCGAGCCAGCGGGCCGTCTCGAGCTCGGTCCGCCCGGTGAAGCCGCGTTCGCGCAGAGCCGCGTAGACCTCGTCGGCCAGCTTCGCGGCCTGGCCGATCACGCGCAACTCGTCCTCGTCCTTGACCTCGCGCAGGCGCTCGACGAGCCCCGCCGCCGGCACGAACTCGACCGCCTCATCCGCCTTCTCGCGCAGCCGCTCGTGCGCCCGGACGCTCACGTGCGCGTCGTCGAAGCCCACCCGTCCGCCTACCCGGCGAGCCAGCTCGCCGAGCAGGTCGCGCTCCGCCTTGAGCAGATCGAAGCCCCGGACCTGCTCTTCGGCCTGCTCGACATAGCGGAAGTCCGTGATGAACAGGCGCTCGCCCGCGCTCACGACGCAGGCGCCGTTCGTGCCCGTGAAGCCCGTCAGGTAGTGCACGTTCACGAGGTTCGTCACGAGCAGGCAGTCGAGCTCGCGCTCGCCGAGCAGGTCGACCAGGCTGTCCGCGCGAGCGCTGGCGACGGCCTCGGTCACGGATTCAACTTCCGCGTAAGCATCTCCAGCGCGTCACGGTAGCCCTCGACGCCCTTGCCCTGGACGGACCCCAGGCAGAGGTCGCCGATCACGGACTCCCGCCGCCATTCCTCTCGCTCGTCGAGGGCGGAGAGGTGCACCTCCACCGCCGGGATCCCCGCCACCTCCAGCGCGTCGCGGATGGCCCAGGAGTAATGGGTCCAGGCGCCGGGGTTCAGCACGAGGCCGTCGGCCCTTTCGCGCGCGCGGTGGAGGCCTTCGCAGTACTCGCCCTCGTGGTTGGTCTGGAAGAAGGCGGCGTCGAAGCCGAGGTCGCGGGCGTACCCCTGGACCTGGCCCTCGAGCTCGCGCAGCGTCAGTCCGCCGTAGTGCTCGCTCGGCCGCCGCCCGAGCACGTCGAGGTTCACGCCGTGCATCACCTGCACCCGGACCTTCACCTCGCGTGCAGCTCCTCGATCGCGGCCCGCAGCTCCCCCTGGTCCGCCGCGTGGCCGTGGGTCACCCGGCCCGGAGCCTCGACCAGGACGAGCGGCACGCGGCCGCCGCGCCGTTTCTTGTCCCGCGCCGCGGCGGCGAGGACGTCGTCGACGGATGCGCCCTCGAAGCCGAGTGGCAGGCCCTGCCGCTCGAGCAGCCCAGCCACCTCCGCTCGCAGCTCGTCCTGTCCGGAGAGCCGCAGCGCGCAGAGCAGGCCGATCCCGATCGCCTCGCCGTGGCGGTAGCGGCGGTAGCCGGTGGCCGCCTCGATCGCGTGGCCGACCGTGTGCCCCAGGTTCAGTACCTGCCGGCGCCCGGCGTCGCGCTCGTCCTCGGCCACGACCTCGAGCTTTGCCCTGATGCAGCCGAAGATGACCTCGTCGGTCACATCTCCGCCCTCGCGCACACGCGTCCAGAGGGGCTCCCCGGCGACGAGGGCCGTCTTGACCACCTCCGCATAGCCGGCGGCCATCTCCTCAGGCGGAAGCGTCGCGAGCGTTGCCGGGTCGCACAGCACCGCCGACGGCTGGTGATACGCGCCGACGTAGTTCTTCCCCTCGGGCAGGTCCACGCCCGTCTTGCCCCCGTAGGCGGAGTCGACCTGGGCGACGAGCGTCGTCGGCATCTGAACATGGCGCATCCCGCGCTGGTAGACGGCGGCGCAGAAGCCGGCCACGTCGCCGACCACGCCGCCCCCGACCGCCACGACCAGGTCTCCTCGCTCCGCCCCACGCTCCGCCAACGCCCGCAGGACGAACTCGGCGCCGTGGATCGTCTTGTGCTCCTCGCCGGCCATCACCACGATGCGCTCGTCCGATTCGACGCGGTACTGACGGTCCACGTGCTCGTCGGTCACGACGAACCGACGGCCGTCCTGCGGGAAGAAGAAGCCGCTCTCGATCAGCCCCCGCCCGACGAACACCGGATACTCGGCGGACGTGGACGATGCCCAGACGAGCCGGGTTCCGGCGGGCGCCCCCTCGAGGGCCAGCAACGCCGGGAGCGCGCGCAGGGCGGCGTCCTTGCGGGCGGCAGCCGGGACGGTGACGTCCGCCACCGCCTCGTACAGGTCGCGGCGCTCGCGGTACAGCGCCTCGAAGCGCGACCGGTCCCTGGCCAGCGGACGTCCCGTCCCGCGGGCGCGGCGCCAGGCATCCGAGGGATCGACGTCCAGGTGCACGACGGTGTGACCTCGCAGCGACGCGCGCACGCGCTCCGAGCCCACCGCCCCGCCTCCGAGGGCCAGCACACGCGCGCTCGAGCCTTCGAGCAGCCGCAGGACGACTTCCTCCTCGCGCGCGCGAAACGCGGCCTCGCCCTCGCGGTCGAAGAAGCCTTCGAGGGGCTCCCCGAGCTCCTGCTCCAGCTCCCGGTCGGCGTCCAGGGCATGCTGGCCGAGCGCCGCCGCGAGCGCGTTCGCGGCGCTCGACTTCCCCGCGCCCATGAAACCGACGAGCACGAGCGCTCTCAGGTTCGTTGGGGCGGCGATGTCTGCGAGCGACTCCACTGTGGGCGTCCGAATACCTTACGGCCCGTCCGCCGACCGGTAGCGACCGCTCAGGGAACCCCGGCGCCGGCGAGCGCGAGCGGGTACAGGAGATCGCGTTCGCGATGCGCGTAGCGCAGCAGCAGCCGGCTCCCGTCGACCTCCCAGCCGAGCTTCAGGCGCCGCCCCTGCGCGTCCCTCCCGCTCGGCAGCTCCAGGGCGGCCACCAATGTCTCCCCCTGCATCAGCTCAACCCGCTCGCCGCGGGCCCGCAGCGCGGTCACCGGGGATAGCTCGAATTCGAACAGCAGCTCCTCGGGCGCCGACCGCGAGCGCACCTGCGCGGAGGTGTCCACGCCGAACGACCCGGCTGCCAGCAGGAGGTCGGTGTCCTCCATCACGTCGGCGAAGAAGACCTTGTCGTGGACCAGCATGCCCTGGATGTTCCCGCGCGCCGCGATCCGGTAGCGCTGGTCCGCCATCTGCACCAACAGGCCGCCCTCCGGATGCTGCGAGATCCTGGTCGCGAACAGCGGGTGCGCCGGCTCGAAGCCACCGTCGCGTTCGACCAGCGCCAGGTCGCAGGCGGCGGTACGCAGAACCGGGGCCGCCGCCAGCCCGGGGTGGGCCCGGGACAGCAGCTCGAGCGCGGCGCCACGCGAATCTCGTTGTGCTGCGTTCATCGAGCCCTCCCAGGTCGATGAATGGGCGGTACCCCCTGTCGGAGCTTGGACGCCGACGGGACCTCGGAAGTAAGGACCCACCGGAGTTTGCGGCCTTTTTGCCGCATTTTCCGAGCAAATGCTGGCGGATTCGCGCGATTCGACGGATAAATGAAACCGAATGCATTTCGCCCTGGCCCGCGAGATCCAGCTTCGAACGCTGTCCGATGATCGCCTCGCGCGCATGGCGGCGGAGGGTGACGCTCAGGCGTTCGCCGCCATCTACGAGCGGTACAGCAAGGCGCTCTACCGCTACTGCCGCTCGATCCTCGCGGATCCGCACGACGCTCGCGATGCGCTCCAGAGCGCGATGGTGAAGGCGCTCAAGGGCATCGGTGGACAGACCGAGGGCGGAGCGCTCAAGGCGTGGCTGTTCCGCATCGCGCACAACGAGTGCATCTCGCTGGCGCGGCGGAACCGCCCCAGCGTCGAGCTGACCGAGCGGGGCGAGCCGCTCGCGCAGAGCGCCTACGGAGAGGCAGCGGACCGCGCCAGGCTCGAGCAGCTGCTGCAGGACATGCTCGTCCTGCCGGAGCGGCAGCGAAGGGCTCTCGTCATGCGGGAGCTGTGCGGCTTCGACTACGGCGCGATCGGCGCGGCCCTCGCCAGCTCTCCGGACGCGGCGAAGCAGGCCGTGCACGAGGGCCGCCGCGCTCTCACCGAGGACGCCGCGGGCCGGTCGGCCGCCTGCGAGACGATCCGGGCGGCGATCGCCGCCGGGGACGGGCGCGTCAGGCGGGCTCGCAGGATCCAAGCGCACCTGCGCGGGTGCGCCGCGTGCAGCGAGTTCCTGGCGAAGCTGCGCGCGGCCACCGCGGCTCCCGCGAGCTCATCGCTCTAGCCGAGACCGCCTAGCTGGCGGTGTCCAGGCGCTCGCGGTAGGAGCGCAGCGCCGCGTGAAGGTCGTCCACGTGGTCCCCGCCGAACTTCTCCCTGTACGCGCTCGCCAGCACGAGGGCCACCATCGCCTCCCCCACGACGCCCGCGGCCGGGACCGTGCAGGAGTCCGTGCGCTCCCGCAGCGCGGCGGCCGGTTCCTTGGTCTCAAGGTCAACCGAGCGCAGCGGCTTCGTCAGTGTCGGCAGCGGCTTCATCGCGGCGCGGACGATCAGCGGCTCGCCGTTCGTCATGCCGCCCTCGAGACCGCCCGCACGGTTTGTATCCCTGCGCAGGCCACCCTCTTCGGACCAAAAGATCTCGTCGTGGGCCTCGGAGCCCACCCGCCCGGCGAGCTCGAAGCCGTCGCCGATCCCCACCCCCTTCATCGCCTGGATCGACATGACCGCCTGGGCGAGGCGCCCGTCGAGCCGCTCCTCCCAGGACACGTGGGAGCCGAGGCCGGGCACCAGCCCGAAGGCGCGGACCTCGAACACTCCGCCGAGCGACTCGTTGGCCTTTCGCGCCGCGTCGATCTCGGCGACCATGCGCTCGCTCGCGCCGGGGTCGAGGCAGCGAACCGGCGACTCGTCCACGCCCGAGAAGCCCGCCGGCGCGAGCTCGTCGCGCGCGGGGGCCACGACGCCGCCGATCTGCAGCACGTGGCTGAGCACCTCGACGCCGAGCGCGCGCAGGAGGACCTTCGCCAGCGCGCCGACCGCGACGCGCGCGGCCGTCTCCCGGGCGCTGGCCCGCTCGAGCACGTCGCGGACGTCGCTGAAGCCGAACTTCTGCACGCCGGCCAGGTCCGCGTGGCCCGGCCGCGGCAGGTGCACCTCCTCCACCTCCGAGCCCGTCGGCCACGGGCTCATGCGCTCCTCCCAGTTCGCGAAATCCTTGTTCTCGATCCACATGGCCAGCGGGCTGCCCAGCGTACGGCCGTGACGGATCCCGGCGGTCACCTGCGCGCGATCGCGCTCGATCTTCATGCGCCCACCCCGGCCGTGGCCCAGCTGGCGCCGGGCCAGGTCGCGATCGATGTCTTCCGGGCGAAGCTCGAGGCCGGCGGGCAGGCCTTCGAGAATCGCTGTCAGTCCCGGCCCGTGCGACTCCCCGGCGGTCGTGAAGCGCAGGGACATGGCGCCAACACCCTACTGGCGCTCGCGGGCCTCACGGCCCGTCCAGCGAGGTCAGCCGTTCGGCGTGTCCGGATGGCTGTCCGGGTAGCCGACCGGCGGATTCGGGCCGATCGGCGGCACCTGGTCAGTGTCGTAGTAGGCGAAGGGCGGATGCCTGTGGCAGCGCTCGGAGTTGAAAGGCTTGCAGGGGTTGAAGGGCTGCACGTAGGCCCACGAGTTGGGGCCCGGGTCGAAGCTGAGGGTCCAGGCCTGGGTCAGCCAGTCCCCCGGGCGCACGAGCTCGAACTCGTTGCTCAGGCCGTCGTGATCGGCGTCGTCGGCGCCGTCGAGCACACCGTCGCCGTCCATGTCCGGGTTGGCGGCGGCGTCGTGGGTCGAAAGGGTGTTGTTGTCGAGGAAGGTGATGTCGGGGTAGCGCGACTCCTTCGGCTCGATCGTGCCGTTGTGCTCCGCGACCCACCAGTTCGCCGTGAACCTGCCGCTCTGCTCGTCCCAGTTGCCGAGCCGGTCGCCGTCGGCGTCGCGCTCACCGTCCTCGAGCGTCCCGTCGCCGTTCTCGTCGAGGGCCCAGTTGCCGAGCGGATCGCTGCCCGCGTTCGGGGCGGCCGGCGGTGGGGTGACGGACTGCTGCAGGCCGTCGCTGTAGAGCATGTTGCTGAGTGTCGTAGGCCGGCCGGAGCGAGGGACGCCATCGGCCGAGTAGCGCACCCAGGCCTGATACTCGGTGAGGCCCGCCAGGCCGTCCTGGTCGTAGTCGGTGCCGCCGTCGGTCGGATCGAGCGGGTTCGGGTAGGGCCGCTTCCCGGGATAGGGAAGGGGCAGCGCGTTGGGGTAGTAGTTCAGGTCCTTCGCTGACTGGTACTCGAACCCGTCCTCGACGCCGTCATTGTCGGTGTCCCGCTTGCACGGGTCCGTGCGGAGGGTGGCCTCGAGGCTGTTCGAGAGCAGGTCGCCGTCCCAGTCGCTGCCGCTGCCGCAGGGCAAGACCGGAGCGACCGAGCCGCCGCCGCCGGTGACGACGTCGCCGCCGGTCTCCGGGAGACCCGGGAGCGGGACGATCACGGGCGAGGTGCGGGTGCGGGTCCAGCGGCCGAAGCGCTTCCTGACCACGGCGCGCAGCCTGAGCCGTGTGGCGCGCCGGGAGCCGCCAGAGGTCCTCAGCAGCCGCTGGGCGGTACGGGGGACGATCACGACGAGCCGGCGCCTGGAGGCGCGGCGGGGCTTCAGGAACAGGACGCGCCTGCCGGGCCCGCCGAGCATGATGGTGTTGCGCGCGCGCCTGGCGCTGAAGCCGCGGCCGCGAACGATCAGCTTGCCGCCGACCTTCACGCGCATGGGCGCGACGTAGCTGATCGCAGGCTTGCGCGAGCGCGCGGCGGCCGGCATGGCGGGCACCATGGTCAGGCAGGCGGCGATCGCGGAGGCGATGAGGGCGGAGCGTCGAGTCATTGGCGTCTGTGTCGGTAGTCCCGGGCGATGGCTGAAGTCGTTTGGCTAGCGCTGGACGCTCTGCTCGATCCGATCGCCGAACAGCGGCGAGACGAAGCGGCGACCCTGCGTGGCGGCGCCCTGCGCGTGCGTGCCCGGGCGGGCCGGCGAGCTGGCGCTCGCATGAGCCCGGCGGCTTGCCCGCGCGTGCGGCCTGACCCGGACCTTCCGGATCTGGTCGACGCGGAGCAGGTAGTCGTGACCCTGCGTATCCCTGAACATGTGCTCGTTGCCGGGGCCGAGCTCGATGAAGCTGCAGGCCGCGTCGCCGCAGCGTCCCTCGCCCGACTGGGACAGGCTGGCGTCCACCAGGAAGACGGCGTTACTCTCGCTCGAGTCGACCCCGAGGAAGACGAGCAGGGGAGCCGTGCTGTCCGGCAGCATCGCGAAGCGCTTCAAGCCGCGGCGTTCGCGGGGGCGCTGCGGATCGCCGAAGGCGACGTCGGCCTGGAAGGTGTAGGCAACCCTCTTCGTGCTGGCCGGCGGCCTGTACCCGTACGTGGGAGCAGGCTGTGTCACGCCGCCTGTGGGCGCGCTTGTCGAGCCTCCACCGCCGGAGCTGCCGGAGCCGCCCGCCGAGCCGGAGCCCTCGGTGCTCCCGCCCTTGGCTCCCGCCAGAGCAGCGGCGTCGGCGAGCGAGGTGAGCTTCGGCACGTGCCGGCCCCCGAAGGGATCCTTGGCGCTGAGCGCGCGCAGGGGCGGCTTGCGGACCTTGTCGAGGCTCGCGAGCGCCGTGAGCGGCTTGAGCTGGGGAGGAGCGGCCGTCGGCGGCGCCGGAGTGGGCGCTGCGGCGTGCCTCATGAGCAGGACGGGCGCGGCGACGATCGCCAGCGCAAGCAGCACCGCCACGGGCAGCAGCCGCCGGTCGCGAAGGTCGTCGAGGCTGTCCTGGAGGAACTGCCTCATGGCGTGGCCGTAGCGGTTGCCGGCGCGGCGGGGCCGGAAGAGCTCCCCGCGGCCGTGGTGGTGGCGGGCTGTGCGGACGGTCCGGCCGGAGTGGCTCCCCCGCTGACGCCCTCGGCCTTCGGCACGAGGTAGACGCTCGCCTTGACCGTGGCGGTCAAGTCCGGGAAGGAGTCCCCGCTGGTGAAGGTGAAGCTGTCTACGGTCATCAGCCGTCCGCGGATCGCCAGGCGGCCGTTGCTGACCTGCACGAAGCGCTTGAGCCGGTGGAAGAAGTTCGCCAGGTCGAAGAAGCTGCCCTTGAAGGAGAAATCGAGCGGAACGCTCTCGAGGCCGGGCGCCTGCTGAGCGCTTTGGCCGCCCGCGGAACCCGACTGGCCTGCGGAAGCGCCGGCGGCGGGCTTGCCGCCGCCCGATCCATCGGCAGCCGCCGACTTGGCGTTGGCGCCGTTCACCGTGTTGCCGGCAGCCTCGGTGCCGCGGCCCAGGCCGGTCTGCGCCTTGGCGCCCCCGGCCGCCGCGTTGCCGCTGGGGCTGGACGGGGCCTGAGTCGAGGACTGGGCGCTGCCCGTCGACGACTGCGAACCACTGCTCTCGCCCGTGCTCACCTTCTCGAACTTGATGCCCGTGCCGCGGGCCGCAGAGTCGAGCTGCACCAGCAGGGCAGGCATGTCCAGAGAACCCGGGATCGCCTTGCCGAGCCGGAGCACGGCCCGGTAGTCACCGCTGAAGTGGGTCTTGGCCGCCTCGAGCTCGTTCGCCTTCGAAACCGCGGCGTCGCGGCGCTGCTCCGCCTTCGACAGCGCGGCAGAGGCCTTCGACAGCTGCTTGCGCTTGGGGCCGAGGACGGCGAACCAGCAGCCGCCGACGATCAGGAGCGGCACCAGGGCCAGCATGATCTTCCTGTCTCGCCGGGTCACTGTCCGCCTCCCAGCGAGGTCGGGACCTTGCCGGTCTCGCCCTGCCCGCCGGAGCGGGGCGCGAAGTCGACGGTCGCCGTGAAGGTGTAGTCGGGGCAGTTCGTGCCGTCTGCCGAGGAGGCCGACGAGGAGCCCGCGCTCGAGCTCGAGCTGGAGCTGGAGCTCGCGCCGGAATCGTCCCCCTTGGTCGAGTCGGAGAGCTTCACGTCGGACGCCCCCGCGATGGCGCGCAGGCGGACGAGACTGGCGGCGACAGCGGGCTGGCTTGGCGCGCAGCCGGTCAGCTTCAGGCTCGGAGCGGCCGGGCCCTGCGAGGCGCTTGCGCTCGTGCTGGTCGCGGGGTCCTGGCCCGCAGAGGTGCTGGCGTCGAGCGAAGTGAGGTACACGTGCGCGGGCAGTAGCCGGGCGAGCTCACGCATGGAGCGCTCCCAGTCGAAGCGGGTGGAGGCGAGCTCCGTGACGGAGCCCTCTCGGGTGCGCTTGAGCTCGGCGAAGCGGGCGTAGGGCTCGAGCGAGCCGGCGCGCGCCTCGGAGAGCTGGGCCTCCTGGTTGAGCTCGGCCGCCCGGCTCGTCCGCTCGGACGCCTGGTTCGACACGAGGACGTAGCCGAGCGTGACGGCCAGCAACAGTCCGAGCGCACCCAGCAGGATGGTCGCGTTGCCGCTGCTCTCGCCGTCGTTGCGCGGCCGATGGCCGGCCGGAAGCAGGTTGACGGCCCTCATGCCGACTCTCCCATCGCCAGTCCCGCGGCTACGGAGTAGACGTAAGGATCCTCCTGCGCGGGCAGCGCGTCGACGAGCCTGCCCAGCGGATCGGCGACGTGGACCGGCGTCGAGAGCAGCGAGGTGAGCTCCTCGGAGAGGGCGGGCGCGTTCGCACCCGGGCCGGAGAGCACGATCTCGGTGGCGGGGCGGGACTCGGGCTGGGTCATGTAGAAGTCGATTGAGAGCCGGATCTCCTCGGCGAGGGCGGAGGCCGTGTCGTCGCCATGGGAGTCCCAGGTGGTGGAGAGCGCCCTCGTGAACAGGCACGAGTTGCCGGCCGCGACGGCCAGATTGGTCGTCCCCGCGAGATGGCAGTAGACGCGCGCGTCGTGCGTGCTGTCCACGACGTCCCCGTTGTCGACAGACGCGGCCGCGAGCAGGCGGACCAGAGCGAACGCGTTCAGATCGATGCCCAGAGGCCTGATGCCGGCTTCCCGGACGGCTTCGACGAGCGGCGTGACCATCGACTCGCGGGCAGCGACGACGATCATCGACATCTGGGTCGCGCCCTCCGGCGTGGTGGTCTCCCCCACCGCGTCGTAGTCGAGCACGACCTCCTCGAGCGGCATGGGGATGGTTTCAGCGGCCTGGAAGCGGACGGCGGCCTCGCGCTCGCGCTTGTCCTCGATGACGGGGAGCTGCACCTGGCGCACCGCGATCTGCTGGTTGGCCACGCCGAGCCGCGCGGCGCGCGGGAGCGAGTTGCGCTCGAAGAAGGACTTCAGGGCCTCCCCCAGGCCGGCGGAGTCCACGACCTCGCCTTCGCTCATCAGGCCGGCGGGCAGCTCCATGCTGGCCGCGCGGGTCACGGCTCCGCCCGACACCTGAGCGGCAGCCAGGAAGGCGCCGTCGATGTCGAGGCCGATCGAACCGCGTGGAGAGCTCTTGCGAAGTCGAAGGTTCATGGCAGCAGGGGAAGGTCGTTTTGGTATCGACAGGCCGGGTCGCGGGCTTGAGCGGCGGTCGTGCGTCTAGGAGAGGAAGTGGGAGGCGTAGAGATCCACCAGCTCCGGCCCGGCGATCAGGCCGAGGAGCCCACCCAGTGCCAGGAAGGGAGCGAACGGCACTCCCTGCTTCCGAGCGCTCGCGCCGCGGCGCGCCACCAGGGCGATGCCGACGAGGCTGCCCGAGAGGAATGCCGCAAGCAGCGCGGGCGCGACCGCGGCCCCGAGGTAGAGCCCGATGACACCGGCAAGCTTGACGTCGCCCATGCCCATGCCCGAGGGGTAGGCGAGCGCGGCGACGAGGAGGAACGTGAAGGCCGCCGCCCCGGCGACCAAGAGCTCCGGGAGGGCGTCCGGACGGATCAACGCGGAGCCGGCCACGGCCCAGACAGCGGCGGGGAGCAGGATCCTGTTCGGCACGATGCGGTGGTCGAGGTCGATCCCAGCTACCGCGATCAGCATCGCCGTGAACGGCAGCGACAGCGCGAGCTCAGGGTTCAGTCCGCGGGCGAGCGCGACGCCGACGAATGCAAATACGGTCAATGCCTCCACGAGCGGATAGCGCGCCGAGATGTGGGCGCCGCACCCGCGACAGCGGCCGCGGAGGGCCAGCCAGGAGAGCACCGGCACGTTGTCGCGCGGACTGATCGTCGCCTGGCAGCCCGGACAGCGCGACCGCGGGCTGACGAGGGACTCCCCGAGCGGCAGCCGGTGGATGACCACGTTCAGGAAGCTTCCGATGAGCGCTCCCAGCACACCGACGGCGGCCATCTCAGACTCCCTCGGCGGCCGTCGGTACCGGCGACGGCCCGAGCTCGGAGTAGCTGCTGAGCCACCCGGTGAGGTCGGCGGGCGCCAGCGGCCGGCTCAGGTGGAAGCCCTGTGCGATGTCGCAGCCGTATGAGGCGAGCGTCCGCCAGGCCTCCTCGGACTCGACGCCCTCGGCGACAACTTGCAGCCCGAGGTTGCGGCCGAGGTCGATCGTGGAGCGCACGATCGCCGCGTCGTTCTCGCTCTCCAGCATCGGAATCACGAACGACCTGTCGATCTTGATGACCCCCACCGGCAGCTCCTTGAGGTACGCAAGCGACGAGTAACCGGTCCCGAAGTCGTCCACAGCCAGGCTCAGCCCCATCGACTTAAGTTTGCTGAGCATCGACATCGCCCTGCGGGGCTCGCTCATGATCATGCTCTCCGTGATCTCGAGCTGAAGGGCGCTCGGCGGCAGCTTCGACTCGGCGATCAGACGGGCCAGGTCGTCGGCGAAGCGCAGGTCCATCAGGTTGTGGACCGAGAGGTTGATCGCCACATCCAGCTCGAGGCCGTCGTCGCGCCAGGCGCGACACTGCCTGAGGGCGGTCTCGAGGACGAACTGGGTCAGCGGCCGGATCAGGCCCGTCTGCTCGGCGAGCGAGACGAACTCGTCCGGGGGCAGCAGCCCCCTGCTGGGATGCTGCCAGCGCACGAGCGCCTCGACGCCCATCACGCGGCGGCTCGAGAGCTCGGCCTTCGGCTGGTAGTGAAGGATCAGCTGCCCGTCCTCGATCCCGCGCCGGAGCTCGGCGAGCAGCGCCAGGCGATCGGGCGAGTTGTGGGCCTCCTTCGGAGAGTGGAACTCATAGCCGCTCTGGGCGGCCTTCGCGACGTACATCGCCATGTCGGCCGCGTGCAGGATGGCGTCGGCGCGCTTGCCGTGCTCGGGGAAGAGGGCGATGCCCACGCTGCCCTGCACCTGCAGGGCGATCCCACCGACGACGAACGGCTCCTCAAAAGCCTGTAGGACGCGGCCGACGGCCTTGCGCACCGCCTCGCGGTCCGGCATGTCCGGCATCAGGAGGGCGAACTCGTCGCCGCCCAGCCGGGCAATGGTGTCGGCGTCTCTGAGGACAGCCCGCAGGCGCCCGGCCAGACGCTGGAGCAGCTGGTCGCCGTTGAAGTGGCCCAGGGTGTCGTTGATCTCCTTGAAGCGATCGAGGTCCATGACCATCACCGCCGTGAGCGACTGCCTGCGCCGGCCGGCCAGGATCGCTCGCTCGAGCAGCTCGTGGAACAGCGCCCGGTTCGGCAGCCCGGTCAGCGGATCCCGCAGCGCGTCCTTGTCACGCTCCTCTCCCCGGCGCCGGAGCTCGGCCGAGGCCAGCAGCATCACGACGATCAGCGCGAGGTACGCGACGGCCACCGCCGCCGCGAGGAAGAGCTGTAGGCGGTGGCTGTCCCGGGCCACGTCCGACGCGATCGGCCCGTGGGGGATGTCCACCTGCAGTGCCCCGGCCGGTCGCCCGCGCGATGGCTCGACAGGGACGAAGACAGCAACCAGCTCGCCATGCGGCGAAGGCCGGATCTCGGAGCCGCTCTGGCCCGCGATCGCCGCGTTGACGGCCGCCGAGCGCTGGGGCTCGCGCCGTTCGAACGCGCCGTAGGCGTAGCGCGGCCGCGGCCCTCGGCCCCAGAGGAGCGCTCCCGTGATGTCCCGCTTGGCGGCCAGGCGGCGCAGGCCGCGGTCGAGTCCCATTCGCTCGCCCGAGGCGAGGCGGGTGGAGCCACCCGAAGCCCCGGGCCCGACGGCGAGCCGGGCCACCACGCGCGCGTCCAGCTCGGCATGAGCCATGGCCCGCTTCTCGACGATCCCTCCGACCGCGTGTGCGAGCAGCACGAACACGGCCAGCACGGGAACCAGCGTGATCAGCCCCGGCTTCAGCCAGGGGCCCAGGTCTGTGAGATGAGGGCGCTTCATGGGCGGTATGGCCTACATCGGCCGCTGAGCCCGGGGCTTGAGCGTGGAAGCGGCCGGATCGCGCCCGATGCGTGCATTTCCGCTTGCATCCAAATGGCGGTGGCGGAACGGAGGGCCATCTAGATGAATGTCCCATTGCCGGTCAGTCTGCCGTGGGCTAGGAGTAGGGCATGACCAAAACCGTGCCGGTCCTCCTCGTGCTGCTCGCCTGCTCCCTCGTCGCCGCCCCCGGCGCCAGCGCGGCCGCGAGCCGCGTTTCAGGTCAGTACATCGTCGTCCTGAAGCAGGGCTCCGATCAGAACCGTGTGGTCGCGGATCACGCGCGCAAGGCGGGGACGGACGTGCTCGCCACCTACGGGCATGCGCTCAAGGGCTACGTCGCGAAGCTCACGCCGCCCGCATTGGAGGCCGTTAAGGCCGACGCCAGGGTCGACTACGTCACTCCGGACTACGAGGGCAAGCCCGTCCTCGGGAAGCCCGCTCCGCCACCGCCGGCCTGGAATGTTGCGCAGACGCTTCCGACCGGCGTGAACCGGGTCGACGGCGACCTGAGCAGCGCGCGCTCCGGAGACCAGCAGGGATCCGTCGACGTGGACGTCGCGATCGTGGACACAGGCATCGACCTGACCCATCCCGACCTGAACGTCGCGCCGCTTGCGCCGCTCAACTGCCTGTCGTCGAGCGACCAGTACTACGACGGCACGAACAACGACGGCTACGGGCACGGCACTCACGTGGCCGGGATCGTCGGGGCCAAGGACAACACGATCGGGGTGGTCGGCATGGCGCCCGGAGCCCGTGTCTGGCCCGTGCGAGTCCTGAACAGGGTCGGCTCGGGCACCTATTCGAGCCAGCTGTGCGGCATCGACTGGGTGACCGCTCACGCCGACACGATCGAGGTCGCGAACTTCAGCCAGGCATCCCTGAATCCGAAGAAGGACGACGGCAACTGCGGGCTGACCAACAACGACCCCATGCACACGGCCGTCTGCAGATCCGTGGCCGCAGGCGTGACCTGGGTCATGGCCGCCGGCAATTCCCAGCTGAACTACTCGACCAACTACGTGGACGCGCCCATGGGCTACGACGAGGTGCTGACCGCTACCGCCATGTCCGACGCGAACGGCACCCCCGGCGGGGGTGGCTCGATCACCTGCCGGAAGGGCGAGACCGACGACAAGTACGCGAGCTTCAGCAACTGGGCCTCCTCGGCCGCGGACCAGGCGCACACGATCGCCGCGCCCGGCGTCTGCATCAACTCCACCTGGAAGGGCAATAGCTACGCCGTGGAGTCCGGGACGAGCATGGCCGCTCCCATGACGGCAGGCACGGCCGCTCTATGCATCGCCTCCGGCGCATGCCAGCACCCGGCAGACGACTCGACCGGGACGCCGGCGACCCGCTTCACGCCGGCGGAGATCACACAGAAGCTCCGCGCTGACGCCGAGGCGAAGACCCGCGCGAGCTCGGCCTTCGGCTTCACCGGCGATCCGCTTCGGCCGATCACCGGCAGGTACTACGGCTACCTGCTGAGCGCCGCCGGCTACTAGAGACCACCGGAGCTGGAATGCGAGGGGGCCGCCCGCGGGCGGCCCCCTCTACTACCAGCCGAGCAGCCTGGCGCTCTACGGCAGCTCGTTGTCGACCACGTCTTCGAGCAAGAACGTGATCCCGTCCTGGGTGATCGCGTCCTTGTTGTCGGTCTGCGCCTTCTCGGGAGTCGTCGGCTTGACGCACACGAACATGTCGCCGTTCTTGTCCTTGTCCCGCGTGGTCGCGAGGGTGCTCATCAGGACCATGTCGTCGGGGCATCCCATGGCGTTTCGCGCCGTGCTCGCGCCTGGGAAGGTGAGTCCAGCTGCCACTGCGGCTGTCGCAGCGGCGAGAGCGAGTCCTTTCCGCATGTTTCCTCCTGGGCCGGGAGTAGCGAACCGCTGACTTGGACGCGCCGGGAGCCGGCGCGTAAGGGCCTATCTCCCGGACGGGGCTAGCTGGCGGGGATCTCGCGGAAGGTCCCCGGCGCCATGGCGGCCCCGGTGGAGGACGTGACGGCGTTGAAGACGTTCGGGTCGAAGACGACGTTGGTCTTGCTCGAGCCGGCCAGCACACCGCCGTCGTAGTCGACCGCGATCGCCCCCTGGATCAGGCCGTTGCCGGTCACCTGGACCACGTTGCCGGTCAGCTGGTTGCGGTTCGCCGCGTATACGACGCCGTAGTACGTGCTGTTCCCACCCACGCTCAGCGTGCCCTTGAAGAGCACGAGCATGCCCGGCGTGGATGCGCTGTTGCCACCACCGGAGCAGTTCGTGTCCTCGACGAACACGAGCGCGCCAGTCAGGTTGGAGGGACACGCCACGCCTGGCCCGTAGTAGGTGTTGGAGTTCTTCGCCTGCTGGCGGAGGCGATCGATGTCGGCGTCGGTCATCGCGCACTTGGTCACGCCGGTCGGGCAGGCCACTCCAACGGACCCGGTCGTGTAGGCGTTGTTGGGCGACACCTGGCCCTTGTCCGGAACGTAGTCGAGGCAGCTGTTGCCCCTGGCCGGCGGGGCTGTCGCACAGCGGACCGCGATGGTGCTGGTCATGCCTGTTCCGGCCGTCCCCTTGGCGTCGATGATCACCTTGCGGCCGTTATTGCTGGTGCTCACCTTGCCGGCTGTGATCACGTTGCGGGGGAAGCGCTCGAACAGCGTGTCGCGCTTGACCATGGCCACCACGACGCGCTTGCGGCCCTGGGAGATCCCCTGCGCGCGGATCCAGAGGCCGTCCCCCCCGGCGTCGTAGCGCGGCTGACTCGGCGTCGCCGCGTCGTTGTAGAAGGAGGCGCTTGCGCCGCCGTTGTCGTAGACGCTCACGCTCCAGCTCGAGCTGTTGTAGTCGGCCCCCGTGAAGCCGCTGCCTATGCTCGTGGCATCGGGGCAGCCCGTCCCCCCGGCTTGTGTGCATGCGGTCGGGAACGGCGTGGTGGCGCTCGGCCAGTTGCTGCCAAGGTAGGCGGCCGTGGCGTTTAGTACAGCCTCCGCCAGGTTGTAGGCGGACTCCCGCGTACGCTCCTCGCGCGTCTGCTTGGTCTGGCCGCCGCTGAATGCGAGCGTTGCCAGGCCGAGCATCAGCATCACCGTCAGCACCATGATCGCGACGATGAGCGTCCAGCCCTCCTCCTGGCGCGCGCGGCGGATCATTGGACGTTCACCACCTGGTCGTTGCTGGCGCTCAGGCTGCCGTCGGAGACCACGAGGCGGATCGTGCGGTTGCCCGTCGCGGGCGCCGTGTAGCTCACGTTTCTCCCCGAGGCGACCGGGGATGCGCAGGTCGAATCGCTCGTCAGGTCACACCAGCGGTAGCTCAGAGTGTCGCCGTCGGGGTCGGTGGACGCCGATCCGTCGAGCGTGACCACGCGGCTTCCGGAAGCGGTGGCGCTGAAGCCCGCCGTCGGCGCGGCGTTCTGGTTGCGGATGTAGGTGCCTGTCGTCAGGCGGGTTTCCTTCGGCGTGGTGCCCGGCGTTGGATCCACGACGGCATCGAGCTGGATCGTGCTGATCTGGGAGATCGTCCCGGTGTCGTAGGTGAAGAGATCGGTGATGGGCCGGGGCGAGACCGCCACGCGATTCAGCAGCTTGGACGCGATCACGCGCTGCGTCTCCCAGCCGCCGCCCGTGATGGCCTGGGGACACGCGGTGGTCGCCGGCGTCGCGGGCGGGGAGCTCGTGGTCCAGGTCTGGGTCTGGCGCCAGATCTTCTCGTCGTTCAGGTCGCTCGAGTCGAGGCAGTACCGGACGCGCTGCAGGTTCTTGGCGTTCGAGCCCGCATTGGGACCAACCGGGTTCACCGCCTGAAACACGAGGTCGGTCGCCGTGGCCTTGTCGATCGACAGCGCCCCCTGCACGTTCCGGAGCTCTCTCGCGACCTGATCCAGGGCCGTACGTGCGGCGTCCTGGGCCTCGTCGCGCTGCCCCGCCTTGCGGTTGGTGCGCCAGAAGGAGTCGAACGGCGCCAGCGTCGCGCCCAGAACGATCGTCATCAGGGTCATCGCCACCAGCAGCTCCGGAAGGCTGAACCCGCCCTCCCCCCGCAGCCGCCTCATCGCTGCCCCATGAAGACGAGCGTGGATTCCGCGAGCTTGCGGTCGACCGAGGTGACCCAGTACTTGCACTGGGACGGGCAGGGCGAGAGGTCGGTGATCGTCGACTGGGCGACCGTGCCGCAGAGACCGGAGACGACGCCGTTGGCGGTGCGGTCGTAGCGGTCCGTGATCGCCGGGGACGAGGCGCTCGTCGGCGTGCGGTAGATGCGGAAGGTGTCGACGCAGTCGCCGGTCGCCGAGTTGGTCGGGTTGTCCGGGTCACCGCTGCCGGTCGGCGGGGTCCAGCTCAGGTCGACCGGGGACCCGCCGCCACCGGAGAGGGTCGGGCTCGTCGGCGCGTTCGGACGCGTGTTGGCCAGGTTGATGTCGGCGCTGAACGGACTGCAGCCGCCCCCACGGATCTCACCGTTCGTGACCTTGTCCAGGGGGCAGATGCGGTAGGTGACCGGTGTCGATCCGGTCGCGGGGGCAGGACTGGCGACGTCGCGCACCCAGTTGCCGGCCAGCGGCCAGTACTCGTTGCCCACGCCGATGCCGTCGTAGGGGTAGTTGCACGCCGCCGGGGTTTGGGCGATGTTCTGCGTCTGCCCGCAGAGTGCGTAGAGGGTGGCCTTGTTTCCGGTTCCGTGCTGGCGCTGGACCATCACTCCGAGCAGGTCGCGGTCGAAGCGAGCGTTCCCGGTCGTCGGATACCACTCGACCTCCGGCGCGTTGCCCCACAGGGGGTTGCGGCCGGCCATCGGCGTGCCGATCGACGTCCCGTCAGGGAACCAACGGTTGATCGTCACGACCTTCGTCGCCGGCGCGCCCATTGGCTGGTTCGCGGAGTCGTAGGCCTGCGCGGAGACCTCGTAGGGGCCGTCCACGAGTCCCGGGTAGGTGCCGGCGCCGATGTTCCAGGTGAAGGCGAAGTTGGTCGGACCGCCCGTGGCGGTGCCCTTGACGACGCCGTCGATTGCCCACTTGACCGAGGCCGGGGAGCCGGTAGCAGCGACCGTGAAGTTGATCAGCGTGGTGCAGCCGCCGGGAGGGCAAGACGGGGGGATCGGCGCGGAGTTGGTCCAGGTGCAGGAGCCGGCCTCGATGTAGACGTGGCAGTACGACACCGCGTCCTTCTGGAGCGCGCTGACGTTGCAGTTGGCGTCGCAGGTCTGGCCGGCGGTGCCGGAGACGGTGTTCCCGAGCGGCGTCTTGAAGGCGAGGCTGCCGCCGGTGACGCTCCCACCACCGCCACCACCACCGCCGCCGCCGCCGCCACTGGCGCCACC
>JBHELQ010000141.1:0-13553 GCA_046262995.1 Thermoleophilaceae bacterium
TGGACGTGCTGCGCAACCGGCGCGCGCAGACCGTGGTGGCTCCCTACGCCGTGCGGGCCAGGCCGGGGGGGCCGGTGGCCACGCCGGTCACGTGGGACGAGCTGGGCGACACGGGCCCCCGGGCCCAGACGCTGCGCACGATCGGCGCGCGGCTGGAGGCCGTCGGGGACCCGTGGGCGCAGGTCAGCTCGGCTGCGGCGTCGCCGCGGGCGGCCGCCGCGCGAATCGCGAAGGCCCGCTGACACCCGGCGCCGGCGGCGTCGGCGCGGACCCGTCGTGGCGGCCCGTGCGCCCGACGCCCCATGCCAGCGCGCCGGCGAAGCCGAGGGCCAGCATCAGCACCACCAGCGGCGCGACCGTCGTCAGCCAGCCCGGCACGTCGCGCTTGCGCTCGCGCTGGAGGATGTGCAGGTCGCGCACCATCGGACGCACGGCGCGGTCCGGCGCCGGGACGGCCCTGGCCGGGATCGCCGTGTCCTCGGGCAGCCGGATCGGGGCGCCGAGGAGCGCGCGGCCGTAATGGACGCGCACGAGCGCCTTCCAGTCCCCGGTCACCGGGATGCCGGTGGCCCGGTACGTGGCGGGGCCAACCCGCTCGAGCCGCTTGACGACCAGCTTCCCGTCCTGCCAGGCGGTCGCCGTGGCCCAGGCGGCTCCGTCGGCGACGTCGGGGTCGAAGCGGACGGTGACGTCGCGCGTGGGTCCGCTGCCGGTGGTGGCGACGATCGCCCTGACGTTCGCCGGGGTGTCGAGGATGAGGCCGTCGGCGACGCAGGCCGCGATCGCGACGAGGCCGATGGCCGCCATCGGTCGCGCGAGGCCCGGCCGCGGGAGGCGCCCGCGCAGGCCGGAGCCGAGCAGCGCACCCATGAGGGCGCCGCCGATCCCCGCGACCACGGATACCACGATCGCCTCGGGAAGGATGTCGCCGGTCATCGGGACGCGGAAGAGCACGTGCGTCCAGCCGTACTCGGCGGCCAAGCCGACCGTGCCGGCCAGCACGCCGCTCACGACGGCGAACGGCACGATCCGGCGGGCCAGCACGAGCGCGGCCAGCTCCACCACGAGCGCCTCGGGCAGGTACAGCGGGAGCGCGGGCGTAGCCTCTCCCAGCACGGGCCCGACGATCAGGCTCACTCCCCCGCGGACGACCCAGAAGAACGCCACCGCGCCCAGCGCGCCGCCGCGGCCGACGAACAGGCGCGCAGCCACCAGGGCGAAGCCGGCGGCCCAGGCGATGAGCAGCGGCTGGAAGATCATGCGGAACTGCGGCACGCCGAAGTCGAACTCCGCCTGGAACGTCGACAGCCCGATCAGCAGGCCGCCCATCAGCGAGAGCCGGCGCAGCGTGACGATCCGCGCGGCGGGCTCGCTCGCCGCGGCACGGTCGTCCGTGTCGGTCTGCCGGCGCCTGGCCCACATGCCCTCGCCCAGCAGGACGGCCATGCCGATCAGCGACATGCCCGCGCCGCCGATCAGCATCAGGTGCGTCGGGCCCCACAGGGTCACGTCCTGGCCGAACAGCCGGTGCCAGACGTCGTCGAGCGGGAAGCCCGACAGCGCGAAGGCGCCGCAGAGGAAGATCAGCGCGGAGCCGAGGGGAACGTGCCAGTCGCGCGCGAGCCGCAGGGAGGTCGGCGTCCTGGCGCGCTCGCCGCCCGGCCCCGTGCCGAGCATGATCCCGATCACCCCGGCCAGGGCCAGGCCGGCCAAACCCACCAGGATCGGGTAGTGCGCCGCGGTGCCGAACGGGCTCGGGTCGCGGCCGGTGTCGATGTGCTTCGCCACGTCCCAGTAGAAGCCGAAGACGGCGATCAGCGCGGAGGCGCCGGCGATCCCCGAGGGCAGCGCACACCAGCCCGGCAGGCCGGAGACACGCTCGCTGAAGCCGGCCATGCGCGTGAGGAGGGCCGTGCGGCCGGTTCGGTGCCGTATCGCGACCCAGAGCAGTAGAACGGTCAACACCCCGCCGACTCCGGCCCCGAGCGCGAGGTCTGTCACGGACGCGCCCTTGGCCGGCTGGCTGCCCGCCGCGAGGGCGGGCTGGGCCGCCAGCAGGGCGGCGGCCGCCGAGGCCGGCAGCGATCGGGCGGCGATCCGGCATGGCAGGTTCCGTACTCGCATCTGGCAAGCTCCCCTCGGTTCGATTGGACTCGATGCCTGACTAGTCCGTTCCCAGGCGGGAAACTAACTGAACATTCAGTTAGTCACTGTGAAGCCCCTCACACTGCGACACCGGTGAGCGCACGACAAACAACCAGGAAGCGGCTGACCGCCAAGGAGCGGCGCGAGGGGATCCTGCACGCCGCCGTGGAGGTCTTCGCCGAGCGCGGGTACCACGCGTCCTCGATCGACGACATCGCCCGCGCTGCCGGCATCTCGAAGGCGCTGATCTACGAGCACTTCGCCTCGAAGGAGGACCTGCACGCGCGGCTGCTCGAGGAGAACGCGCGCGAGCTGCTGGAGCGCCTCGGCCAGGTGATCGCGGGCAAGGAGCTGGCCGCCGCCCGGCTCCAGGCCGGCCTCGACGGCTTCTTCCTCTTCGTGGAGGAGAGACGCGGCGCCTGGCGCATCCTGTTCCGGGAGGCGACCGACCCCCGCACGGCGAAGGTGCTCGAGCGGATCGTCGACCAGGTGACCGGCGTGGTGGCGGCCCTGATCGCAGAGGATCCCGGCGCGCGTTCGCTGCCCGGGGGGTCCGAGAGCGCGCGCGAGGAGAACATCCGCATGCTGGCCCAGATGCTCGTGGGTGCCGTGCAGTCGCTGGCGAACTGGTGGGCGGACCACCAGGAGGTACCGCGCGAGCGACTGGTCGAGCGCGTCATGGACTTCGCGTGGGTCGGGCTCGACCGCCTTCGAACGGGAGAGCACTGGGCCGAGCCGCGGGCGTGAACTTCGTCCGCCGCATCGTCGACGCCGCAGATCCGGCCGGCAGGGCGCTCCTGACGCTTTCGGCAGACGGGGGCCGGCGCGAGATCGCCTTCGGCGAGGTCAGCGACCGCTCCGCACGTCTGGCCGGTTCCCTTGCAGAGGCAGGAGTCGGCCGGGGCGACGTGGTGATGACGATGCTCGGGAACCGCCCCGAATGGGTGTACGCGATGCTCGCCTGCTTTCGCATCGGGGCCGTCGCTCAGCCGTGCGTCGAGCAGCTTCGGAGCGTCGACCTGCGCAGGCGCCTGGACGTCGTCGAGCCCCGGGCCGCGCTCGTCGATGAACGGAGTCGAGCCACCTTCGAGCAGGCGGGCTACGCCGGCCCGCTCCTGACGCTGCCCGACGAGCGACTGTTCGAGGCCAGGCCGGCCCCGGCCGTGGAGCTCGCGGCCGATGACCCGGCCATGATCGTCTTCACCTCCGGCACCGCCGGGGAGCCCAAGCCGATCCGCCACGGCCATGGCTACCTGGCCGGCCAGAGCATTCAGGCAGAGCACTGGTTTGGCGCCCGTCCCGGCGACCTCTGCTGGTGCACGGCCGCGAGCGGCTGGTCGAAGTCGGCCCGCAATTCCTTCGTCGCGCCCTGGCTGCGGGGCGCCTCAGCGCTGCTGGAGGACGCTCGCTTCGAGCCCGAGCGCCGCTTGGAGACGATCGCGCGCGAGCGCGTCCAGGTCCTCTGCATGGCGCCGACGGAGTATCGGGCGATTGCGAAGCAGGCCGAGCTCGGGCCGCTCCCCTCGCTTCGCCACGCGGTCGCCGCCGGCGAGCCGCTGAACCCCGAGGTCGTGGAAGCGTGGCGCGAACGGGCAGGCGTCGAGATCCACGACGGTTACGGACAGACCGAGACAGGGGCGCTTACCGGCATGCCGATCGGGCCGCCGGTCCGGCCAGGGTCGATGGGCAAGCCGCTCCCGGGCTTCGGCCTCTGGGTCGACGCCGGCGAGCTCTGCCTCGACCCGAAGACGGTCCCGACCTTCTTCCTGGACGGCCCCGACGACGTCTGGCGCACCGGCGACCGGGCCCGCCAGGACGAGGACGGCTATCTGTGGTTCGAGGGGCGGACCGATGACGTGATCATCTCCGCCGGCTATCGCATCGGTCCATTCGAGGTGGAATCGGCGCTGGTGTCGCATCCCGCCGTTGTCGAGGCGGCGGCGGTCGCCGCACCGGACGAGGTGCGCGGCCAGGTCGTGCGCGCAGTCGTGGTCCTCCGCGAGGGCTACCAGGCCTCCAATGGGCTGGCGCAGGAGCTCCAGGAGCACGTGAGGGGCGAGACGGCGCCGTACAAGTACCCGCGGGTGGTCGAGTTCGCAGAATCGCTCCCAAAGACCGCAAGCGGCAAGATCAAGCGCGCTCAATTGCGCGACTCGCACTAGATCCGAGGGGCGAACCCGTGCGCGTGGAAGCGCCCTCTTGAGCAGGGGGCGGCCCGAGAGGACCCTTCGCGGGCCCAGGCAGCGGGACCTCACATGGAAGCGAGGCAAACACAGCACGAAGCTGAGGCGCCAGCCGCCCGCTCCGGCATGCCGGCGGGCTGGGAGACGCGCGACCACGTCAGCGGGCTGTTCGAGCTCAGCCTCGACCTGCTCTGCGTCGCCGACCTGGAGGGTTACTTCACGTGCGTGAATCCGTCCTGGGAGCGAGTCCTCGGCTGGACCAGAGACGAGCTCGTCTCGGTTCCCTACACCGACTATGTGCATCCCGACGACCTCGAGGCGACGCTTCGCCAGGCGAGCCGCCTGACCGAGCCGGGGCACCGCCTGGTCAGCTTCGAGAACCGCTACCGCGCCAAGTCGGGCGAGTGGAAGTGGCTGGCCTGGACCGCCCAGACCTCGCCGGAGGGCGACGCGATCTACGCGGTCGCACGCGAGGCCACCGACGACGTGATCGAGCGGGAGGAGCGCGAGCGCAAGCTGAAGCGCGAGGTGGATGCCCTCAGGTGGGTCGGCCGGATCCAGGAGGCGATCGACGAGGAGGGCCTCCTGATCTATTCGCAGCCGGTCGTGGACCTGGCCTCGGGCGCGGCGGCCTCCGAGGAGCTGCTCGTGCGGATGCCGAGCCGCAACGGCGGGCCGGCCCATTCGGCGGGCGAGTTCCTGACGATCGCCGAGCAGTACGGCCTGGTCCAGGCGATCGACGAGTGGGTCACCGGGCAGGCGGTTCAGGTAGCCGCCGCAGAACGCGCGCTCGGCGTGAACCTGTCAAGCCTCACGATCTCGAACCCGGCGTCGGTCAAGCGGATCGAGCAGTGCGTCGTCGACTCGGGCATCGACCCCTGCTGCCTGACCTTCGAGGTGACGGAGACCGCCGTGATGGACAACCCGCTCGCCACGCGACGGCTCGGTGAGCGGTTGACGGACCTCGGCTGTCACCTGGCACTCGACGACTTCGGCGCCGGATTCGGCAGCTTCGTTTACCTGCGGAACCTGCCCGCCGACTGCCTGAAGATCGACACGCAGTTCGTCCGCGGGCTGAAGGACAGCGACGACGACCAGCGGGTCGTCAGCTCGATAGTCCACCTGGCACAGCAGTTCGACAAGACCACGGTGGCCGAGGGCGTCGAGGACGAGGAATCGCTCCAGCTGCTGCGCGAGTTGGGCGTCGACCGGGCCCAGGGCTACCTGCTCGGCAGGCCGGCTCCACTCGCCGTCTGAGCGTCCCGCGCGCCCGGGTGCCACCCGCCCGCCCCGGGTAGCCTCGTCGGGATGCCCAACCGGCTGGCCAACGAGACCTCGCCGTACCTCCTGCAGCACAAGGACAACCCCGTCGACTGGTACGCGTGGGGCAGCGAGGCGCTCGCCCGCGCACGCGAGGAGGACAAGCCGGTCCTGCTCTCGATCGGGTACTCCGCGTGCCACTGGTGTCACGTCATGGAGCGCGAGTCGTTCGAGGACGAGGAGACGGCCCGGCTGATGAACGAGCGCTTCGTCTCCATCAAGCTCGACCGCGAGGAGCGCCCCGACCTGGACGCGATCTACATGGAGGCCTGCCAGGCGATGACCGGCCACGGCGGCTGGCCGCTCAACGTGTTCCTGACACCCGAGCAGGTGCCCTTCTACGCCGGCACCTACTTCCCACCCGAGGCGCGCATGGGAATGCCGAGCTGGCGGCAGGTACTGGAGGCGGTGGCCGAGGCCTGGGCCGAGCGCAAGGACGAGATCCGCGCGAATTCCGGGCGCATCGTGGATCGCCTGCAGGGCGGCGCGCTGTTGCGGCCCTCAGCCAATCCGATGACGGCCGCGGCACTCGACGAAGCCGCGCGGCGGCTGGGGCAGTCATACGATCGCGCCCATGGCGGCTTCGGCGGGCCGCCGAAGTTCCCGCCGGCCTCGGCGATCGAGTTCCTCCTGCGTCGCGGCGAGACGGAGATGACGGCGCACACCCTGCGCGCCATGGCGTCGGGCGGGATGTACGACCAGGTCGGCGGCGGCTTCCACCGCTACTCGGTGGACGCCTACTGGCTCGTGCCGCACTTCGAGAAGATGCTCTACGACAACGCCCTGCTGGCGCGGGCCTACCTGCATGGCTGGCAGGTGACCGGCGAGCCGCTCTTCCGGACGACCTGCGAGGAGACACTCGACTGGGCCCTCCGCGAGATGCGCGGGCCCGAGGGCGGCTTCTACTCGGCGCTCGACGCCGACTCGGAGGGCGAGGAGGGCCGCTTCTACGTCTGGTCGCTCGACGAGCTGCGGGCGGTCGCGGGCGAGGACGCCGCGTCCTGGTTCGGCGCCGGCGAGAGCGGCAACTGGGAGGGCGCCAACATCCTGGTGCGCGCCGAGGGTCCCGCGCCACGCGAGCTCGAGGAATGGAGGCGCCGCCTCTACGAGGTGCGCTCGCGGCGCACCTGGCCCGGCCTCGACGACAAGCGGCTGACGTCATGGAACGCGCTGATGGTCGCGGCGCTGGCCGAGGCCGGCGCGGTGCTGGGCCGAGACGACTACCTGGACGCCGCCCGGGCCTGCGCGGACTTCATCCTCGCGCAACTGCGCGACCCGGCTGGCCACCTGCTTCGTAGCTGGAAGGACGGCCAGGCCAAGCTGAACGCCTACCTGGAGGACCACGCCTTCCTGCTCGAGGCGCTTCTGACTTTGTACGAGTCGAGCTTCGAGCCGCGCTGGTTCGGCGCGGCCCGCGAGCTCGCCGACACGACGATCGAGCGCTTCGCCGACGACGACGGAGGCGGCTTCTTCGAGACCGCCAGCGATCACGAGCAGCTCGTCGCCCGCCGCAAGGACCTGGAGGACCACCCCATCCCCGCCGGCAACTCGAGCGCCTGCTACGGCCTGCTGCGACTCGGCGCCCTGACCGGCGAGCACGGCTACGAGCGCCGCGCCGAGTCTGTGCTGCGGCTGCTGCACGAGCTGGCTCCCCAGCACCCGCAGGCCTTCGGCCACCTGCTGCAGGCGCTCGACTTCCACCTCTCCCCCACGCGTGAGGTGGCGCTCGTCGGCGAGGACCTGAGCGGCCTCGAGCGCGTCGTTCGCCACGCCTTCCGCCCCCATCTTGTCCTCGCCGGCGGCGAGCGCGACGGCGTCCCACTACTCCAGGGACGCGAGCCCGTCGACGGCCGTGCGACTGCCTACGTCTGCGAGCGCTTCGCCTGCAAGGCCCCGGTCACGGAGCCGGACGAGCTCGCGGCCCTGCTGTCCTGAGCGCTCAGAGAATCGATAGGTAGCGGTCGAGCTCCCACTGCGTGACCTGCACGCGGTAGTCCTCCCACTCCTGCCGCTTGATCTCCACGTAGCGGTTGAAGATGTGCTCGCCGAAGGTGCGCAGCACGAGCTCGGACTCGGCGGTCAGCTGGATCGCCTCGCCAAGCGTCTCGGGCAGCTGCTCGATGCCCAGCCGCATTCGGTCCTCGGGCGCCAGGTGGTACAGATTCTTCTCCATCGGCTCGGGTAGCTCGTAGCCCTTCTCGATTCCCTCCAGCCCGGCCGCCAGCAGCACCGCGAAGGTCAGGTACGGGTTGCAGGCCGGGTCCGGGCAGCGCAGCTCCGCTCGCGTGGCCTGCTCCTTGCCCGGGTGGTAGAGCGGCACCCGCACGAGCGCCGAGCGGTTGCGGCGCGACCAGGCGCAGTAGACCGGCGCCTCATAGCCGGGCACGAGCCGCTTATAGGAGTTCACCCACTGGGCGAACACGGAGCAGATCTCGCGGGCGTGCTTCAGCTGTCCCGCGATGAAGGCCTTGCCGACGTCGGAGAGGTAGTACTGGTCGTCGGCGTCGTAGAAGGCGTTGCGGCCGTCCTTGAAGAGCGACTGGTGGGTGTGCATGCCGGAGCCGTTCTCCCCGAACAGCGGCTTTGGCATGAAGGTCGCGTGCCAGCCGTACTTCATGGCGTACTCCTTGACCGTGATGCGGTAGGTCATGGTGTCGTCCGCCATCTTCAGCGCGTTCGCGTAGCGCATGTCGATCTCGTGCTGCGAGGGACCGACCTCGTGGTGCGTGTATTCCACGTGGATGCCGAGCTGCTCCAGCGCCAGCACGGTCTCGCGGCGCACGTCCGAGCCGGCATCGAGCGTCGTCAGGTCGAAGTAGCCGCCCTCGTCGAGCGTCTCGGGCGGGCCGCTCTCCGGACGCGCGCTGCGGAAATAGAAGTACTCGAGCTCCGGACCGACATAGAAGCGGTCGAAGCCCATCGCCTGCGCCCGCTCGAGCGTCCGGCGCAGCACGTGCCTGGGATCGCCCTCGTAGGGGTCGCGCGAGGGCGTCACGACGTCGCAGAACATCCGCGCCACCCCGCGGTCCTCCGGGCGCCAGGGCAGCACGCTGAAGGTCGTGGCGTCGGGCATGGCGATCATGTCCGATTCCTCGATCGCGTTGAAACCGGTGATCGAGGATCCGTCGAACCCCATGCCGCCCTCGAAGGCGTCGTCCAGCTCCTCCGCGTTGATCGAGAAGCTCTTCAGCTGGCCGAGGATGTCCGTGAACCACAGTCGGATGAAGCGGATGTCCCGGTCTTGGACCATCGACTTGACGTCGTCCGGGGACTGGGGCGGGTCGACAGTGGCGGCCATCGGGCTCCTTCGGGCTCTGAGGGGGTGGGCGGCGAGCGGCGTAGGCTAACGCGCGGCCCTCAGAGCCAGTTGCGCGCCCAGCCCTTGAGAGAGCGAAGGGCGGGCTCGAGAGCCCGCCCCTTCTCTGTCAGCTCGTACTCCACGCGGACCGGCGTGTCGTCGATCACGTGTCGCGCGACGATCCCCTCGGCCTCGAGCTCCTTCATTCGCTCGGAGAGCAGCCGGTCCGAGAGCTCGGGCACGAGCTGCTTGACCTCCGAGAAGCGGGCCGGCCCGTCCAGCAGCACGAGCAGGATGGCGCCGGTCCAGCGCTTGCCGACCAGCTCGACGGCGCGGTGGTACAGCGAGCAGCAGGAGGGGCGACCGCTCGCCCGGGAGGGCGTCCGCTCGGCGGTTGCCGGGCCGGCGGCCATACCCTGAATCGTAAAGCGTCAGCCGCCTAGGCGGCCTGACCGAGCCGCGATTCCTCGCCCGATCCGTCGACCGGCACGTCACCGGCGCGTGTCACGAAGCTGCCGAAGCTCGCGAGCGCGACGTGCGCCACCGCCTCGAGGATCTGCTCGTCGCTCCAGCCGGCCTCGCGCGCCTCCTCGTGCAGGTGGAGCGGCGGCGGGCCCTCCGACTCGACCAGTGCCCGGACGAAGCGCAGCAGGCGTGCCTCGCGCTCGTCGCGGGAGTCGAACTCGCGCGCGACCGCGATCTCGTCCAGGCCGAGGCCGGCGTGGCGACCCGTCTTCTCGAGCGTGGTCAGCGCGTATTCGCTCCCCTGATGCTCCGCCACGGCGAGCGCGATCCGCTGCTGGGTTGCCCACGGAAGCGCCCCATGCCGAAGCTCGGAGCGGAAGCGCGCATAGGCGCGCAGCACCGCCGGCGAGCCTGCGAGCACCCCGACGAAGTTCGAGAGCTGGCCGCCTCCGGCGAGCGCGCCCTTCAGCACCGGGACGCTGCGCTCGGGCGCGGTGAGCTCGTCGTGGACCTGAAACCTGCTCTCCTTCGTCTTCATGCGCTTCACTTCCTACAGGTCGCTTATGGAGCGTAAGTATATGGCAAAAAGGGGGTCGCGGTCTCGTCCTCTGCGGCTGCCTGTTCGCGCGGGATACTGGGCGGGCGATGTCGCAAGAGAACGTGGAGGTCGTTCGTCGGTTTATCGAAGCGCTCCCGAGGGCGCAGAGCAGCGGCGACTGGAAGCCCGTCCTCCCTGAATTGGACCCGGACGTTGAGATTGTCGATCTGGACATCAGCCTTGACACCGGGCACTACCGAGGCCCCGACAGTGCCCGCACCTGGATCGGGGTCTGGATGGAGAGCTGGGAGAGTTGGAGCTTGGAGGAAGTCGAGGTCCGGCCTGTCGGCGAGGACCACGCCATCGGCCTGTTCCTGGTGCGTGCCAGAGGCAAGGGAAGCGGCATCGAGCTTGCCCGACGCGACGCCATGGTTTGCATGCTGCGGGCAGGGAAGATCGCCCGGATCACTTACTACAACGACCAGCAACAAGCCTTCGAAGCCGTGCGGCTGCGAGGGTAGGCGACCCTCAAATTGACCCACCACTAAAAAAACGGCGCTCCGTGCCGTATCACAGGGAACGCGCAAGGCGCCGGTCCGGATCACAGTCGGCCGGCGGGAGGCGGAGGTCCCGGAAGCGGCTTAGAGAGGCGCGGCGTGAGCGGTCGCTGCCGCCACCAGCACCAGCATCAGCCCGAGCAGGAAGGCCCACAGGGCGACCCGGTCCGGCCTGGCCGTGATCTGGGCCTGGGCGGCCGACCGCCGCCGGACCGGGGACGGCTGTCCGGTGATGACCACGGTGCGGCGCTCCGCGCGTGGCTCGACCGCGCGCGGCCGACGCTCGAAGCGCTCGCTTCCCGGCTCGCGGTGCTCCCTCGGCGCTAGGGCCTCGGCTGTACGCATCCCTTACCTCTTTCTCTGGCCTGCGGGGTTAGCTGACGGGCTCGCGCTGAAAGAGTCGCGCTACGCCTCCGGGCGACGGCGCACCCGGCCTGACGATTCGCCCCCGGCCGTCTGACCTGTGGATCCCCCACGCCCCGCTGCGGCGGAGCTTCGGCTGGATGGACGGGCGCATGCTAGCAAGCAGCACAGCGCAGGCGCCGGACGGAAACGGCCCAAATTGCGGGCTGTCCTAGCGGCCGGCGACCTTGGAGAGGTAGGCGGCCACGTCGCGCGCCTCCTGGCCCTCCAACAGGTGAGCCGGCATGCGCTTCTGCCCGGTACCGCCGATCCTGATCGCGTTCTGCACCCGCTGCGGCGTGACCTGCCCGATCTGATCCAGGTTGGGCCCCGTCACGCCCCGGGCGTTGACCGCGGCTAGCGAATGGCAGCTGGCGCAGGTGCGCTTGAACAGGTACTTCCCGTGCTCTTCGCGCTGCGTGGGCGACGTCTGAGCCAGCCGGCCGACGCCTCCCTCGGCCTCGCCGCGGGAGGCGATGATCGCGGCGGGAACGCCTATTCCGAGCGCGAGATAGAGCAACAGCATCGTCCCGCGGAAAAAGCGTCCACCACCGGTCAGGTAGGCCGCCCGGGCTGCCGCGGGTCCACCCCTGAACGCCACGAAGATCACGCCGATCCCGGCGAGGACGAACGGCGTGAGGACGAGCGCCAGCTTCACGACGGCGGCACTCTATTCCACGCCCGCGATGCGCAGCAGGGGGCTGCTCAGCCGGCGTCCGCGGCGGCCCGGCGGGCCCGCTTCCAGCTTCCGTACGCTGCGAATATCTCTCCGAGCGCGGGCAGGGTGCCGTCTCCGGACGCGCGCTGCTGGTAGTCCACCATCAGCAGCCGCTCGGGGCGGGCGCCGAGATCCTTCGCCACCGCCCGAATCGCCCGCTTGACCCGGGTCGGCGACGCGCCGTTTCCCCCCGAGCGCTTGGCCTCGTGCGCGAACACGCCCGCGGCGCTGCCCCTGGCCCCGGGCTCGGCGGCGGGCGTGGGCCGGGCGCGGCCCATTCCTACGAGCAGCCGGCAATGCGGGCACCGGAGCGGAGACTGCGGCCAGTCCCGGTCGACCTTCTGCTCGATCAGCAGATGGCAGTGCGGGCAGTAGGCGTCTTGAAGCTTGGTCGACTCGCGCGCGGCTGAGGGCATCGGACTCCCGCCTCGATGGGCTGGGGTTCTTTTCGCCGGATTGCCGCGCCGCGAAACGTCAATCGCCCGGCGCCGCCCGTTCGTGTCGGCGCCTGGACACCGGCAAACCCATTAGGAAGGGCCCCGCCGAGGCGGGGCCCTTCCCGTAGCTGGCCTGTAAGCCGGATCCTGTCTGGAGCGACCATCCATCTGCCGTGCTTGCGCACGGCGGGCCTTCGGCCCTGCGGCCTACCTGGGACTCGGCGGGCAGCGTCGACGTCCCTGCTTGGCCTTGCACCGGGTGGGGTTTGCCCGTCCGGCGTGTCGCCACGCCGCCGGTGCGCTCTTACCGCACCATTTCACCCTTGCCGGCGACGGGTCTCACGTGCGGACCCGCCACGTAGGCGGTTTGTTTCTGTGGCACTTTCCCGCGGGTTTCCCCGGGTCGGGTTTCCCGACCACCCCGCCCTGCGGTGTCCGGACTTTCCTCGAGGGACCGGTTTTCTCCCCGGCCTCCCCGCGGCCGCTCGGCCAGCAAGGTCAATGGTAGGCGTGCACAGCGCGGGCGGCCACCCCCGCAGGCCTGCCTGCGCGCTAGCTGAGCGCCGAGCCGCAGTCGCGGCAGCGGCCGCCGTCCGGCTGGGGGTCCATCGCTCCGCCGCAAACGACGCAGGCAGTGGTGTCGCCCGCACCGAGCTCCTCCCATGCGGAACCGAGCAGCTCGTCCAGCGTCGGGCGCCCACCGGGACTGTCGGCCGTCCCATCGGGGGCGGCCCACGGCCGGACCGGCGCGGCCAGCGCGGGCATCAGGCCACTCTCCGGCACACGCCTACGACCCGGCCGAGAATCTTCGCGTCCCGCGTACGAATCGGCTCCATCGCCTTGTTCTCGGGCTGCAGCCGCACGTGGTCCGATTCCTTGAAGAAGCGCTTGACCGTCGCCTCCTCGCCGACCAGCGCCACCACGATGTCACCGTCCGAGGCGGTTTCCTGGCGACGAACGATCACATGGTCTGACTCGAAGATCCCCGCCTCGATCATCGAGTCGCCGCGGACCGCCAGGATGAACTCGCCCTGATCGCCACCGGCGATCGGCGGCACCGGGACATAGTCCTCGATGTTCTCCTCGGCGAGCACCGGCTGACCGGCGGCCACCTGGCCGACGAGCGGCAGCCCACCGGCCGACGTGACCTGCTTGGCCTTGTCGAGCAGCAGCTCGATCGCACGCGGCTTGGTGGGGTCGCGCCGGAGCAGCCCCACCTTCTCGAGGTTGGCGAGGTGGGCGTGCACCGTCGAGGCCGAGGCCAGCCCGATCGCCTTGCCGATGTCGCGAACCGTGGGCGGATAGCCGTGCTCGGCCCCATAGCGCTTGATGAAGTCGAAGATCTCCTGCTGGCGCTTCGTGAGGTTCAGCTCGACCATTCCGGTGGGTCCTCCAAGCGAATCCGTGGGGGGTATCCGAACATGTGTTCGCAGAGTACAACTCCTCACGGACGGCTTCAAGCCGCCCCAGACCCGGTTCTATAATCGGCG
>JBHELQ010000142.1:0-1242 GCA_046262995.1 Thermoleophilaceae bacterium
GGTCACGTCGTCAGTAGTGGTGTAACGGGCACGTAAGGGCCGGAACGAAGTTCCGGCCACCGCGGGCCCCAGACTCGTCAATTGACCGCAAGTCAACGACGAAAGGACACCACGATGGCCGAAGGACAAAGCATGACGACCGCGGAGGTCGTCGCCAAGACCCTGATCGACGAGCACGCCGACTTCCTGCGCGACGCGGTCGCGCTCGTGGCGCGCGAGCTGATGGAGGCCGAGATCACGCAGGAGATCGGCGCCGGGCGCGGCGAGGTCTGCCCGGAGCGGGCGACCTACCGAAACGGCTACCGCCCCCGCGCCTGGGAGACGAGAGTCGGCGAGATCGAGCTCGCCGTCCCGAAAAAGCGCTCCGGCGAAGCCTACTTTCCGTCCTTTCTGGAGCCGCGAAAGCCCGCCGAGCAGGCGCTTTTGGCGGTCGTCATGGAGGCCTACGTCAACGGGGTCTCAACGCGCAAGGTCGACCGCCTCGTCGCGCAGCTGGGCGTCCACGGGATGTCGAAGGACCGCGTCTCGGCGATCTGCCGGGGGCTCGATGAACGGGTCAGCGTCTTTCGCGAGCGCCCCCTGGAAGGCGAGTTCCCCTATCTCTGGCTCGACGCCAAGCACCTGAAGGTCCGCGACCGCGGCCACGTGCGCTCCAAGGCGCTTATCGTCGCCTACGGAGTCCACGAGTCAGGCCGCCGCGAGGTCTTGGACCTCGACATCGGCGAGGTCGAGTCCGAGGCCTTCTGGGTCGAGTTCCTGCGCAACCTCATAGCGCGAGGCCTCGCCGGCGTCCGCCTCGCGATCTCCGACGAGCACAAGGGCCTGAAGGCGGCGGTCGTCCGCGTGCTGGCCTGTCCCTGGCAGCGCTGCACGGTCCACTTCGTTCGCAACATGCACCAGCACTGCCGGCCCACCGAGCGCGGACTTGTCTCGGCGGCGCTGAGGGAGATCTTCACCGCCGCCTCCCACGCTGAGGCGCGCGAGCGAGTCTCGGCGGTGCTGGGGCGCTTTCGCGAAGCGGTCCCCAAGGTCGCCGAGCTTCTGGAGGAAGCCGAAGAGGACCTGCTGGCCTTCTACCGCTTCCCGGCGCCGCATCGCTCCAAGCTGCGCTCGACCAACCCGCTCGAGCGACTCAATCGCGAGATCGGCCGGCGCTCTGACGTCGTTGGGATCTTCCCCAACGACTCCTCGGTGATCCGGCTGGCCGGATCGCTTCTGATCGAGCAGAACGACGAGTGGCTG
>JBHELQ010000143.1:0-42219 GCA_046262995.1 Thermoleophilaceae bacterium
GCACGCGACCTCGTGGATCGGCTGCGCGACCGCTACGTGCCTCGCGCGGGCTTCGGAGCCGGCGCCGCAACCGTCACCGGCGCCCCGGCCTTCGGCGTGGACTTCGTGGACAAGGCGTACTCGGCCTTTCCATGGCTGGTCATCGCGGTGCTGGTCCTCAGCTACCTGATCCTGCTGCGCGCGTTCCGCTCGATAGTCCTCCCGATCAAGGCCGTATTCATGAACGTGCTGTCGGTGAGCGCGACCTACGGGGTGCTGGTGCTGGCATTCCAGCACGGTTGGGGCAACGTGCTGGACCTGCAGAGCTCATCGCAGGTCGAGGCGTGGATCCCGATCTTCCTGTTCGCGATGCTGTTCGGCCTCTCGATGGACTACGAGGTCTTCCTGCTTTCGCGCATGCGCGAGGAGTGGGACGAGCGCGGCGACAACGAATCCGCGGTGGCGTACGGGCTCGAGCGCACGGGCCGGATCATCACGGCCGCGGCGGTGGTCATGGTGGCGGCCTTCTCCGGCTTCATCTTCGGCTCGTTCGTGGGGCTCCAGGAGTTCGGCATCGGTCTGGCCGCGGCCATCCTGCTCGACGCCACGGTGGTCCGGGCCATCCTGGTGCCGGCCACGATGAAGCTGCTCGGGGACTGGAACTGGTACCTGCCGGACCGGGTGCGCCGGGTGCTGCGGCTGCGCCGCCCGCGGCGGCCGGCGGTCGCTTCGAGCGAGAGCGGCAGCTGACGCGCCGGCGGCCCGGCGCTAGCATCCCCCGCGGACCGTGCTAGGCGGGGAGGTAGCGGTGCCCTGCACCCGCAATCCGCTCTAGCGGGGCTGAACTCCCGTCCGAGGGGCTTGGCCTTCGGGGCCAGTACGCCAGTCCGAGGCGTCGATGGCCGGGTCCCGCGCGGTGAGCGCTCGCGAACCAGGTCAGATCCGGGAGGAAGCAGCCTTAAGCGATACCGCTCATGCGCCGCGGGTGAGCCTGGCCGGAGCCGACGACCGGCGGGCACGCCCGAAGACCGGCTTCGACGGCGGGTGCACGGTCCGCTTTCGCATTCGACCGCGTGACTGAGCAGAATGGCGGTGCATGTCGCCCGGGATCACCGAGCAGCACCTCCGCGCGCTCCAGAGCGTCACGGACGCCGCGCTGTCCTACCTCCCGCTGGAGCGGATGCTGACGGTGCTGCTCGAGCGGGTGACCGAGCTGCTCGAGGCCGACACCGCCGCGATCCTGCTGCTCGACGAAGAGCACCAGATGCTCGTGGCGCGCGCCGCGAAGGGGCTCGAGGAGGAGGTCAGGCGCGGGGTGAGGGTTCCGCTCGGGCGTGGGTTCGCCGGACGGATAGCCGCCGAGCGACGACCGGTCATGCTCGACGACCTCGAGCACGCCGACATCGTCAATCCGCTCCTGCGGGAGAAGGGCCTACGCTCGCTGCTGGGCGTGCCGCTGCTGGTGGAGGGCAGGGTCCTTGGCGTGCTCCACGTGGGCTCGCTCTCCGGCAAGAAGTTCACCGACCAGGACGTGGAGGTGCTGCAGCGCGCGGGGGACCGCGCCGCGCTGGCTATCCAGGGCCGCCTGGCGGAGCGGGAGCGCGGGCTCGCGGACGCGGTCCAGCGGAGCCTCCTGCCGCCGCTGCCCGAGATGCCCGGCGTGACCCTGGCGGCCCGCTACATGCCGGCCGAGGAAGCCCAGCTCGGAGGGGACTGGTACGACGCCTTCCGGCTGCACGGGGGGACGATCGGGGTGGCGATCGGCGACGTGGTGGGGCGAGGATTCCACGCGGCGGCGTTGATGGGCCAGCTCCGCAGCGCCCTTCGAGCCTACGCACTGGATGGCCGCAGCCCGAGCGAGGTGCTCGTCCGGCTGAGTGGCCTTCTGCGCCAGCTCGAGCCCGGCTGGGGGGCGACCCTCGTCTATCTCGCGTTCGAGCCACTCGAGGGCAGGGCGACCCTGGCGAACGCCGGCCATCTGCCACCGCTCCTCCTCCGGCCGGACGGCACCTGCGAGTACATGGAGGTGCCGGGGTCCGTCCCACTGGGCAGCGTTCGCCATCCGCGCTACGAGCAGGCCTCGGTCGAGATCCCACCGGGCTCGACGCTCCTCCTCTACACCGACGGGATCGTCGAGCGACGGGGGGAACTGCTGGACGAGGGCCTGGAAGCACTCCGCCGGGTGGTGGAGGGTGGCGCTCCCAACCCACAGGCTCTCTGCCAGCGAGTGCTCGAGGGCATGCTGCCCTCGGGCTCGGCCGAGGACGACACGGCGATGCTCGTCGCTACCTCGAGCGTGCTGCCGGACCCGCTCGAGCTGCGGCTGCCGGCCGAGCCGGAGCTGATGCCGATGGTGCGACATGTGCTCGGGCACTGGCTGCGCGCACGGGGGGCCTCCGAGGTCGAGGTCGACGAGATCTCCCTGGCGTCCGCGGAGGCGTGCGCGAACGCGATCGAGCACGCGTACTCGCCCGAGGCCGAGGCCTTCGAGGTCCATGCCGCCAGGGTCCACCCCGAGCAGGTCGCGGTCACGATCCGGGACTTTGGCCAGTGGCGCGCCCCGCGGGGTACCAACCGCGGCCGGGGGCTTGTGCTGATGGAGGGCCTGATGGACTCGGTGGACGTCGAGCGCGACGACGCCGGCTCGAGCGTCCGCCTGACCCGCAGCTTGAAGGGGGCCGAGGCGGCATGAGCGACCCGACCCGCGCCGTCTTCGAGCGTGAGGGTGAGGTGGTCCTCGCCCGCTTGAGCGGCGAGGTGGAGATTTCGGGCATCGAGACGTTGCGGGCGGAGCTGGTCAGCAACGTGGAGAACCGTGACCACGGCCTGGTGGTGGATCTGTCCCACGCCACCTACGTGGACAGTGCCGGCGTGAACATGCTGTTCGAGCTCGCCGAGGCGCTGGCCCGGCGCCAGATCCGGATGGCGGTGGTGGTGCCCGAGGAGGGCCTCGTGGCCCGGGTCGTCTCACTCGTGGGGATGGACTCGGCCATTCCCGTGCGCGCGACGGGGGAGGCGGCGGTCGCCGTTCTCCGGAGTCCGCCCGAGGGCTACTAGACGGCCACGACGGCGTCCATCTCGACGTCGGCCCCGCGTGGGAGCGCGGCCGCCTGGAGCGCCACGCGTGCGGGCGGACTGGCAGGGAAGAACTCGCCGTAGACCCCGTTCACGCGCGCGAAGTCGCTCATGTCCGCGAGGTAGACGGTCACTCGCAGCGCGTTCTCGAGATCGGTGCCGGCCGCCCGGCAGACCGCCGCCAGGTTCTCGAGGCAGCGGCGCGCCTGGCCGGGCGCGTCCTGCTTCACGAGCTCGCCGCTCGAGGGGTCGAGCGGCAGCTGGCCGGAGCAGTAGAGGAGGTCCCCGTGGCGGATCGCCTGGCTGTACGGCCCGACGGCCTCCGGGGCTTCATCGGTCTGGATGGGCGTGCGCTCGGGGGCCACGCGACGAACGCTAGCGCCGTCCGCGCCGAGGCTAGGATGGGACGGGCGATGCTCTCGCTCTACCGCCGCCACCGCCCGCGCACCTTCGACGAGGTGGTCGGCCAGGAGCACATCGTCCGCACGCTGCGAAACGCGATCGAGCTGGACAAGGTCCACCACGCCTACCTGTTCGTGGGCTCGCGCGGCACCGGGAAGACCAGCATGGCCAAGCTGCTGGCCTGCGCGCTCAATGCGGAGGGCGGCCCGCGCGCGGACTTCGACCCCAAGGATCCGATCTGCCAGGCCATCTCGTCCGGTAGCTCGCTCGACGTCGTGGAGATGGACGCCGCTTCGAACAACTCCGTCGACGACATCCGCGAGCTGCGCGAGAACGTGGCGCTCGCGCCGATGCAGGGGCGCAAGCGCGTCTACATCCTCGACGAGGCGCACATGCTCTCGACCGCGGCCTGGAACGCGTTCCTGAAGACGCTCGAGGAGCCCCCCCAGCACGTCGTCTTCGTGCTTGCCACGACCGAGGCCCACAAGGTGCCCCCCACGATCGTGGATCGCTGCCACCGCTTCGACTTCCACCGCCCCACGCTCGAGCAGATCGCGGATGTGCTCGGCAGGGTCGCGGCGCAGGAGGGGATCGAGGTCCCGCAGCCGGCAGTCGGGATGATCGCTCGCGCGGCCACCGGCAGCTTCCGCGACGCCCTGGGGACCCTCGAGCAGCTCGTGACCTACGGGGGGCAGCAGGTCGAGCTCGACGACGTGCTCGACATCCTCGGCGTGGCCGACGCCGAGCTGGTGCTGGAGACTGCCGACGCCCTCGCGGCACGTGATCCGCGGGCCGCCCTGCTCGCCGTGCAGCGGCTGTCCGAGTCGGGGCGCGACTTCACGCAGTTCATGCGCGACCTCTCCGGCCACCTGCGCCACCTGTTCGTGGTGCAGACGCTGGGCGAGGTGCCGGACTCGTTCTCCGTCACGGCGGAGCACACCGACCGGTTGGCCACCCAGGCCGAGCAGCTGGCGCAGGGCGAGATCGTGCGGGCCCTCGAGTTCCTGGCGGCCGGGATCGCCGCGGTGAAGGAGGGGGCCGACCCGCGCATCCAGCTGGAGCTGGCGCTGCTCAAGGCGACGCGGCCGCAGGCGGACCTCTCGCTGCAGGCGCTGATGCACAGGATCGAGCAGCTCGAGGCCCGGCTGGGAGCGCAGGAGGCCGCGGGCGGAGCCGCTCCGGAGCAGGGACCGAGCGCGTCCGCCGCGCCACAGGCCGGCCCGTCGCCCGAGCCCACCACGGCTGCGCCGGTCGCCATGGGATCGGCGGCGCCCGCAGCAGCCGCGGCGCCCGCCGTCGCGCAGCCGGAGCCTCAGGCCGGCACGGCTCCCGAGCCGGATCTCGAGCGCCTGCGCACGCTCTGGCCGGCCGCCTGCGAGGCCGTGCGGGAGGAGAACGCGATGGTCGGCGCGCTCCTGGCGCATGCCGAGCCGATGGCGGTCGAGGGCGGACGCCTGACGGTCGCGTTCCCGGCCGACGCCGCCTTCTCGAAGAAGAAGGCCGAGTCCAACCGCGAGCTCGTCGCGCGAGCGGTGCGCGGATTGACGGGCAGCGAGCTGGGCGTGATCTTCGAGTTGAGCGACGAGCTGCAGGGCGGCGCCGCCGCGACGCTGGACGAGGAGCAGCTCGTGGAGCGCCTGAAGGCGGAGCTGGGCGCGGAGGAAGTATTCGACGAGCAGGCGGCGGACTGACCGATGCCGAAGCAGCCGAACCTGAACCAGATGATGCAGCAGGTCCAGCAGATGCAGGCCGAGATGCTGAAGGCCCAGGAGGGCCTGAAGGACGAGATCGTCGAGGCCAGCGCGGGCGGTGGCATGGTGACGGTCAAGGTCAGCGGAGCGCTCGAGCTGAAGGAGCTTCGGATCGATCCCGAGGCCGTCGATCCGGAGGACGTCGAGCTGCTCCAGGACATGGTGATCGCCGCGGTGAACGAGGCGCTTCGCTCCGCCCAGGCGCTGGCGGCGTCGAAGATGGACCAGGCGGCCGGCGGCATGGCCGGCGGCCTGGGCGGGCTCGGGCTGCCCGGCCTCTAGCCCGAGCGCGCCGCGGCGGAGACTAGGCTGGAAGACCGTGTTCGCGCCGCCCGTGAACCGCCTGATCACCGAGCTCGGCAAGCTGCCCGGGATCGGGCAGCGCACGGCCCAGCGGCTGACCTTCCACCTGCTCGCGGTCTCGGACGAGGAGGCTCTCGGCCTCTCCGACGCCATCCGCGAGGTCAAGGAGACGGTGGGCCACTGCGAGGTCTGCTTCAACCTCGCCACCGAGCCCACCTGCCGCATCTGCCAGGACGAGCGCCGCGAGGCGGCGGTCATCTGCGTGGTCGAGCAGCCGAGCGACGTGATCCCGATCGAGCGCACGAACGAGTTCCACGGCCGTTATCACGTCCTCGGCGGTGCGCTGTCCCCGATCGACGGCGTCGATCCCGAGCACCTCCACATCTCCGAGCTGCTGGGGCGCGTGTCGGAGAACGGGGTACGCGAGCTCGTGATCGCCACCAACGCCACCACCACGGGCGAGGCGACCGCGCTCTACCTCGCCGAGGCAGTGCGCGAGCGCTCCCCCGAGGTCGCGGTCACACGCCTGGCGAGCGGCCTGCCGGTCGGGTCGGACGTCGAGTACGCCGACGAGATCACGCTCGGCCGGGCGCTGCGGGCCCGCCAGGCGCTCTAGCGGATCAGCTTGTAGCGGCGCTTCGCGATCAGAGTCCTGAACAGGGCCTCGTCGAGCCGGCGACGCGAGATCTCCTTGCGCCGGACCGCCCGGAGCACCGCCACGAACGCCGCGCGCTGGTCGCTCGGCGGGCCGGAGATGAAGAGCATGTCGGCGCCCGCCTTGAGCGCCTGGACCGCTGCCTCGGGCACCGAGCGCTGGGAGGTCACCGCCGGGTCGGCCAGGTCGTCGGTGATGGCGACGCCGCGGAAGTGCAGCTCGCCCCGCAGCAGGTGGGTGGCGACGCGCACCGACAGCGAGCCCGGCTCGGTGAAGTCGTCGACCGTATAGAGGGCGTGGCTCAGGACCACGGCAGGCACGCCCGCATCGATGGCGGTGCGGAAGGGGACGAGATCGCGCCTTCGCAGCTCCCCGAGCGACAGGCCGACGGTCGCGGGCCCCTGATCCGTCGGCTGGGACGCCGCGCCCAGGCCCGGAAAGTGCGCGGCCGCGGAGAACACGCCGACCCGGCGGTAGGTGCGAACGGTCGCGTCGGCGAAGGCGGCGACCTCCCTCGGGTTCTCGGAGTAGGCGAGCGCTCCCACCGCCGGGTCGTCGGCGCCGCCCACGTCCAGGCTCGGGGCCAGGACCCCGGTGACGTTCAGCTGCCTTAGCGTCGCCCCGGACTTCGCCGCCTGGCTGCCGCCCTGGGCGGGAGAGCGGAGATCGGCTGGGGCGTCGCTGGGCGGTAGGTCGGGGAACGCGTTGAAGTCGCCCCCCGGCTGGGGCGCCATCACCCATGGCGGCACGTGCTTTGCCTGGCGGGAGATCACCTGGGCCTCGCCCGCGAGCGCCCCCAGCAGCTGGACCCCCTTGTAGTTGGGCCGGTCGATCACGAGCCCGCCGTAGTCGAGCCCGCGCAGGCTCTTGAAGACGTCGGCGGTCAGATTGCTGCCGCGAAAGCCGACCAGGAACAGCTGCGCCACCTTCCGCTCGAGCGGCAGCCGTCGCGCCAGGTCGTCGATGCTGCGCGGGATGCGCGGGCCGCGGGGGCGCGAGCGGTCCGGAGCCGGCGGGATCAGGCGAGCGAGGAAGGACAGGCGCTGGACCGGCGCGCCCCGGCTCGCCTCAGGCACGTCGGCCGCCGGGCGCGCCCGCTCCCTCCCCACCAAGGCCCCGCCCGCGAGCGAGGCGGCGGCGATCAAGGTGAGCGCGACGATCGCGGCCAGCCGCTGGGGCGAAGTCCCACCGCCGCGTCGGAGGCGCACGCGGCCCAGGCTATCTTTCAGCGCCATGCCGGGTGCTGCCCTGGAGTTCGAGACGGTGGTGATGAAGTTCGGCGGCACGTCCGTCGCCGACGCCGAGCGCATCAAGCGCGCCGCCCACCGGATCGTCCAGCGCGCCGAGGAGGGGAGCCGCGTCGTCGCCGTGCTCTCGGCGCGCGGCAAGAACACCGACGAGCTGGTCTCGCTCGCCCATGAGGTCTCCGAGCGTCCTCATCCGCGCGAGATGGACATGCTCCTGTCCACCGGCGAACGCGTGTCGTGCGCGCTGGCCGCGATGGTGATCAACGACCTCGGCCACGAGGCGATCTCGCTGACCGGGTCCCAGGCAGGAATCGTCACGGACGCCTCGCACACGAAGGCCCGCATCCTGGAGGTACGCGCCGACCGGATCCGGGCGGCGCTCGATGACGGCAAGATCGTGCTGGTGGCGGGCTTCCAGGGCGTCTCCACCTCCGCCGACGTGACCACGCTCGGCCGCGGCGGCTCGGACACGACCGCGGCGGCGCTGGCGGCCGCGCTCGGTGCGGACGTGTGCGAGATCTTCACCGACGTCGCCGGCGTCTTCAGTGCCGATCCACGCATCGTCCCCGACGCCCGCAAGCTGGCGGTCGTGACCTTCGAGGAGATGCTCGAGATGTCCGCCTCCGGCGCGGGGGTGCTCCAGCTTCGCTCGGTCGAGTACGCGCGAAACTACGGCGTGCGAATCCACTGTCGCTCCAGCTTCGACGACGGACCGGGTACCTTCGTCGTTGACGAGCAGCAGACCATGGAACGACCACTTGTCACAGCCGTCACCCACTCGACCGCCGAGGCGCGGGTAACGCTCACCGGGCTGCCCGACCGGCCGGGCATCGCCGGCCGCGTGCTGTCCGCCCTGGCGGACTCGAACGTGAACGTGGACATGATCATCCAGAACGAGCCGATCTCGCCGGATCACCGAGCCGACATGTCCGTGACCGTGCCGCGCTCCGACCTGCCCGCCGCGCGCGGTGCGCTCGAGCCGCTCCGCGACGAGCTCGGCTTCGGAGCGATCGAGGCCGACGACGGCATGGGCAAGGTGTCGATCGTGGGTGCCGGAATGAAGAGCCATCCCGGAGTGGCAGCCAGGACCCTGACCGTGCTCGGCGACGCCGGGGTGAACATCGAGATGATCTCGACCTCGCCGATCAAGATCTCATGCGTCATACGCGAGGTCGACGTGGAGACGGCGGTCAGGGAGCTCCACACCGCGTTCGAGCTCGGCGCCGACGCGGTCCGGCCCGAGGACGTGGCCGGCGACCACCGTCCGGTCGTGCGCGACTCCGCCGTCCCGAGCGACGGAGCCGCCTCGTGAGGGTTGCGGTGGTCGGAGCCACGGGGGCCGTCGGCTCCACGATCCTCGGCGTGATGCGCGAGCGCGGCCTCCCGGCCGAGGAGGTCACGCCGTTCGCCTCGGAGCGCTCGGCCGGCCGCACCATCGACTTCGGCGACTCGGAGCTCACCGTCCAGCCGCTCTCCGCGGACTCGATCCAGGGCTTCGACCTGGCACTGTTCTCGGCGGGTTCCGGTATCAGCAAGGAGTGGGCGCCGCGCTTCGCGGAAGCGGGCGCGGTGGTGGTGGACAACTCGTCTCAGTGGCGCATGCAGGAGGACGTGCCGCTGGTGGTCGCCGAGGTGAACCCGGAGGCGCTCGACTCCCACCGCGGCATCGTCGCCAACCCCAACTGCTCGACGATGCAGATGGTGGTCGCGCTGAAGCCGATCCTCGACGCGGCCGGCATCGAGCGAGTGGTCGTCTCGACCTACCAGTCTGTCTCGGGGACCGGCCAGCGCGCGGTCGAGGAGCTGCACGACCAGGCGAGCGCGGTGCTCGAGGCCCGGGAGCTGGCGCCTCCCGCCGTCTATCCCCACCAGATCGCCTTCAACGTGCTACCCCAGGTGGAGACCTTCAAGGACGGCGACGACTACACCACCGAGGAGCGCAAGATGATGGCCGAGACACGCAAGATCCTCGGCCGCGCGGAGCTGGGCGTGTCTGCAACGTGCGCGCGCGTGCCCGTCTACACGGGCCACTCGGAGTCGATCAACGTGCAGACCCGCGATCCGCTGTCACCGGAGCACTGCCGCGAGCTCCTGTCTGCGGCGCCGGCGGTGACCGTCGTGGACGATCCGAAGGACGGGCTCTACCCGCTGGCGATCGACGCCGCCGGGCGCGACGACGTGCTGGTCGGCCGCATTCGCCGCGATCCCTCGCACGAGCGCTGCCTGAACCTCTGGGTGGTCGGGGACAACCTGCGCAAGGGTGCGGCGACGAACGCCGTGCAGCTGGCGGAATTGCTGCACGAGCGAGACCTCCTGCGAGCGGCGCGGGCGGCCTAGCCGCGCGGGGCGGCGCCGTCGCCGTCGTGGGCTTCGAGCACCACGGTCTCGGGACGGCTGAGGCGCGCGAGCTCGCGCCGTGAGGAGATGCCGAGCTTGCGGTAGATGTTGCGCGCGTGGGTGCGGACGGTCTCGATCCCGATCGAGAGCGAGTGCGCTACCTGCGCGTTGGTCGCGCCGTCCTGAAGCAGCTCGAGCACGTCGGCCTCGCGCGGTGTGAGCAGGTCGGATCCCTCGAGGTTCAGGGTGTCGGAGCCGCCGGCCATCGCCGCCGAGCGCGGCAGCACGTGCATGCCCCGGGAGGCCAGGTGGATCGCGTTGATGATGTCGCGCGCCTCCGTCTCCTTGGACAGGCAGGCCGTGGCCCCGAAGGAGAGCATCTGGTTGCACTCGGCGGCCGACGGGCGGTTCGCCAGCACGACGATGCGCGTCTCGGGGAAGGCCTGGTGCAGCTGGTAGACCTGCGCGGGGCTGCCGAGGGTGCCGAAGTTGATCAGCACGGCCGCGGGCTGGTGCTCCTCGATTGCCTGCTCGATGCCCTCGAGCGGCACGCCGTCCGCGACCAGGTCGAGGTTCGGGTCCTCGGACACGAGCTGCCTGAAGCCCACCGCGACGAGGTCTTCGAACTTGGCCGAGAGGACGCGCACGGGGGAGGACATCGGGGGAGAGTGTACGCATTACGGGTGACGAAGGGGGAAAGACGCCTAACCCGGGCCTACCCCGGTTTCCTCCTCCCAAGATCACTCCTCAAAGGGGAAGAAAAGCGCGCCCTCGATCGCCACCATTCGGACAAGCTTCGGAGGGATGCCGGAGCGGGAGGCGGGGGACAGGAGGTCTTTCAAAGCTTCTCAAGGGCGGACGGGGTACGCCTTGCCTTACGAGAGCCGGCCTAGCCAAAGGCCGGTTTTCTCGTTCCTGGGGCCGTGTCAGGCGCGGTCCGCAGCGGCGAACACCCTGCGCTCGAGCGAGTTCATGACCTCGGTCCAGCCGTGCGCATGGATGCCGTAGCTCCTGTCGCTCTGCAGCCCGGTGTGAGTCAGGACCACCGTGGTGCGGCCTTCCTCTTCGTGAAACTCGACCGTGACCGTCGAGTCGCCGCGGAAGCGCGGGTCCTCCCATGCCCAGCTGTAGGAGAGGCGATCCGGGCGCCGGATCTCCTTGTACTCGCCGCCGACCGTGTGGACCTCGCCGCTCTGCGGGTTGCGGGTGGCCAGCCGGTAGCGGCCGCCCTCGCGCAGATCGACCTCGACGAGCGGAGTGGTCCAGTCCGGCCCGGGTGCCCACCAGCGGCGGAGCACCTCAGGGCTCGTCCAGGCGTCGAAGACCTCCTCGGCCGTTGCATCGAAGGTCCGCTCCACATGCAGCTCCGGGGTCATTTCCTCTCCTCCAGGTATTCCTCGATCACGTCGAGCTTGCGCTCCCACAGCTCGCGTTGCCGCTCCATCCATGCTGACGCATCGGCCAGCGGGCGCTCGTCCAGCGTGAGCCGGTGAGTCCGGCCCTCCACGGCCCGTACCACGACCCCCGCCTGCTCCAGGACTTTGAGGTGCTTGCTGATGGCCGGCTTGGACACCGGCAGGTCGACCGTGGCCTGTCCCACCGTGGCCGGGCCGTGGGCCAGGCGCTCCACGATCGTGCGACGCACCGGATGGGCGAGCGCGCCGAAGCTCACGTCCAGGATCCCGGCCTCCTTAACCATCTGGTTAACCTACCAGCAGCTCAGAACCGATAGCTCAGGAGCCCCTTGGCCACGAGGTCTCCGTTCCAGTCCCGGACCTCGACCTCGCAGCGCCGGAGGGGGCCGTCGTCGGGGACGACCCGCCCCTCCGCCGTCAGCGGGTGCTGAGGGGCGGGCTGCACAAAGGTGATGTAGATGTCGCTGAGGCTCGCGCTCTCCCAGCCCTGGCCGCCGGCAGCCGCCGCGGCGGTCGCCTGCACCAGCGCGCTGATGGCGTCGCTTCGCACAATGCCCGACTCCGTGAGGCTCTCGCGGCGTACGTGCAGGGTCCCGGTCGCCCGGTCCGCTTCGGCGGAGACCAGCTTCAGCCCCGTCTTGACGGCGAAGGGCGAGTGGGGAGCCGCGGCCCGATCATCGCCCGAGGGCTCGACTCCACTTTCCCCTCGTCGCTTCAAAGCCCTCATTCCGAGGCGCGCTTATAGTTAACCATCTGGTGAAACCTAGCACGCGAGGCGAGGAGATCGGACGTATGCTCGTCTCATGAACCGCACGGATGCCGAGGAGACCGCCCGACGCCTCGCGAAGAGCCACCCGCAGCGAGCCGACTACAGGTGGCTGGTTCGCCAGGACGAGGACGGAGAATGGATCGTCGTGAAGGTGTCGCAGCTGCCGGGCAAGCGGATCGACCCGCTGAAGGCGAGCATCGAGCCGAAGCCGAAGCCACCCGAGCCGGACGACCCGCGCCCGCCGCACTGGAAGAACGTCGGCGGTCCGTACGGTCCCGGCTAGGCGGCGGTCGCCAGCTGAGCGACCTTCCGCTGGACCTCGCGCGTGGAGACCACGTGCTTGCCCATCCCGAGCTCGTCCGGCTCGAGCCCCAGTGCCAACCCGAGCATCTGCGGCAGGTGCAGGACCGGCACGTCCAGTTCGCGCTCGACGAACTTCTGCGCCGCCGGCTGCTGCATGTCCAGGTTCAGGTGGCAGAGCGGGCAGGGCGTGACCAGGCAGTCGGCTCCGGCGTCGATCGCGTCGGCCAGGTGGCGGCCCGCCTGCCGCAGCGACGTGGTGCGGTTCATCGTGATCACCGGGAAGCCGCAGCACTTGCGGGCACCCGCGTACTGGACCGGCTCGGCGCCTAGCGCCTCGATCAGCTGGTCCAGGTACTGGTCGCGCTCCGGGTGGTCCGCGTAGCCGAGCCGGCGCGTGGGCCGCACGACGTAGCAGCCGTAGAAGGGCGCGATACGCAGCCCCTCGAGCGGCCGCTTGACGCGTGAGCGGATCTCGTCGAGCCCGATCTCCTCGACCACCAGCCAGAGCAGGTTTTTGTTCCACCACTCTCCGTCGCGCTCGTAGGAGAGGCCCTCGTCCTCCAGGTTCGCGTTGATGTGCTCGCGGTAGTCGCCGCTCGCGTCCAGGCGCTCCTGACACTCCGACTGCGCGCCCTGGCAGGTTGAGCAGATGTTCATCATCCCGGCCGCGCCCTCGGCGCCCTGTGCCATCGCGAAGGTGCGGGCGTTGAGGGTGTCGACGAGCTCCTGGTTGTGCTCGGCGATCACGCCGGCGCCGCAGCAGTTGGCGCGGTCGAGCTCCACGAGCTCCAGGTCGAGCAGCGGCGCGACCTTCTCCATCGAGCCGTGCAGCTCGGGCGTGAAGCCGCGCGAGACGCAGCCGGGCCAGTACGCGAGCTTCACCGCTGGCTCCCCTCTCCCATGGCGCCCTCTTCCTCATCGCCCGACTCACCGACGATGTAGAGGTTCAGCTCCAGCCGGTCCTCCTTCTCCTCGATCTTCCGGAACAGCTGGCGCAGGCGCTTCTGACCGGGGAGCTTGGGATGGAGCAGGGCCTTGCGGGGGCTGACCTTGCCGCTCAGCAGGCCGCGCAGCGCCGTGGGCAGGTTCACGATCAGCTGCTTGACGGCCTCGGGCTGCGTCTGCCCCCGGACCAGCGAGCCCTGGCCGAAGGAGCGCGGCAGCAGCTGGGCCTCGTGCAGCGTGCCGTACTTCTCGATCAGGTTCACGAAGGCCTTCTCGTGGCCGTAGCCGTTGTTGCCGTCCTTGATCTCGACGTCCGCCGTCGCGCGCCTGCGCAGCCGCATGATCTGGCTCATCGGCGCCACGTCCTTCGGGCAGACCTCGATGCAGGCGAAGCAGTGGGTGCAGTCGTAGATGCCGTGCGGGTCCTCGGCCAGGTCCTTCAGGCGCTCGGCGGTGGCGCCGTCGCGCGGGTCGCCCACGAAGCGGTAGGCCTTCGCCAGCGCGGCGGGGCCGACGAACTCCGGATCGACCTCGAGCGAGAGGCAGGCGGAGACGCAGACGCCGCAGTGGATGCAGGCCATCGACTGGGTCACGTCGATCATCGCCTCGGCGGGGACGATGTACTCGCGCTCGGGCGGCGGTCCGTCGGGCAGTAGCCAGGGCACCACGCGCTGGACCTTCTTCCAGTGCACGGCGTCCATGTCTACGACCAGGTCCTTGAGGACCGGCATGTTGCCCATCGGCTCGACCGTGATGGCACCGTTGCGGGCCCCCGCCGCGGCGTCGCTGATGCGGGTGTTGCAGGCGAGCGCCGACTTGCCGTTGATGCGCACGCCGCACGAGCCGCAGATCGCGGCTCGGCAGGAGCAGCGGATCGCGAGCGAGCCGTCCTGCTCGCCGCTCACCTGAAGGATCCCGTCGAGCACCGAGCGCTCGGGGTCGAGGTCGACCTGGTAGTCGTGCCAGTAGGCGGGTTCGCCGGTGTCCGGCTGGAAGCGGCGGATCTTGAGCGTGTACGACTCGGCCACGATTACCTAATACTTCCTTTCCTCGGGCTCCCACTGTGTGCGGGTGACCTCGGAGTAGGAGACCTCCGGCTCGTCGCCGTTGGAGGACACGTTGATGTGCTTCAGCCAGTCGTCGTCGTTCCGCTCCGGGAAGTCGGTGCGGTACTGCGCGCCGCGCGACTCCTTGCGGTCGAGCGCCGACACGACGATGCACTCGGCGTTGTCGAGCATGAACTGCAGCTCGAGCGCCCCCAGGACGTCCTGGTTGAAGACCTTGCTCTTGTCGTCGACCGACACGTTCACGGCCTCGTCGCGCAGGCGGCGGACGGTCTCGAGCGCGGTCCGCAGGCCGTCCTCGTCACGGAAGACGGCCACGTACTTGTCCATCGTCTCGCCCAGCTCCCTGCGGATCTCGGTGACTCGCCGTCCGGAGCGCTCGCGGTCTATCAGCTCGCGGATCATCCGCTCCTCCGCGGCCAGCGGGGCATCCGAGGGGGCGGCCATCGGCAGCCCCTTCGTGGCCTGGGCGGCGTGCTCGCCCGAGCGGCGCCCGAAGACGAGCGTGTCGAGCAGCGAGTTGGCGCCCAGCCGGTTGCCGCCGTGCACCGATACGCAGGCGCACTCCCCCGCGGCGTAGAGGCCGGGCAGATCGGTCTGACCGTTGGTGTCGGTCTTCACCCCGCCCATGACGTAGTGGTTGCCGGGCTTGATGTGGATCGGCTCCTTCGTGATGTCCACGCCGGCGAAGTCCCGGCCCACGTTCACGATCTCGCGCAGCGCCTCGTGGATCCGCTTGCGCGACACAACGGTCACGTCGAGCGCGACGGTGCCGTCGTCGAAGCCGCGGCCCTCGTTGATCTCGGTCTGCTCCGCGCGGGAGACGACGTCGCGTGAGGCGAGCTCCATCTTGTTCGGCGCGTACTTCTCCATGAAGCGCTCGCCCTCGGCGTTGTAGAGGTGCGCCCCCTCGCCTCGGGCGCCCTCGGTGATCAGCAGGCCGAGCCCCGCGAGCGTGGTCGGGTGGTACTGGATCATCTCCATGTCCATCAGCGGCGCCCCCACGCGGTAGGCCATGGCGATCCCGTCCCCGGTGCAGATCAGCGCGTTGGTGGTCGGCGTGTAGACCTGCCCGTTCCCGCCCGTGGCCAGGATCACCGCCTTGGCCGAGAACAGCTCCATCGTGCCGTCGCGGATGTCGCGCGTGACCGCGCCGGCGATCCGGCCGTCGTCGTCCTGGACCAGAGCGGTCGTGAACCACTCCTCGTAGCGGTAGACCTCGTCGTGCTTCATCAGCTGCTCGTAGAGCACGTGCAGGATCGCCTGGCCGGTGATGTCGGCCACGTAGTAGGTGCGCGCGGCCGAGGCGCCTCCGAAGGCCCGCTTGCCGAGCTTGCCCTCCTCGTTCCGGTGGAAGGTCACGCCCAGGTGCTCCAGGTCGAGCAGCTCGTTCGGGGCCTCGCGGCACATGATCTCGATCGCGTCCTGGTCGCCCAGGTAGTCCGAGCCCTTCACCGTGTCGAAGGCGTGCGACTCCCAGGAGTCCTCCGCGTCGAGGGCGGCGTTGATCCCGCCCTGCGCCGCGTTCGAGTGGGAGCGGACGGGGTGGACCTTGGACAGGATCCCCACAGATGCGCCGCTGTTGGCCGCGGCGAGGGCGGCGCGCTGGCCGGCGAGGCCTGCTCCTATGACGAGGACATCGTGCTGGGGCATTCGGGGCGGCCCGCGATTCTATGTCACGGGTTCAGGCCGCCGGCGCCGAGGCGCTGAGCGCCCGTCGCACCCTGTCCACGGTCACGATCCCGCGCAGCACGCCCTCCGCGTCCACCGCCATCATCGCCCCGAGCCGGGACAGGGGCTCCTTCGAGAGCAGCGCCTCCAGCGGCTCCTCCAGCCCCACGCGCAGGCCGGCGCCCTCGTCCCGGGCCATCGCCGCGCGCACGAGGCGCCCGGCGCGCGCGTGCTCCGGCACGGCCTCGATCGCCTCGCGGGTAACCAGCCCGGTGAACCGGCCGAGGCCGTCCACGACGGGAAACCAGGGCCAGCCGTAGCGAAGGAAGAACTCGTCGAGCGCCCGGTCGAGCGGGAGGTCCTCCGGCACGGCCACCGGCTCGGCGTCCATCACGTCCGCCACGCGAATGCCCTCGATGCGGCTGCTGACGACCGTCTGGAGCTCGGCTCCGCGCGCGGCCTGTGAGAGGAACAGCCCGATGAACACGAGCCAGACCCCGCCGATCGCGTCGCCCTGGAGGAACAGGTAGACGCCGACCCCCATCAGCACCACCGCGAAAGCCCGCCCGAGCCGGGCGGCGAAGCGCGTGGCGCGCACACGATCGCCGGTGCGCCACCAGGCGATCGAGCGGGCGATTCGCCCCCCGTCGAGCGGGAAGCCGGGGATGAGGTTGAAGGCGAGCAGCACCGCGTTGACGAAGGCGAGGTATCCGAGCACCGCGGTGACCTCGTTCGTCCCGATGTTCTCGAACCGGCTGGTGCTCAGCACGTCGTCGGCGTTGTCGAGCAGCGCGCCGAGACCCAGGCAGATGGCGGCGATCAGAAGGGTCACGATCGGGCCTGCGATCGCCACCCGGAACTCGACGCCGGGCGAGTCCGTGTCGCGCTCCATCTTCGCGACGCCTCCGAACATCCAGAGGTCGATGCCGGAGATGCCGATGCCGTTGCGCCTGGCCACCACCGCGTGGCCCATCTCGTGCAGCAGGACGGAGACGAAGAACAGGAGCGCGCTGACCACGGCGAGGGCGAAGGCCTTGGCGTCGTCGCCCGGGAAGAGGTCCTTGAAGTAGCCGGACAGCGACCAGATGATCAGGAACAGGACGAGGAACCAGCTCGGATCCACGCCGATGCGGACGCCGAACAGGCGTACGAGCCTGATGGAGCCGCCGCCGAACACCGTGTCGGGGATGGTGGCAGACTGCCGTGCCCACGAATGCCCCACAGCGTGACCCTCATCCCCGGAGACGGCACCGGCCCCGAGATCGCCGACGCCACCCGGCGCGTGCTCGACGCCACCGGCGTGGAGTTCGAGTGGGACGAGCAGCCGGCCGGAGTCGACGTGTACGAGGAGGAGGACGATCCCCTGCCCGAGCGCACGCTCGATTCGATCCGGCGGAACAAGCTCGCGCTCAAGGGGCCGACCACGACGCCCGTGGGCTCGGGGCACCGCTCGATCAACGTGGCGCTGCGCAAGGAATTCGACCTCTATGCCTGCATCCGGCCCTGCAAGGCCTACGAGGGGGTGCGTACGCGGTTCCCGGAGACGGACATCGTGATCGTGCGCGAGAACACCGAGGACCTGTACGCCGGGATCGAGTTCGAGCGCGGGTCGGCGGAGGAGGAGAAGCTCGCCAAGTTCCTGGCCGACGAGCTCGACAGCCCGATCCGGGACGACTCGGGCGTGTCGATCAAGCCGATCTCGGTATTCGGCTCGGAGCGGATCGTGGAGGCGGCGTTCGACTACGCGAAGGAATACGGGCGGAAGAAGGTGACCGCCGCCCACAAGGCCAACATCATGAAGTTCTCCGACGGGCTCTTCCTCGAGGTCGCGCGCAAGGTCGCCGAGCGCCATTCGGACATCGAGTTCGAGGACCGGATCATCGACAACCTCTGCAACCAGCTCGTCTCACGCCCCGAGGAGTACGACGTGATCGTGCTGCCGAACCTCTACGGCGACATCGTCTCCGACCTCGGCGCGGGGATGATCGGTGGGCTGGGCCTGGCGCCTGGCGCGAACATCGGCAGCGACGCCGCCACCTTCGAGGCCACCCACGGCTCGGCTCCGAAGTACAAGGGCCAGAACAAGATCAACCCGACGGCGCTGATGCTGTCCGGGGTCCTGATGCTGCACCACCTGAACGAGGACGAGGCCGCCGACCGCCTGGAGGGCGCCATCGCCGAGCTGATCCGCAAGGGCGACAAGGTGACCTACGACCTGAAGCCCTCGCGTGACGATCCGAGCGCGATCGGCACGAGTGAATTCGCGGACGCCGTCATAGAGGAGATGAACTCTTGAGTCCAACAAACGTCACCGTCACGGGTGCCGCCGGCGCCATCGGCTACGCCCTGCTGTTTCGGATCGCCAGCGGCCAGATGCTGGGTGACGACACCGAGGTGAAGCTGACGCTGCTCGAGATACCGGACGCGGTGAAGGCGGCCGAGGGGACGGCGATGGAGCTCCAGGACTGTGCCCTCCCGCTGTTGGCGGGCGTCGACATCACCGACGATCAGAAGCAGGCGTTCGACGGGGTGAACGTCGCCCTGCTCGTGGGCGCCCGTCCGCGCTCCAAGGGGATGGAGCGCTCTGACCTGCTGGAGGCGAACGGCGGCATCTTCAAGCCGCAGGGCCAGGCCATCAACGATGGCGCGGCCGCCGACGTGAAGGTGCTGGTGGTCGGGAACCCCGCCAACACGAACTGCCTGATCGCCATGTCGAACGCACCGGACGTGCCGCGCGAGCGCTTCACCGCCATGACGCGGCTGGACGAGAACCGTGCGGTCGCCCAGCTGGCGAACAAGCTGGAGGTGGGTGTCGGCGAGGTCCAGGACCTGGTGGTCTGGGGTAACCACTCACCCACCATGTTCCCCGACCTCTTCAACGCCAAGGTGAAGGGAGAGCGGGCAGTCGACCAGGTGGACATGGACTGGTATGAGAGCGAGTACATCCCGCGCGTGGGCAAGCGCGGCGCCGAGATCATCGATGCCCGCGGCGCCTCGTCGGCGGCCAGCGCCGCCAACGCCGCGATAGACCACGTGCGCGACTGGGTCCAGGGCGCTGACGGCCTGCGCTCCATGGCGATCCCCTCCGACGGCTCCTACGACGTCGAGGAGGGCATCGTCTCGAGCTTCCCGGTCCGCCTCGGTGGCGGCTCCTACGAGATCGTCGAGGGGCTGGAGATCGAGGACTTCGCCCGCGGCAAGATCGAGAACACGGTGAACGAGCTCAAGGAAGAGCGCGACACCGTGAAGAAGCTGGATTTGATCTAGCGCTTCACCGGGACTGTGGCCTGAGGCCTGGGGACTACTAGGCGGGGTGCCAGCCCCCGCCGCGCTTGCGCACCTTTCGCTCCGACTCGAGCGTGGGCATTACGCGGTAGAGGTAGTTCGCCTTGATGTTCATGGCGTCGGCCAGCTCTCGGATCGTGATCCCGGGGCGCGCCTTCACCAGCTCGAGCGCCTGGATGGCGCGCGTGCCGCTGCCGCGTGGCCGTCCACGACGCCCGCCGCCGGCCTTGCGCCGGGGGGCCCGTCCGCGGGTGCGGCGTCCGTTGCCGCCCACGCCCGCCAGGGCCGCGGCGGCCTGCTCGAGTCGCCGAAACTCGTCGACGAGCGGCCGCAGCTCTCGCAGCCGGCTGTCGATCTCCTTGCGCTTCTCTTCCAGAAAGTCGGGCAAGCGTTCCTCCAGTTACGTTCGGTGAATTAACGTAACCGTACCGCTTATGGTTATTCCACTATTGACTTCAGCCGTTCCAAAGTCGAGTCGATTTCCTTGGCTGTCACCCGCGAGACCGTGCGGGTGGCCAGCCGCCCCAGCCAACCACCGGGTAATTCGTATTCATTCAGATAGGTGAATCGGGTGCCGCCGCTGTCGGGCTCGAAGCGGTAGATCACGCGCGCGTGTGAAGCGACCGGCCCGCGCCCCTCCCACACGACCTGCTCGCAGGGCCGGTTCTCGACCACCGTCCAGCGGACATGGAACTTGCGACCCGCGAGCTTCAGGCACTGAGTCAGATGGGAGCCCTGCTCGAGTCTGCCCGGCGGCGCCTCCTCGAGGCGATGGTGGATGGTCACCCAGTCCTCGAGCCGGCGCGGGTCCATCACCACGTCGTACACGCGCTCCGGCGGAGCGGCGATCTCCACGGTCCGCTCTTCTCTCATCGGGCCCCCAGTGACCCGTGCGTCTCCCACTCGGCGAGCGCGTGCTCGACGGCGCGGTCGAAGTGGCGCGGCCGGAGGCCGTAGATCCGCGGCGCCTCCTCCGCGTCGCGGGGGACGATGTCCGACTCCAGGCTCTCCATCAGCGGGCGCACGAGCTCGAGGGGCTGCTCGCTCACGGCGCTGACGACGGCGCTGGCGGGCGGAGTGTGCGAGCGCCTGAGGCGGAGCGGCGTGCGGCCCACGCCCATCGACTCCGCGATCCGATCGATCATCTCGCCGTAGGTCAGCAGGTCCGGCCCCGCCACGTCGAGTGAACGGCCGGCGGCCGCGGGCGTCGACGGGGTCCGTGCCAAGAACTCCACCACGTCGCGCTCATCGATCGGCTGGGTGCGGTTCTCGCGCCAAGCGGGCAGCGGCAGCAGGCGCAGGCGCTCGACCAGGCGGACGAGCACGCGGAACGAGGGTGACGAGGCCCCGATCACGATCGAGGCGCGCAGGGCGGTCGACGCCGGCGCGGACTCCAGGAGGATCCTCTCGACCTCCAGGCGTGAGCGCAGGTGGGGAGATGGGCGCGCGCTCGGCGCGATGCCGCCCAGGTAGACGATTCGCCGCACGCCGGCCCTCCGTGCCGCCTCGGAGAAGTTCTCGGCCGCGCGGCGGTCGCGGCTCGCGAAGTCGCCGTCCGAGCCGCCGGCGGCCTCCATCGAGTGCACGAGGTAGTAGGCGGTCTCGCAACCCTCGAGGGCGGCCGCCAGCCCCGCGCCGGTCAGCAGGTCGCCGGTGGCGACCTCGGACGAGGGCAGCCGCTCGAGCATCTCCTGGCGGCGGCCGAGCGCCCGGACCGGCCTTCCCTCGGCGGCCAGCCGCTCCACGAGCCTGCCTCCCACGTATCCCGTTGCCCCGGTGACGAGCTCCATCCCCGGGCATCCTGTCGGAATCGCCTTCCAAAGCCCGCAAACAGCGGCGGCTTCGCGGGCGCCCGTTCGAAAAGCCTGGTCCTAGCGCGAAAACGAAAAGCGCCCCATTTGCGAAATCTAGACTGGCGAAGGGGGGCGAGCCGGTGCAGGATGCACTACGGACCCGCGAGCACAGCGACGAGGAGGACGAGGGGAGAAATGGCCAACGGAAAGACGAAGCGCGTGACCTGCGAGGACTGCTTCTTCATGCAGAACAACCTCTGCGCGCTCAATCTGGGAGAGCCCTGCGCCACCTTCCGCCCCGCCGACCGAGGCCTTGCGCCCGAGCGGCAGCTGGCCTTCGTGTTCCGCACGCAGCGCACCACCACGGCCTACGCTTTTCCGCAGCCGAACGCCTGACGGCGCCCGGCTCAAGCGCCGGGGGCGCGCGGATAGGCTGCGCCCATGAGGCTCACGGTGCTCGGCAAGTCGCCGTCCTGGCAGGACGCCGGCGGCGCCTGCTCGGGCTACCTGGTCGATGACGACAACACCTGCATGCTGCTCGACTGCGGCAACGGGGTGTTCTCGAAGCTGCGGCTGTTCCGCGACTACGTCGACGTCGACGGCGTGCTGATCTCGCACCTGCACGCGGACCACTTCCTGGACCTTGTGCCGTTCGCGTACGCGCTCAGCTACGCGCCGCGCCAGCAACCCGTGCCCGTGGCGGGCTGGCCTGGGACCGACAAACCCTCGCGCCCGGTGCTGCACGCGCCGCCGGGGGCGCGCGAGGTCTTCCGACGGGTGGTCGGGGCCTGGGGCCCCCAGGAGCTGATCGAGGGCGCCTTCGAGCTCTCCGAGTACGACCCCTCGGCCGCCGTCCAGGTCGGCTCGATCTCGGTCCGCTTCCGCGAGGTTCCGCACTTCATGGAGACCTTCGCGATGTGCATCCAGTCGGAGGACGGCGGTGGCAGGCTGGTCTACGGGGCGGACTGCAGTCCCACCGACGAGCTGACCGATTTCGCGCAGGACTGCGACCTGCTGATCATGGAGGCGACCCTTCCCCGGCCGGAGCGCACCGGGGAGCGCGGCCACCTGACGCCGAGGGAGGCCGGCGAGCACGGCCGTGCCGCCGGCGCGAAGCAGCTCCTGCTCACGCACATCTCCGACGAGCTGGACGCGGCGTGGGCCAGGCGGGAGGCCGCCGAGGCGTTCGGCGGACCCGTGGAGGTCGCCAGGGAGGGCGCCGTCTTCGAGCTCTGAGGGGCCTCGGGCCCCGGCTATCCTCGGCTACGTGTCCTCTTCCCACGACCTGTTCGGCAACTTCGAGCGCATGCGGCGCGAGATCGACGAGCTGTTCGGCGACGTCTTCGAGCGCTCGACCGGCCTGCGCGGGCGCGGCTTCTCGCCCTCCGTGGACGTCTATTACACGGACGACCCGCCGCGGGCCGTGGTGCGCGCGGAGCTGGCGGGCGTCGAGATCGAGGACGTGGCGCTCGAGATCCGCGGGCGTCAGCTGCTGATCGCCGGGGAGCGCCGGCCGGCGGAGGCCGAGGGCCGCGTCTACCAGCAGATCGAGATCGAGCACGGGCCCTTCAGGCGGCTCGTCGAGCTGGGAGTGGACGTCGAGGCCGACCAGGCCCGGGCGAGCTACGAGGACGGCGTGCTGCAGGTCGAGATCCCGCTCGCTTCACGCGACCAGTCCGTGCGCCGCGTCCCGATCGAGGAGGGGGGCGAGGAGTGAGCATCCACATCCCCTCCACCGACGGCGAGCCGAGCGCAAGCGCCGCCGGCACGAGCCTGCCGGAGGCGCTGCCCATCCTGCCGCTCAGGGAGGTCGTCCCCTTCCCGGACACCCTCACTCCGCTCGCGGTCGGCCAGGAGCGTTCCGTGAAGCTGGTCAACGACGTCCTTGGCGGCAGCCGGATGCTCGCCATGGTCGCCGCGACGGATGCCGACAACGACGAGCCCGGCCCCGACGACCTCTATCGCGTGGGCGTCGCCGGCGTCGTGGCCCGCATGCTCAAGGTCCCGGACGGCACGCTTCGCATCCTCGTCCACGGCGCGCAACGAGTCGAGCTGGGCGACTTCATGACGACCGAGCCCTACCTGGTCGCCCGCATCGAAGAGGCGCCCGACCAGCTCGAGGCCACGCCCGAGCTGGAGGGACTGCGCCGCAACGTCCAGGCGACGTTCTCCCAGATCATCGAGGACGTCCCGTACCTGCCGGAGGAGCTCCAGATCGCGGTCACGAACCTGGACGACCCGTCGGAGCTGGCGAACATGATCGCCGGGGCGCTCAGGATCACGACCGAGGAGAAGCAGAAGCTCCTGGAGGAGCGCAACGTGGCCGCGCGGCTGCGGCTCCTGTCCGAGATCCTGGCCCGCGAGCGCGAGCTGATCTCGATTGGCTCGCGCATCCAGTCGCAGGTGCAATCCGAGATGGAGCAGGGCCAGCGCGAGTACTTCCTGCGTCAGCAGCTGAAGGCGATCCAGGAGGAGCTGGGGGAGACCGACGAGCAGCAGGCGGAGACGCAGGAGCTCCGCGAGCAGATCGAGCAGGCGCAGCTGCCGGAGCACGCGTTGAAGCAGGCCGAGCGCGAGCTGAGCCGCTTCGAGCGGTTGCCGCCCCAGTCCGCCGAGCATGGAGTGATCCGCACCTACATAGAGTGGCTGGCGTCGCTGCCCTGGTCGAAGTCGACCGAGGACAACCTCGACCTCGGACACGCCCGCGAGGTGCTCGACCGCGACCACTACGACATCGAGCGCGTCAAGGACCGCATCCTCGAGTTCCTGGCCGTGCGCAAGCTGAAGCCCGACGCGCGCTCCTCGATCCTGTGCTTCGTCGGGCCGCCGGGTGTCGGGAAGACCTCCCTCGGCCGCTCGGTCGCGGAGGCGATGGATCGGAAGTTCGAGCGCATCTCCGTCGGCGGCGTGCGCGACGAGTCGGAGATCCGCGGGCACCGCCGCACCTACATCGGAGCGCTCCCCGGCTCGATCATCCGCGCGATGCGGGACGCGGGCTCGAACAACCCAGTCCTGATGATCGACGAGCTCGACAAGATGGGCGCCGACTTTCGCGGCGACCCCTCGAGCGCGATGCTCGAGGTGCTCGACCCCGAGCAGAACTCGAGCTTCCGCGACCACTACCTGGACCTCCAGTTCGACCTCTCGAGCGTGTTCTTCATCTGCACGGCGAACCAGCTGGACACCGTGCCCCTGGCGCTTCAGGACCGCATGGAGGTGATCGAGCTCTCCGGTTACACGCACGAGGAGAAGCGCGAGATCGCCAAGCGCTATCTGGTCCCGCGGCAGGTGGAGCGAAACGGCCTGAGCAGGTCGAAGATCGAGTTCACCGACGAGGCGCTCGACCTGGTCATCGACGGCTACACGCGCGAGGCGGGCGTGCGAAACCTCGAGCGCCAGATCGGCTCCGTCTGCCGCAAGGTGGCGCGCGAGTTCGCCGAGGGCAGCCGCAGGTCGAAGCGCACGATCCGCCCCAAGCAGGTCGCGGAGCTGCTCGGGAAGCGCAGGTTCCAGCCGGACGTGAAACGGCGCACCAACGAGCCCGGCGTGGCAACCGGGCTGGCCTGGACCCCCGTCGGCGGGGATGTCCTGTTCGTGGAGGCCACGACCTTCCCGGGCGACGGGACGCTGCAGGTGACCGGTCACCTCGGCGAGGTCATGCGCGAGTCGGCGGCCGCCGCCCTCTCGTACGTGAAGAACGCCGCGCGGTCGCTCGACCCCGAGCTCCCCAGCGACTACTTCCGCGAGCACGACTTCCACGTCCACGTGCCGGCCGGGGCGATCCCCAAGGACGGCCCGAGCGCCGGCATCACGATGGCGGCCGCCCTGGCGTCCCGCATCACGGGCCGGCCGGTCCGGTCGGACACCGCCATGACCGGCGAGATCACGCTGACCGGGCAGGTGCTGCCGATCGGCGGCCTGAAGGAGAAGGCGCTCGCCGCGCAGCGGGCGGGCATCAACCGCCTTGTGATCCCGCACCGCAACGAGCCCGACATCGACGACATCCCGGAGCACCTGCGCCGGGAGATGGAGTTCGTGCTGGCCGACAGCGTCGACGACGTGCTCGCGGCCGTGCTCGAGCGCGCCGAGTCGCTATCGGCCCGTCGCGGCGGCCGTCGTCGGGGCTCCCGCGACCCGCGCCCGCGGGGGCGCGTGGCCGCCCGCGAGCGCTGATTCCCGTTCCCGAGGCTCGGTCCCGGGTATAAGGTGTAGCCCCCTGCGGGTCACGGCCTGCAGGTTGTATGCAACGGTCGCCGTCCAGGCGTCCGAGACGGCAAAGCGGACCGAGGAGAGAGATGGCAGCCAAGAAGAAGGCCGCGAAGGCCGGAGCCGGAGCGGTCGCCGCGGGCAAGGCGGCTCGCTCGAACCAATACGTCCAGCGGATTGCCGAGGACGACGAGCTGCGCGACAACCTGCGCACGGCGTTCGACTCGGCGCGCAAGGCGTACGCGCGGATGTCCAACGGGAAGGGTCCCGTAAAGGCGGTTACGGAGGACAAGAAGACCCAGAAGGAGCTGAGGCAGGCAGCCGCGTCGCTGCGCGAGGCAGGCGAGTCCCTGAGGGGCAAGCGCCGCAAGGGTCGTAAGGGCCGCTTCCTGCTCGTGGTCATCGTCGGTGCGGGCCTGGCGCTCGCTCTGAACGAGGGCCTGCGCAAGAAGGTCCTCGACGCGCTGTTCGGCGCCGAGGAGGAGTTCGAGTACACCGGCAGCACGACGCCGGAGCCCGCCAGCTCGGGCGAGCCGGTCGGGACTGCGTAAGGCCCCTCGATCGAGGCTTCGAAAGGGCGCCCCCCGGGGCGCCCTTTCTCGTTCGGGCCGCTAAGAGTCGAGCTTCGGCGACCGCCAGGGAGCCGCCAGGCGCCGCTCAAGCTCTTCGCCGACCTGGTCGAGCGGAAGGCGCGTCTGTTCGAGCGAGTCGCGGTCGCGCAGGGTGACGGTGCGGTCCTCCATCGTCTGGCCGTCGACCGTGATGCCCCAGGGCGTGCCGATCTCGTCCTGGCGCCGGTAGCGCTTGCCGATCGAGCCGCCGGCGTCGTACTCGGCCGGCATGCGCGAGCGGAGCTCCTCGTAGAGCTCACGGGCGAGCTCCGGCATCCCGTCGCGGTTCACGAGCGGCAGTACGGCGGCCTTGACGGGCGCCAGGCGGGGATGCAGTCGCAGCACTGTCCGGCCGCGCCCCTCCACCTCCTCCTCGTCATAGGCGTCGACCATGAACGCGAGCACGGCGCGGTCGGCCCCCGCCGAGGGCTCCACCACGTGCGGCACGTAGCGCTCGCCGGTCGCGGTGTCCACGTACTCGAGCTTGTCCCCGGAGTGCTCGGCGTGCTGGGAGAGGTCGAAGTCGCCCCGGTTCGCGATCCCCTCGAGCTCCGACCAGCCCATCGGGAACAGGTACTCGATGTCCGAGGTCGCGCTCGAGTAGTGCGACAGCTCGTCGGCCCCGTGCTCGCGCAGCCGCAGCCGCTCGGGGCGGATCCCGAGGTCCGTGTACCAGCGTGAGCGGTCGTCCATCCAGCGCTTGTGCCAGTCGCCGGCCTCGTCCGGGGGGACGAAGTACTCGATCTCCATCTGCTCGAACTCGTAGGTGCGGAAGATGAAGCTCTGGGTCGTGATCTCGTTGCGGAACGCCTTGCCCACCTGAGCGATCCCGAACGGCGGCTTCTTGCGCGCGAACTGGAGCACGTTCTTGAAGTTGACGAAGATGCCCTGGGCCGTCTCGGGGCGCAGGTAGACCACAGAGGCCTCGTCCTGCACGGGCCCCACGTGCGTCTCGAACATGAGGTTGAACTGGCGCGGCTCGCTCAGCTCCCCGCCGCATTCGGGGCAGCGCAGGTCGCCCTCGGGCTGCGCCTCGCGCAGGTGGTCCTCGCGCCAGCGCCGCTTGCACTTGCCGAGGCACTGGACGAGCGGGTCCGTGAACCCCTGAAGGTGTCCCGACGCCTCCCACGTGCGGGGGTGCATGAGGATGGCGGCGTCGAGCGCCACCATGTCGTCGCGCTCCTGCACGACGGCCCGCCACCACTCGCCTTTCACGTTGTTCTTCAGCAGTACGCCGTAGTGGCCGTAGTCGTAGACGGAGGCCATCCCGCCGTAGATCTCGGAGGACTGGAAGATGAAGCCCCGCCGCTTGCAGAGGGCGACGATCTTGTCCATCGTCACCGCGTCGGTCGCCTCCGGGGCCATGACGCCAATCTAACGGCGGCTCCCGCTGCACAGGAAAAGGTTGGAAATACCGGGCATCGAGCCGCGACTTGTCCGATCGCGTCGAAGAGCTGGGCTACCTTGGCCTGCGGGCATGACCCGCTACGCGCTCAGACCGATCGGCCACATCGCCGCCTGGCTCGTCTGGCACTCGACCAGGGTCTCGCTGCTCGCCGACCTGGCCGAGCCGCGCCCGCCACGGGCGGAGGACTAGGCCGCCGGCGCCGCCAATCGGCGCTCCTATACTCGATTGCCATGCCGATCTACGAGTACCGCTGCGAGCGGGGTCACACCTTCGAGGTGATGCAGAGCATCACGGACGACCCGCTCACGACGTGCTCTACCTGCCAGGCACCGGTCCAGCGCGTCTTCCACCCGGTCGCCGTGCACTTCAAGGGATCCGGGTTCTACACGACCGACTACGGGCCCAAGCGAGCGTCCGAATCGTCCTCCGACTCGACCGCGAAGTCGGACGGGGCCAAGGACGGGAGCAACAAGGACTCGAGCTCCTCGGACGGCAAGGGCAAGGCACCCACGTCCCCCTCGGACGACTAGCTACTTCCCGAGCAGCCGCTTCGCCTCGTCGCGCTTCTCGCCGTCCGATACGAGCAGCGTGCCACCGGGCCCGCAGCCCAGGCATGAAGGCTCGAGCGTCTTGGGGCCGCCCGTGCCGCCGGTCGCCATGTCCGACGCGAGCGCCATCAGCCCCGGGCCGCGCAGGTCGGTGCGGATGCTCTTCGGCGCCTTCCAAGACGCCCACGGCAGCCGCAGGAAGGTCGTGGCCGAGAGGAACTGGTGCCGGATTCCCGCCAGCACCTGCTGCTGTCGCTTCGTCCGCTCGATGTCGGTCTCGCTCGGCGCGCAGCGGTTCTTGCGGATGCGGGCGTAGCCGAGCGCCCTGTCGCCGCCCAGGTGCTGCTTCCCTGGCTTGAAGCGGAGCCCCTTCCAGAAGTTGTCGAAGGGCGGTGAGCAGACCCTGTTCGGCACGTCGATGGTGACCCCGCCGAGCGCGTTGATGAAGGCCGGGAAGTCCTTGAAGTCGATCTCGATCAGGTGGTTGATCTTCAGTCCGTTGCCGAGGAACTGCTCGACCGTCCGGATCGCGAGCGGCGCGCCGCCGATCGCGTAAGCCGAGTTGATCTTCGCGCTCCCGTGGCCGGGAATGTTCGCCAAGGCGTCGCGGGGGATCGACAGCTTCCGCACGCTCCCGAGGGCCACGTGGAGCAGCATGATCGTGTCCGAGCGCGGAGGGCCGGTCTGAGACCTGTCGATCGAGGCACCGCCGCGCTCGTCGGAGCCGAGCACGAGGATCGTGCTTCCACCTATCAGGGTTCCATGACCCGACAGCGCCTGCTTCGCATTGCTCGAGATCCCCGGCTCGACCTGGGCGCTCACCAGGAACAGCAGCAGCGAGAAGAGGATCCAGCCCCCCGCGGCGAGCCCGATCCACTTCGCGATCCGACCTGGAGAGAGCTCCCGGGGCTCTCCGGGCTCACGGTCGCGGCGGCGTCCCAGGCGCCGGCGCAGGGAATCGAGGTCCGACCCGCGAAGGCCCCCCATCGGGCGGCGCCTGGAGCGGTAGACCTTGTACTCGGGCGGGGACGCCCGGGGGGCCGGCCCCCGGCGTGGCTCCTCTCCGTCTGGGCTCACAGGACTGTGTATATCGTCCAGGGATGCCGCCGAGGCGCGTCATCGGCATCGACGCGGGCGGAACCAAGCTCTTGGGCGGCGTGGTCGACGAGGCCCTCGTCGTGCACCACCGCACGCATCGCATCTGGCGCGGGGGCGACCGGCAGGAGACGCTCGACGTGATGGTCGACGCCGTCGAGGAGGTCCGGGCGGCCGCGCCCGAGGTGGAGGCGGTCGGCTTCGGGATCCCGTGCCTGGTCGAGCGGGAGACCGGCCGCTCTACCTGGTCCACGCACCTGCCGCTCGAGGACATTCCCTTCCGTGATCTGATGAGCGAGCGCCTGGGGCTGCCCGTCTACGTGGACAACGACTCCAACGTGGCGCTCGTGGCCGAGCACCGCCAGGGGGTCGCACGCGGAACCCGGCACGCGGCCCTGCTGGCGCTGGGAACCGGCATCGGCGGCGGCCTGTTGCTCGACGGCCGCATCTACAGGGGCGCCGACGGCTTCGGGGCGGAGCTCGGTCACGTCGTCACCGATCTTGACGGGCCGGACTGCTTCGGAAGCTGCCCTGGCCGCGGCTGCCTCGAGTCGCTCGCGTCCGGCCGCGCCATCGCGCGCGAGGGCCTGGAGGCGGCTCGCGCCGCGCCGGACTCCGAGCTCGGCCGGCGTCTTGCGGCCGATGTCGAGATCACCGGGGCGCTCGTCACGGAGCTCGCCCACGAGGGGGACGAGCCTGCCCGCGAGGTGCTCCGCGGAGTGGGCGAGCGTCTGGGCGCGGGGCTTGCCGGCATCGTCAATGCGCTCAATCCGGAGGTCATCGTGATCGCGGGAGGCGCCCTTGCCGCCGGCGATCTCCTGCTCGAGCCGGCCCGCGCGGTGGTCGCCGAGCGCGCGCTCCCGCCGCCGCGAGGGCGGGTGCGGATCGAGCCGGCCCACTTCGGCGCCGAGGCCGGCATGCTCGGCGCGGCGCTGCTCGCCTTCGAGAGGGGCGAGGTTTGAACGGGCGCCTGGTCGTCTGCCCGACGCCGATCGGGAACCTCGAGGACGTGACCCTGCGCGTGCTGTCGGCCCTTCGCGAAGCCGACGTGATCGCCTGCGAGGACACGCGGCGGACGCGGGTGCTGCTCGAGCGCTACGGGGTGAAGGCGCGGCTGCTCTCCTACCACGAGCACAACGAGCGTCGGCGGGCTGGCGAGCTCGTGGCCCGGATGAGAAAGGGGGCGGTCGTGGCGCTCGTCTCCGACGCCGGCACTCCGCTCCTCTCGGACCCGGGCTACGTGCTGTTGCAGTCCGCGGTCGCCGCCGGTCTCCCGGTTGAGGTGCTGCCGGGCCCGTCGGCGGCGCTCACGGCCCTCGTGGCGTCGGGGCTGCCCGGCGATCGCTGGCGCTTCGCCGGTTTCCTGCCGCGAAAGCGCGGCGAGCTGCGCCGGGTCCTCTCGGAGCCCGGAACGCTGGTCGCGTTCGAGTCGCCGCGCCGGATCCCCGCCACGCTCGCCCTCGCCGCCGAGCTCGACTCCGAGCGCCGGGTGGCGCTATGCCGCGAGCTCACAAAGGCGCACGAGGAGGTGGTGCGCGGAACGGCGGCCGAGCTCGCCGAGCGCTACTCCGGGGCCGCGCCGAAGGGCGAGGTGGTGTTGGTGCTCGGCCCCGCGTCGAGGCCGGTCGAGGAGGCCGATCCGCAGGCCGTCGACGCGCTCCGTCGGCTCGTCGGCGCGGGCGCCCGCCCGCGCCCGGCCGCGACGGTGGTGGCCGAGCTGACGGGGGCCCGCGCGAACGCCCTCTATCGCTCCCTGGCGGATCCCGCAACAGAACGCTGACGTCGGCGCAACCGACCGTGACTCTCTGTCACGGGACCGCCACAGCCGGCTCGGAACGCCGACGAGCCAGCCGGCCGGTACCCCGGCGGCGCCTAGGGTGGCCGGCGTGTTCCGAAGGTCGGTCGTCAGCGTGCCGGTGCTCCTCGCGTTGCTCGCCTTTCCCCCGCTGGCGCAGGGGGAGGGCGGCTGGCGCTGGCCTGTCCACGGGCGCGTCATCACGCACTACCGCAACGGGTCCGATCCGTACGCCGCGGGGCAGCATCGGGGGATCGACATCGCCGCGCCGAAAGGGACGGCCGTCGTGGCCGCCACGGCGGGCACGGTCCGCTTCGCCGGCCGCGCCGGCTCCTCCGGGCTGGTGGTGGCCGTCCGGACCGCCGATGGACGCTACGACACCTCTTACCTCCACCTGTCCGTCATCGCCGTGGCGCGCGGCCAACGCGTCGACCCCGGCCGGCGCCTGGGAGCGGTCGGGACCTCGGGGCGGCGCTCGGCGTCGGAGCCGCATCTGCACTTCGGCGTGCGCGACGCCGGCAGCCGGCACGCCTACCACGACCCCTTGCGCTTCCTGCCGCCACCCGGTGGACCCGTACGTCCCGAGCCGCGAGGGGCTCCCGCTCCGGTCCCAGTGCCGGTGAGGGAATCCCCCGCCCCGGTGCGCGTCGCACCCCACGAGGCGCCGCTCCCGGCGCCTGCGGGCGCCCCGATCCCGGAGCCCGCTCCCGAACCCGTCCCGCATGGGAGTCCATTTCTTCGGCCGAGGCCGCTTCCCGGCACGGCGGCGGCGCCCGTGCGCGCGGCCCCCAGGTCACATGCGCCCGGGCTGGCGCCGGCGCCCTGGAGGGCGCCAGCCGGCGTCCCCCGCCCGGCTCCGGCCCACCCGGTGGCGGAGGGCGGTCGCGGCGGGGGTCTCGATCCCGGCTGGGTGCTCGCCTGTCTCGGACTGCTGCTCGCGGCGGGCCTCATGGGCGGCGGCGCGGAGGGTCGCCGGGCGGCTGCCGGCGGTCGCGCACGCCTCAGGGCTGCGCTCCACCCGCTGCTCGGTCTGCGCGGCTAGCCCCCGCCTTCGGCGCACAGCGCCCGGTTAGCATCGGCGTCCGTGCCCTACTACGTGACGACGCCGATCTACTACGTGAACGCCGAACCCCATCTGGGCCACGCCTACACGACCATCGCCGCCGACGTGCTGGCGCGGCATATGCGCCAGCGGGGAGAGGAGGTGTTCTTCCTCACGGGCACGGACGAGCACGGCGAGCCCGTGGCCCAGGCGGCGGAGCGCCTCGGCACCAGCCCTCGGGAGCTCGCCGACCGCAACGTGGTCCACTTTCGCTCGCTGGCCGAGCGGATCGACGCCACGAACGACTTCTTCATCCGCACCACCGATCCGGAGCACGAGGCCAAGGTCCAGGAGGTCGTGCAGCGGGTGCACGACAACGGCCACGTATACGCGGGGACCTACGAGGGCTGGTACTGCCCGCGCTGCGCCGACTTCAAGACCGACGCCGAGCTGGTGGACGGGAACAAGTGCCCGATACACCTGATCGAGCTAGAGCGCGAGAAGGAGGACAACTGGTTCTTCCGCCTCTCCAGCTTCCAGGAGCCGCTGGAGCGCCTGTACGCCGAGCGCCCCGAATTCGTGCTGCCCGAGAACCGCCGCAACGAGGCGCTCTCGTTCATCACGCAGGGACTTCAGGACGTGTCGCTCAGCCGGGCGCGGCTGAGCTGGGGCGTGCCCGTCCCGTGGGACCCGAGCCAGGTGATCTACGTCTGGATCGATGCCCTGCTCAACTACTACACGGCCCTCTCATACGCGCGCGAAGGCCAGGACCTGACCGAGCGCTTCTGGCCGCCCGCCGTCCACCTGATCGCCAAGGACATCCTCAAGTTCCACGCGGTGATCTGGCCGGCGCTGCTGATGGCGGCGGAGCTCGAGCTGCCGGAGCGGATGTTCATTCACGGCTACCTCCTGATGGACGAGCACAAGATGTCGAAGTCGCTCGGCAACGTGATCGACCCGTTCCAGGTGATGGACCTCTACGGCTCCGACGCCCTGCGCTACTACCTCCTGCGGGAGGTCAACTTCGGGCAGGACGGGTCGATCTCGCCGGAGGGCTTCGAGACCCGCTACACGACCGAGCTGGCGAACGAATACGGCAATCTCGCGAGCCGTACGCTCGCGATGATCGGCCGCTACCGCCAGGGCGTGGTGCCAGAGGCCGAGCCGCCGGCGGAGCTGGCCGCCGAGTTCGAGGGGCTGGCGGAGGCCGTGCGCGCGCGCCTCGACGCGGTCGAGGTGACGGCGGCCCTCGACGAGATCTGGCGCCGGGTCAAGCGCCTGAACCGGTACGTCCAGGATGAGCAGCCCTGGCGGCTCGCCAAGGACGACGCCCAGGCCGAGCGGCTGGACGCGGTGCTCTACGGGCTGGCGGAGGGGCTGCGGGTCGTCTCGCTCCTGCTCCAGCCGTTCATCCCTCGTTCGGCGGAGCGCCTGCTCGCGGCGCTCGGGCGGGAGGAGCTGTCGCTCGACGGCGCGCGCTTCGGAGGCCTGCCGGGCGGGGCGCGGACAGCGGAGCTCGGCCAGCTGTTCCCCAAGGTCGAGGCGCCGGCGCCGACAGCCTGACCCGTTCGTGGTCGACAGCCACTGCCATCTGGACGCCTGCGAGCCGCCGGACGCGGAGCTCGTCGAGCGTGCGCGCCAGGCGGGGGTCACGCGGATGGCGACCGTCGGGACCTCCCCGGCGTCGGTCGGGCGCGCCCTGGCCGCCGCCCGGGAGCACGAGGAGGTGTCGGCGATCGTGGGTCTTCACCCGCACGAAGCCCAGGGCTTCGACGAGCTCGCGCTCGAGCAAATCGAGCTGGCCGCCCGCGACGATCGCGCCTGCGCCATCGGCGAGACCGGTCTCGACTATTACCGCGACTTCGCCCCCCGCGAAGACCAGCGCCGGGCGTTCCGGGCGCAGCTCGAGCTCGCGGCTCGCCTGGGCCTCCCGGTCGTGATCCACACCCGGGCGGCGGAGGAGGACACCTTCGCCCTGCTTCGGGAACACGTCGAGCGCATGACGGTAGTGCTGCACTGCTTCTCCGCGCCGGATCGCGTGGAGGAGTGCGTGGAGCGGGGCTATGTCTGCTCGTTCGCGGGCAACGTGACCTACCCGAGCGCGGGGGAACTCCGGCGCGCGGCGAAGGAGTTGCCGGATGAGCTGCTGCTGGTGGAGACCGATGCCCCCTACCTCGCCCCGCAGCCGCTGCGCGGGAAGCCGAACGAGCCGGCGAACGTGACCCGGACCGCCGGCTTCATCGCCGAGCTCAGGGAGCTTCCCTACGAGCGGCTGGAGCAGAGCGTGGATCGGAACGCGGCGCGGGTTTTCGGATGGTGAGCGATCCGCCCCGACAGGCGAGCCTGCGCCGGTTGCGTCAGTTCGGCGTCCGCCCGAACCGCGAGCTCGGCCAGAACTTCCTGATCGACGACAACCTGCTCGCGGTGATCGCGAGGGCGGCCGAGCTCGGGCGGGATGACGTGGTGCTCGAGGTTGGCGGCGGGCTCGGCGTGCTGTCCGAGTACCTGGCGCCGCGCGTCCGCCATCTCCACGTCGTGGAGGTGGACCGCGGGCTCGAGCTGCCGCTCCGCGACGCGCTCGGACCGCACCCGAATGCGTCGCTGCATCTTGGAGACGCGCTCGCGCTGGATCTGGCGGCGCTCGACCCGCCGGTCCGGAAGGTCGTGGCGAACCTGCCCTACGGAGTCGCGGCCAGCGTCGTCCTGGAGTCGATCGCGGCCCTCCCGCAGGCGAGCTTGTGGGTGGCGATGGTGCAGCGGGAGGTCGGCGAGCGCCTGGCCGCACCTCCGGGAGGCAAGAGCTACGGAGTCAGCTCCGTGCTCGCACAGCTCCCCTGTCGGGTGGAGCTGCTGCGCCGGGTCCCGGCGAGCGTCTTCCACCCGGAGCCGAACGTCGAGTCCGCGCTCGTCCGCCTGAAGCGCCGGGCGCCCGCGCCTCCGCCCGCGGTGGTGGCGCTCGTCCACGCCGCGTTCGCCCACCGGCGCAAGGCGCTGCCTGGCTCGTTGGCGCTGTCGCCCGGCGCGCGCCCGGAGCTTCGCGACCGCGCCCGCTCGGCGCTCGCGCGGCTCGACCGCCCGCAGGACACGCGTGCCGAGCGCCTCGCGCCGGACGAGTGGCCGCGGTTGGCCGCCGAGATCGGGCAGGAGCTGCTCGAGGAGCTGCGGCCGCGATGATCCACGAGCGCGCCCACGCGAAGGTCAACCTGGTCTTGCACGTCGGCCGCCCACGGGCCGACGGCATGCACCCGCTCTGCTCCCTGTTCTCGTCGATCGATCTCGCGGACGACGTGGTCGTGGCGCCCGCCGAGCGCGACGAGGTCAGCTGTGCGGGCGTGGGGCCGGGCAATCTCGCGGAACGCGCCCTGGCGGAGTTCCGGGAGGAGGTGGGGCAGGCCGCCGGCGCGATGTCGGTGCGGATCGAGAAGCGGATCCCGATCGCGGCGGGACTGGGAGGCGGCAGCGCCGACGCCGCCGCGGTTCTCAGGGCGGCCAACGCGCTCGCCGGCGAGCCCCTGGACCTCGAGGGCCTGCGGGCTCTCGCCACCCGGCTCGGATCCGATGTCCCGGGCCAGCTGCGGCCGGGACACGCGCTCGTGACCGGCACGGGCGAGCTGGTCGAGGCCGTCAGGCTTCCCCCGCTCGCGCTTGTGCTGCTTCCGGGTCACGGCCTGAGCACCGCCGCCGTCTACGCGGAGCTCGACAGGCTCGGGGCCGGACGCGACGAGCTCGACCCGGAGCCGCTGCGCCTGCTCGCGACCGGGACGCTCCCGGAGCTCGCGGCCGGCATCGAGAACGACCTCGAGCGGGCGAGCCTGTCTCTGCGCCCCGATCGGCAGGCGGCGCTCGGACGGCTCCGCGAAGCGGGCGCGCTCGGGGCCGCCATAAGCGGGTCGGGCCCGACGGCTTTCGGGCTCTTCCGATCGAGTCCCGAGGCCGCACGGGCGGCTTCCGAGATCGAGGGCGCGCTGGTCGCACACGCGCACGAAGCGTCGTGAGCCCGGGGCACGTCGTGGCCGCGGTGGCGGCGGTGCTGCTCGCGGCCGGCGCGGTCTGGCGACGGAGTCGGATCACGCGCGAGCGGATGGTCGGTTCGCTCGTGCTCGCCGCCGTCCTGGGCGTCTACGCCAGCGGAGTCCTGTCCGCGCTGCCCGACCCGAAGGAGACGATCGTCGACGTTGCCCGGGCGCTCGGCCCCTGGACCTACGCGCTGGTCGGAGTGTCCGCCTTCCTCGAGACCGGGGCGTTCGTCGGCCTCGTGGCCCCGGGCGAGACGGTCGTGCTCGCCGGCGGGGTGATCGCCGGCCAGGGCGAGATCGATCTGCTGCCCCTGATCGGCCTGGTCTGGGCGTGCGCCGTTCTGGGCGACAGCACGAGCTTCTTCATCGGCCGCCGGCTCGGGCGCGCCTTCCTGCTCCGCCACGGGCCGAAGGTGAAGATCACCAAGGAGCGGCTGCAGCGAGTCGAGGGCTACTTCGCCCGCCATGGCGGGAAGACCATCCTGATAGGCCGCTTCATAGGGCTCGTCCGCGCGCTAGCCCCGTTCGTGGCCGGCTCGTCCCGCATGCCCTACGGGCGCTTCCTGCCCTTCAGCGTGGTCGGCACCGGGTTGTGGGGGACGGCCTACTGCGTCCTCGGCTACGTCTTCTGGCAGTCGTTCGACAAGGTCGCGAAGGTGGCGGGCCAGGCCGTGTTCGCCTTCGGGGTCGTGGTGGCCCTGGCCGTGGGGGTGGTGTGGACGGTGCGCCGCCTGCGACGCCGCGAGGAGCGGCTCAGGCTGAGGCGCTGGCTGGAGCGCGTGGAGCGCACCCGGCTCGGGCGACCGCTGTCCGCGCTGCTGCGCCCGGTCTGGCGCGTGGTGCTGAGCCCGGCGGGAAGAGCGGTCGCCGTGCAGGTCCGCTTCATCTGGGGCCGCCTCACCCCGGGCGATCTCGGGCTCGAGCTGACCACGGCGCTGGCCGTGGCCGGGGCGGGAACCTACGTCTTCGTCCTGCTCACGTCGGTCGTCTCGGCGGACCCGACTCCGACCCGTCTCGACAGAAGGCTGTTCGACGTCGCCGACCGCCTGCACACGGGCGCAGCGGTCGACGCCGCGAAGGTCGTCACGAGCCTCGGCGCCTTGCCGGTCGCGGCCGCGGTCGTTCTCGTGACCGCGGCGGTGCTTGCAGTCCGGCGCCATCCGCGGGAGCTGACCGCGCTGCTTGCCGGATCGGTCGGCGTATACGTCGGGGTCCAGTTGGCGAAGGCCGGTGTCGACCGCCCGCGGCCGACGCACCCGCTTGTCGCCACCCGCCAGTCGAGCTTCCCCAGCGGGCACGCCGCCTACTCGACGGTCTGGGTCGCCGCGGCCGCGCTCATCGGGCGACGTCAACCCTGGGCTGGACGGGCCGCGCTCGTCCTGCTGGCGCTCGCCATCACGGCCGCCGTGGGCCTGTCGAGGGTCTACCTTCGGGCCCACTACTTCTCCGACGTCGCCGCCGGCTGGGGGCTGGGGTTCGGGATCCTCACGCTGGCCGCGATCGTGGCGCTCGTCGTCGGCTATATCCGCCACAATGGCGACACGGTCGCCGAGCCGGACACCGGCCAGGCGCCTGCCCAGCGCCGATGAGCATCGACATCAGCTCAACCCAGCTCGTCCTGGCCCTCGCCGCCGGCGTCATCGGGTCCGGCTACATCGCCTTCATCCTGGCTCCCGCGTGGGAGTCGTACGGCCGGCTGTGGGAGCGGGTGGCCGCCAGCTTCCTCTCGCTGTTCATCCTGGCGAGCATGCTGGGGGTGGGCGCCACCATTGGCCTCGCGATCGTCTGGTCCTACGATCGCTACGCCTGAGCCGGCCGCCTAGAATCTCACCCATGGCGGCGCAGAAGCCAAGCGGCGCCGCCCGCGCGCCGGCGACCCGCGTCGCGGCGGCCGCGCTGGACGAGGTCGCGGACGCCCTCGAGTCCGGCGCCGGGCTGCCGACCGTGGCCCGCGCCGCGGGACGGGCGCTCGAAGCCAGCGTGATCGTGCTCGACTCGTCGAGCAGCGTCCTGGCCGTGGCGTGCGCCTCGAGCGACGAGGAGCACGCCGTCATGAGCGGCGAGTCGGGCAGCGTTTCGCAGGAGCTGCGGGTGGCCGGCGCCGTTGTGGGCGAGCTCCGCTTCCGGCCGCGCGGGGAGGGGCCGGACCCGGCCCTCCTGCGCACCGTCGCGACGCTGATCGGGCAGGAGGTGGAGCGCTCGAAGGCGCCCGAGCGCGCCAGCGAGGCGGCGGTCGCCGATTTCATCGAGGACGTGCTCGGACGCCGGGTGACCGACCGGGAGAACATCGTGGCGCGGGCGGCCGAGCTCGGTTCCGACCTGTCGGCCGGGGCCGGGGTGGTCGTGGCCCGTGCACGCCCGCAGCAGCCGGAGGCCGGCGACTGGCGCGCCCGGGTGCTCGCCGTGGCCGAGCGCGGCGCCCGCGGCGTCGAGCGCACCGCCCTCGCGGGGCTGGTCCGGGTTCCGCACGCTCAGCCGCAGGGCCCCGAGCCGGAGCTGGTGGTCGTGCTGCCCGCGGCGGAGTCGTTCCGCCGTGCGGCCGACGCCGTGCTGCGCGAGCTCGAGAGCGCCTTCCCCAACCACGTCCTGGCCGTGGCCCTCAGCCGTCAGGCGGGCGATCCCGCCGACCTGCACCGGGCGGGCGCCGAGGCTCTGCTGGCGGCGAACGTCGCGGAGGCGCGCGGGCTCCCGCTCGTCTCCTTCGAGGAGACCGGCGCCTACCGGCTGCTGCTGCCGGCTATGAGCGAGGACCCCGCCGAGCTGCGGGGCTTCCACGGCGAGACGATCGCGCCGCTGCTCGCCTACGACGAGGAGTACGAGACCGAGCTCGTCCGGACGCTCGAGACCTTCCTCGACCTCGACGCCAACGTGGCGAAGACGGCCGAGCGGCTGTTCACCCACCGCCATACGATCCGCTACCGGCTCGAGCGGGTCCGCGAGCTCACCGGCTTCGACGTCTCGTCGACCGAGGGTCGGGAGCGTCTGTCGCTCGGCCTGAAGGCGATGCGGGTGCTCGGCATCGTCGCCCCGGGAGGCCCGGCGACCGAGCCGGGCGCGGGCGCGGGCCGGGTGCCGAAGGAGGAGAAGGACCGCTAGCTGGGGAGCCAGGACTCGAACCTGGACCGAGGGCTTCAAAGGCCCGCGTGCTGCCGGTTACACCACTCCCCAACGGCGCTCCTGAGCATAGGCCCGGCGGCCGGCGACGGTAGGCTGATCGAGCGATGGCCGAGCAGTTCACGGCGCTGATCATGGCCGCCGGCCACGGGACACGCATGCACTCGGAGCTACCCAAGGTGCTCCACCCCGTGTGCGGCAAGCCGATGGTCGAATGGGTGATCGACGCCGCGCGCAGCGCCGGCGCGGCGAGGGTCGTGTGCGTGACCCGTCCCGGCGACGGCGTCGGGGAGCACCTGCCGGACAGCGTCGAGGTGGCCGAGCAGAGCGAGGGGGAGGGCACCGGCGCGGCCGTCCTCGCCGCCGAGAGCGCGCTGGGGGACGGCGGGCCGGTGGTGATCCTGTCGGGCGACCACCCGCTCGTCTCGGCCGAGACGATCGCGGAGCTCGTCCGGGCCCACGGGCGGGACGGAGCCGCGGCCACCCTGCTCACCACCGAGCGCCTCGATCCCGCGGGCTACGGCCGCATCGTCCGCTCGGGCGACGGCAGCGTCGAGCGGATCGTCGAGACGAAGCACACCGAGGGCCTGCCCGCCGAGGAGCTCTCGATCAGGGAGATCAATCTCGGGACCTACGCCTTCGAGTCCGGCGAGCTGATGTCGGCGCTCGAGGCCGCCGGCGGGGAGCATGGAGAGCGCTACCTGACCGGGGCCATCCCCGTCCTGCGGGAGCGCGGCGCCCGCATCGTGGCCCACACGACCGACGACCTCGGCGGAGCGCACGGGGTGAACGACCGCGTGGGGCTGATGGAGGTGGAGCGACTGGCGCGCCGGCGCCTGGTCGAGGGCCACGCGCGCGCCGGCGTGACCTTCGTCGACCCGGACGCGACTTATGTGGACGCCGGCGTCGAGATCGGCGCCGACACGGTCGTCGCCCCGGCCACCTGGCTGCGCGGCTCCACCCGAGTGGGACACGGCTGCCAGATCGGGCCGCACAGCACCTTGATCGACACCCGCGTGGGAGACGGCGCCGGCGTCGTCCAGTCCTGGCTCGTCGCATGCGAGGTCCACGACCGGGCGACCATCGGCCCCTTCTCCTACGTGAGGCCCGGCACGATCGTCCGGGAGGGGGCCAAGGTGGGCGCGTTCGTCGAGGTCAAGAACTCGGACATAGGGCGGGGGGCGAAGGTCCCCCACCTGTCGTACATCGGCGACGCCGACGTCGGCGAGGAGTCCAATCTCGGCGCCGGCACGATCACCGCCAACCTCCCCCACAGGGTGCACCGCAAGGAGCGTACGAAGCTTGGAAAGCGGGTCAAGACCGGGATCAACACGTCGCTGATGGCGCCCCTGAACGTCGGCGATCGCGCGTACACTGGAGCTGGCTCGGTGATTGCGGAGGACGTGCCGGAGGGCGCGCTCGGGATCGCCCGGCCCGAGCAGAGGAACATCGAGGGATACTCGGAGCGCGTCGAGGAGAAGGACTCGGGGGAATGACCACACCGCTCGAGACAGCCACCGCACCCGCGGCCCCGTCGACGATCACCGCCGCCTACGACAAGCGGCTGATGGTCGCGAGCGGCCGGGCCAGCCGAGAGCTGGGCGCCAAGATCGCCGACCGGCTCGGACTGGAGCTGACCGACGCCGGGCTGAAGACGTTCTCCGACGGCGAGGTCTACTGCCGCTACGGCGAGTCGATCCGGGGCGCCGACCTGTTCATCGTCCAGTCGATCTGCGGCTCCGACACGGAGGGGCTGACGGTGAACGACGCGCTGATGGAGCTGCTCCTGATGGTGCACGCCGCCAAGCACGCCTCCGCCCACCGGATCATCGCCGTGACGCCCTGGTACGGGTACTCCCGTCAGGACAAGAAGTCGGCGCCCCGGGAGCCGATCAGCGCGCGGCTCATGGCCGAGCTGCTCGAGGTCGCGGGCATCGACCGGCTCGTGACCATGGACCTCCACGCGGGCCAGGTGCAGGGGTTCTTCTCGCGGACGGTCGACCACATGACCGCCATGCCGATCCTGACGCAGTTCGTGCAGGACCAGCTCGCGGGCGAGAACCTGGTGATCATCGCGCCCGACGCCGGTCGCGTGAAGCTGGTGCGCAACTTCGCGCAGAAGGTCGGCGCGCCCTACGCCCTGATGGAGAAGGAGCGGCCGGCCCAGCAGGTCGCCGAGATCGGCTACGTGATCGGCGACGTCAAGGACAAGACGGCGGTGATCGTCGACGACATCATCGACACCGGCGGCACGCTCGCGGCCGCCGCCCAGACCGTGCTGGACGAGGGGGCGAACAAGGTTTACGCCGTCGCCACCCACGGGGTCTTCTCGGGCAACGCCTTCGAGACGCTCGAGGCCTCGTCCCTTGCCGGGATCCTGGTCACGGACACCGTTCCCCTGGCCGAAGGCGCGCCGGACCTGATCCGCCAGCTCACCTGCTCGGACATCCTCACGGACTCGATCCGCCGGATCTTCACCGACGACTCCGTGTCCGAGATCTTCGCGGGCGAGAACCAGCTGTTCTAGCTGTCCTCGGGACGCTCAGGTGCGTAGGGCGCGCCCGTCCCGGGCATCCCAAAGACAGGCGACCTGGGGAGAGGCATGAAGCTGGGGCGACTGATCGCAAGGATCATCATTGGCGGGCTGTTCTTCGGGCACGGGACGCAGAAGCTCTTCGGCTGGTTCGGCGGGCCTGGCCTCGAGGGCACCGAGAAGATGATGGAGAACCTGAATCTGCGCCCAGCGAAGGAGAACGCGGTGCTTGCCGCCGGTGCCGAGACAGCCGGTGGCGCGATGGTCGCGCTGGGCGCTCTCACGCCACTGGCCGCCGCGATGCTGACCGGTTCGATGGTCACCGCGATCCGCAAGGTCCACTGGCCGAACGGCCTCTGGAACGCGAGCAGCGGCTACGAGTACAACCTCACGCTGATCGCGGGCCTGGCCGCGCTGATCGACGGCGGCCCCGGTAAGCCGTCGGTCGACGAGTCACTGGGAATTCACTGCACAGGCCCCGGCTGGACCGTGGCTGCCCTGACGGCTGGCGTGGCTGGGTCAATGCTTGCGATCGAGCTGGGGGGCCGCGCGGAGGAGCCGCAGCAGCCGGCCGAGGCCAGCTCGGCGGCAAAGCCGGAGGCAGCCGTTCCCGCCTAGCTCGTCTCCGCAGGCGCTCAGACGCCGCGCGCCGCGAACTTCGCGACGCGACGTTCGCCCCGCGACTCGAAATAGGCCCACTCCTCCTCGCCGAGCGCCGTCGCGGGCGGGTCGGCGAACCACCATTCGCGCCCGATCCGGTACCAGTTGCGGGTCGCGCGGAGCTGGCCGAGGACGGCCAGGACGCCCGATTCCATGCGCCGTCCCATCAGCTCGTTGGCCGGCACGTTCTCGAGCCT
>JBHELQ010000144.1:0-20139 GCA_046262995.1 Thermoleophilaceae bacterium
CGGTGGTCCTTCGCGAACGGAGACAGCTCCTTCGGATAGTCGACGACGAAGGTCGGCTGCTCGAGGCCCGGCTCGACGTGCTTCGAGAGCAGCTCGTCGACCATGCGCGCCCAGGTCTCCGAGGGGTCGAGCTCGATGCCCTCGGCCTTGGCTGCCGTGACCAGCGCGTCACGCTCCCGATGCTCGAGCACGTCCACCTTCGTGCTGGCCAGAACCGCCTGGCGCAGCGTGACGCGCCGCCAGGGCGGTGTGAAGTCGATCGGGCCGTCGTACCCGACCTCGCCCGCCACGTACGAGACGAGCTGCTCGAGCTCGCGCGCGACGTCCTGGTAGTCGGCGTAGGCCTCGTACCACTCGAGCATCGTGAACTCGGGGTTGTGCTTGTTCGAGATCCCCTCGTTGCGGAAGTCCTTGCCGATCTCGTAGACGCGCTCGAGGCCGCCGACGATCAGCCGCTTTAGGTACAGCTCGTCCGCGATCCGCAGGTAGAGATCGCGGTCGAGGGCGTTGTGGTGCGTCACGAACGGGCGCGAGAGCGCGCCGCCGTAGAGCGGCTGGAGGATCGGCGTCTCGACCTCCAGGAAGCCGCGCTCGTCGAGCCAGCGGCGCACGGCCGACACCACCCGCGTGCGCAGCGCGAACAGCTCGCGCACCTCCTCGTTGGCGATCAGGTCGAGCTCGCGGTGGCGGTAGCGGGTCTCCACGTCCTCCAGGCCGTGGTACTTCTCGGGCGGCGCGCGCAGCGACTTCGCGAGCAGCGTCCACTCGCCGCAGCGCAGGCTCAGCTCCCCGCGCTTGGTGACGAACGCGGTGCCGTCGATCCCGACCAGATCCCCCAGGTCGAGCGAGACCAGGCGCTCGAAGGACTCGTCCCCGAGCAGGTCCTGGCGCGCGTGGACCTGGATCCGGCCCGAGCGGTCCACGACGTCGAGGAAGGCCGCGCCGCCGTGCCCCCGCCGGGCCGCGAGCCTGCCCGCCACGCGGTAGGCCGCCTCTGTCTCCTCGCCCGCCTCCAGGCCACCCTGCTCCTCGCGCACTCGCGCGACCGGGACCACACTCTCGAAGCTGTGCGGATAGGGCTCGATCCCGTCCGCGCGCAGGCGCTCGAGCTTGGCACGGCGATCCTCATCGGGCGCGGACGGCCGCTCGCTCACGCGCGGAAGACTAGGCGCCCCCTCGGAGCGTCCGTCAGGAGAGATCTATCTTTGTGATCTTCAGCTTGCGGGCCGGCCCGCGGGGCACCGGCACGGAGACGATCTCGCCACGCTTGTGGCCGAGGAGCGCCTTTCCGACGGGCGACTCGTTGGAGAGCTTGTTCTCCCCCGGGTTGGCCTCGGCCGAGCCGACGATCTTGTACTTCGTCGACTTGTCGGTCTTCTGGTCCTTGACGTGCACGGTCACGCCGACGTTGACGGCGTCCGTATCCACCTTCTTCTCGTCGACCACGACGGCGTGGCGCAGCTTGTCCTCGAGGTCGGCGATCTGCTTCTCGAGCATCGCCTGCTCGTTCTTGGCGTCGTCGTACTCGGAGTTCTCGGAGATGTCGCCGAACTCGCGCGCCTCCTTGATGCGCTCGGCGACCTCGCGCCGGCGGCGCCCCTGGAGATCGCTGATCTTGACCTTGAGCTCCTCGAGGCCCTCGGGTGTGAGTACGGTCTCTCTCGCCATAGAAAAACCCTCCGCTGGACCGCCCGGAGGGACGGCTGAGTCTAGCAATGAGGTTTCGCGTGAAAGAGACGCTTCAGGCGGCCAGCGGGAAGGCCGCCCGCTCCCGAAGCAGGCCCAGGACCTGCTCCGGGCTCCGCCCCTCTACCAGGGCCTGCTGCTCCCGCCGCGAGAGGCCGAGGCGCTCGGCGTACCACGGATAGAACTTGCGCAGGTAGCGGCCGGCGCGCTCGTCCCCCAGGTGCTCGCGCGCCCGGTCGACGACCCACTCGAGCTCGGCGACGACCTCCTCGGGCGACGGCTCGCCCTCGCGCAGGCCGAGCAGGCGGGCGAAGCGCCAGGGGTTGCCGAGCGAGCCGCGGGCCAGCATCAGAGCCTCGGCGCCGCTCCGCTCGAACGCCTCGAGCGCGCGCTCGTCGGAGGACAGCCCGCCCGAGAGCATCACGGGGACGTCCAGCGCATCCACCAGCTCCGCGGCGAGCTCGTAGTCGGGGCGGCCCCTGTGCTGCTGCGAGGCGTGACGGGGATGGAACGCGATCCCTGCGACGCCCGCCTCTTCGGCCAACCGGCGCGCCAGCTCGACGCCGCCGCGTTCGCCGGGACGCTGCCCCGGACGCAGCTTGACTGTCACCGGCAGCCCGCTGCCCACGCCCGCCGCCCTGGCCAATGCGATCGCCCTGGCGTGGTCCTCGAGCAGGGCGGCGCCCGCGCCGGTCTTGCAGACCTTGCGCACCGGACAGCCCATGTTCAGGTCGATCATGTCCGCACCCGCGTCGGCGACCATGGCGCCCGCGCGCCGCATGACCTCCGGGTCGTGCCCGAAGAGCTGGATCGAGACGGGATGCTCCTCGGGATGGATGCGCAGGAACTCGCGCACCGTGCGCTCGTTGCCGTAGGCAAGGCCGAAGCTCGAGACCATCTCGGACACGACGAGCCCGGCGCCGTAGCGCCTGGCCTGCAGCCGCACGAACCAGTTGCCGATCCCCGCGAGCGGGGCCAGCATCAGGCGGTTGGCCGGCCGCAGGCCGCCGATCGTCCAGCTGTCGGCGAGCGATCGCACGGGAAAGACCGTAGCGCCGCGCCCGGTTTACGTCAGTCCCGGTTGCGCTCCCAGATGATGCGCAGCCCCTCGAGCGTCAGGCGGTCGTCGACCTCGTCGATCTGGTCGCAGTGCGGCACGATCGCGGCCGCGAAGCCCCCCGTCGCGATCGCCGAGGCCTCCTCCCCCAGCTCCTCGCGCAGCCGCGCCACGATGCCGTCGACCTGTCCGGCGTAGCCGTAGACGACGCCGGACTGGATCGCCTCCTGGGTGCCGCGCCCGATCGCGTGCCGCGGCGGCTCCAGGTCCACCCTCGGCAGCCTGGCGGCCCGGGCGGCGAGCGCCTCGAGCGAGATCTCGATCCCGGGGGAGATGACCCCGCCCAGGTACTCCCCGGACGACGACACGACGTCGTAGTTGATCGCGGTGCCGAAGTCCACGGCGATGCAGGCGCCGGCGCAGCGCTCGTATGCAGCAACGGCGTTCGCCAGCCGGTCGGCGCCGAGCTCGTGCGGGTTGTCGATCCGGATCGGCATGCCGGTCTTGAGCCACGGGCCCACGAGCGCGCCCTTGCCGTCCAGGTAGCGCTGCGAGAGCTGCTCGTACTCCACGGCGAGCGCCGGAACGACCGACGACACGATCGCCGCGTCGATGTCCTCGAGCCCGAGCTCCCGCAGCCCGATCAGGCCGGAGACCGCGGCTGCCAGCTCGTCGGCCGTGGCGCTGCGCGACGTGGCGAAGCGCCAGTGCTCCACGAGCTCCGCGTCGCGGAAGATGCCCACGTGGGTCTGGGTGTTGCCGACGTCGATGGCGAGCAGCATCGCGCCCGCGATTATCGCTACGCGGGGGCGGGCTCGCGCACCGGCAGGCCGTCGAGCGGGGCGCCCATGGCGTGGAAGCCGCCGTCCACGTGCAGGATCTCGCCGCTGACCGCCCGGGCCCAGTCGGACAGCAGGAAGCAGGCTGCGTCGGCCACCGCGGACGCGTCCTGCGGGTCCCAGCCGAGCGGCGCCTGTGCCGCCCACAGCTCGGCCAGCCGCTCGAATCCCGGGATCCCTCCGGCGGCCACCGTCTCCACTGGGCCGGCCGAGACCAGGTTGACGCGGATGCCGGCCGGTCCCAGATCGCGGGCCAGGTAGCGCGCCACGGCCTCGAGCGCCGCCTTGGACACTCCCATCCAGTCGTAGGCCGGCCACGCCACCGAGGCGTCGAAGTCGAGCCCGACCAGGCTGCCGCCGCCGTCCATCAACGGCCGGAGGGCCTCGCCGAGCGCCTTGAACGAGTAGGCGCTCGTGCGGAAGGCCGCCTCCGCCGAGGCGGGCGGCGTCTCCAGGAAGCGCCCCCCGAGTGCGTCCTCGGGCGCGAAGGCCACCGCGTGCAGCGCGCCGTCCAGGCCGCCCCAGCGCGCCTCGAGCTCGTCGGCGAGCGCCTGGAAGTGGGCCGGCTCATTCACGTCCAGCTCGAGCACGTCCGGCGGCTCCGGGAGCCGCCTGGCGGCCCGCTCGGTCAGACGCCGGGCCCGCCCGAAGCTCGTCAGGACGATCTCCGCGCCCGCACGCTGGGCCCGCTCCGCCACGGCGAAGGCGATGCTCTGGCGCGTCACGACGCCCGTGACGAGCAGCCGCTTGCCCTCGAGGATCACAGCAGCACCGGCTCCGGGGGCGCCTCGGCGGCGGGTGCGGGGGCAGCCGAAGCGCCGTCGCGGCGCCAGACGATCTCCACCGCGGCGCGCGCCACGAGCGTCCCCGAGCCGGAGAGGATCCGCCAGCGACAGCCCACGAGGCCGTGCTCGGGGTCGAGCTCGCGCTTGTCCGTCAGCTCGCTCTCGACGCGGATCGTCTCGCCGATGCGGACCGGCCGCTTGAAAGTCGCGTCGGCGACCCTGCGCAGCGCCACGACCCGCTCGGGGTCGAAGTCCATCAGCCCGACGGCGTAGGAAAGCAGCAACATGCCGTGGGCGATCCGCTCGCCGAAGCGGCTTCCGGCGGCCCACTCGGCATCGGTGTGCTGCGGGTGGCTGTCGCCGCTCAGGGCGGCGAACATCACGACGTCCGACTCCGTGACGGTGCGCCCCTTCGTGACGAAGCGCTCCCCCAACTCCAAGTCGTCGTACGCCTTCCCGAGCGGGGCGCTCATGCGAACTGCTCCTTCCTCGCGGAGCTCAGGCCCGCCAGCACCTCGGCGGCGGCCCGGCGGTGGCCGTCCTCCGAGGGGTGAAAGCCGTCCTCTCCGCGGTAGTCGGGGCGGGTGGTGTCCGGGTGGTCCGCCCAGTCCAGGCACAGCACGCCGTGCCCGCCGGCGACCGAGCGGCAGATCTCGTTGAAGTCGGCGATGCCGCGGCGCACGCGCGCGCGGCTGCGTTCCCGCAGCTCCAGGAAGCGACCGATGTCCGGGTAGGTCGCGGTCACCACGTCGGCATCCGGGACCGCCTCGCGGATGCGGGAGAACATCCGCCCCAGCCGGCTCGCGTAGGCCAGCGGATCGGGCCGAACCGAGTAGAGCACGTCGTTCGCCCCGCAGACCAGCGAGACCAGGTCGGGCTCGAGCGCGAGCCCGGGCTCGAGCTGCCCCCGCTCCACGTCCTCGCTTGTGGCGCCGTCCCACGCCAGGTTCTCGTAGCGGCTGGCTCCGAGCGACTCCGCCACGGCGTCCGGCCAGCGGATCCCCGCCTCGGTACCGGCGGTGAAGCTGTCGCCGAGAGCCAAGTAGCAGCGCACCGTCATCGCCGGCCTCCGAGCGCGGCCAGGGCGCCGCGCAGGCGCTCGCGCGTGTCCGCCGGCTCGACGAGCTCGTCGACGAAGCCCTCGCGCGCGGCGACCGCCGCGGAGACGTGCTCGTCCGCGTACGACTCCGCCAGCCGCTCGAGCTCCCGCTGCGGCTCGTCGGCCTCGGCCAGCGCGCGGCGGTGGAGGATCCCCACCGCCTGCTTCGGGCCCATGATCCCGATCTGCGCGTCCGGCCACGCGAGCGACAGGTCCGCGCCCAGGTCCTTCGAGTTCATCGTGATGTAGCCGCCGCCGTACGCCTTGCGCAGCACGACGGTGACCTTCGGCACCGCCGCGGCCGCGAATGCGTGCAGGAGGCCCGCCCCGTGGCGGATCACTCCCGCGCGCTCCTGCGCGGTGCCGGGCAGGAAGCCCGGCGTGTCGACCAGCACCACGAGCGGCACGCCGAACGAGTCGCAGGTGCGCACGAAGCGCGCCGCCTTCTGGGCGGAGTGGGCGTCGAGCACGCCGCCCAGATAGCGCGGCTGGTTGGCGATCACGCCCACCGGCAGGCCTTCGATCCGCCCCAGGGCCGTGACGACATTGCGCGCGAAGCGGGGCGAGGGCTCGAGCATCGCGCCGCCGTCGACGAGCGCCCTGATGACCTCGCGCACGTCGTAGACCGCCCGGGCCTCGCTCGGCACGCGGGCCGAAGGGTCGTCTCCGTCCGGGGGCTCCGGCAGCGCCAGCGGGAGCGGCTCGCCGGCGCGCTGGGGCAAATGGCGCAGGAGCTCCTGGGCGAGCCGCGCCGCCGCGCGGTCGTCCTCCACGACGAAGTCGCAGACGCCGTTGCGGGAGTGGACGCGCGGTCCGCCGAGCGCCTCCGTGTCCACGTCCTCTCCCATCACCTCGCGCACGACGCCGGGGCCCGTCAGGAACATGCTCGCCTGGCGGGTCATGGCCAGGAAGTCGGTCAGGGCCGGGGAGTAGGCGCCCCCGCCCGCGGACGCCCCCGTGATCAGGGTGATCTGCGGCACCCGGCCGGAGAGCCGGACGTTCTCGCGGAAGATGCGCCCATAGCCGCCGAGCGCGGCGCTGCCGTCGTCCATGCGGGCGCCGGCCGACTCCACGAAGCCCACCACCGGCGCCCCCGCGCGACCGGCCAGCTGGAGCACGCGCACGATCGTGTCGGCGTGGGCCTCGCCCAGGGAGCCGCCGGCGAAGCCCTGATCCTGCGCGTAGCAGTACGTCGGTCGCCCGCCCACGGTGCCGAAGCCGCCGACGACGCCGTCGCCGGGCGTCGAGCGGCCGTTCCGCCGCGAGCTCACCGTGGAGCGGACCACCTGGAGGGAGCCGTCGTCGCACAGCAGCTCCAGGCGCTCCCGCGGGCCCAGCCGGATCGGCTCGGCGGTTCCCTCGCGTGTGACGGCGATGCTCACGCCGGCTCGGCTTCCAAGCAGATGACCGCGTTGTGGCCGCCGAAGCCGAAGGCGTTCGAGACGCCGACCGCCGGGCGGCCGTCGCCGTTCCGGAGCGGCCGCGCGCTGCCGGGCACGTAGTCCAGGTCCAGACCCTCGTCGGGCTGCTCGTGGCCAAGAGTCGGCGGCGCCAGGCGATCGCGCAGCGCCAGCAGCGTGGCGATCGCCTCGACCGCCCCGGCCGCCCCCAGCAGGTGCCCGATCGCGGACTTCGTGGAGCTCACGGGCAGCTCCGACGCACGTGCCCCGAAAGCCGCCTTGATCGCCTGGGTCTCCGAGCGATCGTTGAGCGGAGTCGAGGTCCCGTGCGCGTTCACGTAGTCCACATCGGTGGGCTCGCGGCCGGCGTCGCGCAGCGCCAGCTCGATCGCCCTGGCGGCCCCCTTGCCGGTCGGCTCGGGCGCGGTCAGGTGGTGGGCGTCGGAGCTGGCCCCGTAGCCGAGCACCGTTCCGAGCACGCGCGCCCCGCGCTCGCGCGCCACCTCCTCCGCCTCGAGCACGAGGATGCCCGCCCCCTCGCCCATCACGAAGCCGTCGCGGCGGCGGTCGAAGGGACGCGAGATGCCGCTGTCGGAGAGCGCGTCCATCTGGCCGAACGCCGCCATCGCCAGGTCGGTGATGGCAGCCTCGCTGCCGCCCGTCACGACGGCGTCGGCGTCGCCGTACGCGACCATCCGGGTGGCCGTGCCGATTGCGTGGGCGCCGGCGGCGCAGGCCGACACCGTGCCGTAAGAGGGACCCTCCAGGCCGTGCTTCATGGCCACCACCCCCGACGCGGCGTTCGCCATCAGCAGCGGGATCGACAGCGGCGAGACCCGCTCGGCGCCCTGCTCTCGCAGCACGACGTGCTGGTCCTCGAGCGTGCCGATGCCACCGATGCCGGTGCCGACCACGCAGGCAGCCCGCTCGGGCTCTACCGGGGGCCGCTCCCAGCCGGCGTCCTCGAGCGCCTCCCCGGCCGCGGCCAGCGCGAGTTGCGTGAAGCGGTCCGAGCGACGGACCTCCTTCACGGACAGGTGCTCGCGTGGCTCGAAGTCCGAGCAGCGGCCGACGCCGTCCTCGATCGCACACTCGCCGGCCGACCAGCGCTCGTGCAGCGTCCGGGCGCCCACGCCGAGCGGCGTGACTGCGCCGACGCCTGTGATTACCACGCGGCGGCCCATGGCTAGCCCATGCGCCCCACGATCAGGTCGATCGCCTGGCCGACCGTCTTGATGCCCTCCATGTCGTCGCCCTTGATCTCCACGCCGTACTCGTCCTCGGCGATCTGGGCGAGCTCGACCAGGTCGAGCGAGTCGACGTCGAGGGCCTCGAACTGCGCATCGCGGTTGATCTGGTCCGGCTCGGCGCCGAACTCCTCGAGCGCCTTGTAGACGCGCTGCTCCACCTGCTCCTTGGTTGCCGTGGTGCTCATTGCTTCCTCCTTTCGGGCCCGCCCTACGCGGACAGGCCGCCGTCGACTGTCAGGGTCGCTCCGGTCACGTACGAGGCTTCGTCCGAGACGAGGAACCGCACGCATGCGGCGACCTCCTCCGGCGTGCCGGCGCGGCGCGCGGGGACCGCCTCGAGCAGCCCGTTGCCGAGACCGGCGGTCATGTCGGTCTCGACCAGGCCCGGCGCCACCGCGTTGACCGTGACCTTGCGGCGTGCCACCTCGGACGCGACCGTCTTGGTGAACGCCTCCAGGCCCGCCTTCGAGGCCGCATAGCTCGCCTGACCGGGGTTGGCGCGCCGCCCGACGATGGACGCCACGTTCACGATCCGGCCGAAGCGCTGACGGATCATCGGCTTCAGCACTCGCCGGGTGACGCGGAAGGCGCCGGAGAGGTTGGTCTCGAGCACGCGCGCCCAGGCTTCGTCGTCGATCTGCGGCGAGAGCGCGTCGGCGCGCGTGCCCGCGTTGTTCACGAGCACGAGCACCGGGCCGAGCCCCTGCTCCACCTGCTCCACGAGCGCGTCCGCCGCCGCCGGATCGGAGACGTCGGCCTGCACGGCCAGGGCGCGCCCGCCCTGCTCCTCGATCTCGCGCACGATCCGCTCCGCGCCGTCGCTGTCGCTGCGGTAGTTGACCGCGACCGGCCAGCCGTCGGCCGCCAGCGCCTTCGCGATCGCGGCGCCGATGCCGCGCGAGGCGCCGGTCACCAGCGCGGCCCCCTCGTGTCCGTTCACTCCCACGAGACCACCCCCGCGCCCCAGGTGAAGCCGGCGCCGAAGGCGGCGAGCATCACGGTGGCGCCGGGCTCGAGCCGTCCCTGGGCCTGGGCTTCGGCGAGCGCGATCGGGATCGTCGCGGACGAGGTGTTCCCATAGCGGTCGATGCAGTCGATCACGCGCTCGCGCGGCAGCTCGAGCCGCTCGGCCACGGCCGCCAGGATCCGCGCGTTCGCCTGGTGGAAGACGAACAGGTCGATCTGGTCGAGGGTCACGGACGAGCGCTCCGCCGCGGCGAGGGTCGCCTCGGACAGGCGCCGCACGGCGTCTCGGAACGTGTCGTGCCCGCGCATGTGGATCAGGCGTTCGTCGTGCGACGCGCGAATCGCGGGCCCGCCTGTGCCGTCGGCGCCGAGCACGATCGGCCCGATCCCGCCCCCGTTCGCAGCCGGGCCGACCACCGCTGCCCCGGCTCCGTCGGCGAACAGCGCGGCGGTTGAGCGGTCGTCGCGATTCGTCAGGCGGCTCAGCACCTCGGCGCCGATCACGAGGGCGTGCCCGACGCGGCCCGACTCGACCTGGGCGGCGGCGACGGCCAGGCCCGAGAGAAAGCCGGTGCAGGCCGCGCCGAGGTCGAAGGCGCCGGCGCCATGGGCGCCGAGAGCCTGGGCGACGAGCGGCGCGGCGTTGGGCAGCAGGTCGTCGGCCGCCACCGTCGCCACTACCACCAGGTCGAGGTCGGCGGGATCGACCTTCGCGCGCTCGAGCGCCAGGCGCCCGGCCTCCGCGGCGAGCGCGTCCAGCCGCTCGCCGTCCGCGGCCACGTGCCGTTCGCGCACCCCGGTGCGCGCCAGGATCCAGTCCTCGGACACGCCCAGGCGCTCCGCGATCCGGGAGCTCGGGACCACGCCCTCCGGCACGCAGCTTGCGATCGACGCCAGGGCAGCCCGGCGTACCTCGGCTCCGGCGGCGCTCTGCGGCGCCAGCGTGGGCTCGACGCTAGGCATGCGCCGCCTCGAGCCGCACCGGCGACTCGGCCTCGACGCCGTCCAGCGACTTGCGAACCAGCCCTGTCAGGACCTTGCCCGGCCCGGTCTCGACGAAGCGCTCGGCGCCGAGCGCGCGCAGGCCGCGCAGCACGTCGAGCCAGCGGACCGGGCTCGTGAGCGCCTGGAGCAGCCGCGCGCGAACGTCGTCGAACGGCGCGGCGGTGACGCAGGAGAACACGGGCACGGCGGGCTCGCGCAGCTCGACCTGCTCGAGAAGGGCGCGAAAGCGCGGCACGGCCGGCTGCATCGCGGGGGAGTGGAACGCCCCGCGAACGGGCAGCCGCTTGGCGCGCAGCTTGCGCTCGCGCAGCTCGGAGAGCGCGGCCTCGAGCCCCTCCTCCGCTCCGGACAGCACCACCTGCTCCGGCGAGTTGTCGTTGGCGAGCGCCAGGGCGTGCCGGGCCGCGGTCTCCTCGACGTCGCCGGCCGAGCCGCGTACGGCGAGCATCCCGCCCCGATCGTCGGCCTCGTGCATGAAGCGGCCCCGGGCGGCGACCAGCCGCAGGGCGTCCGCGACGCCGAGCGCCCGGGCCGCGGCGAGCGCCGTGATCTCGCCGAGCGAGTGCCCGGCGAACGCGGCCGGACGAAGCTCGCCTCTCAAAGTCTCCCAGCCGGCCAGAGCGGCACAAAAGATGGCCGGCTGGGCCCAACGGGTTCCCTCTTCGACCCGCTCGAACGGATCGTCGCCCACGACATCCGCCGCGAGCTCGATCAGGTCGGGGCGCAGGAGCTCAACGAGCTCCCGCATCGCCGCCGTCTGGCTGCCCTGCCCGGGAAAGAGCACGGCAAGCTGTCCGTCGCGAGCCATACGTAGGGAGCTATCCCCGACGGGGGCGCCGCGGTCAGCCAAGTAGACGACATAACCCCCCAGGCGGGGGGTCAGCGCGGGACCGCCGGGGGGTCAGCCGGCCAGCCCGAGCCGTTCGGCGCGCTGTACCGCCTCGGCCCGGTTGCGCGCCTTGAGCTTCCTGTAAAGGGAGCTCGTGTGCTCCTTGACCGTGTGGGGCGACAGGTACAGGCGCGCCGCGATCTCCTTGTTGGTGGCGCCCGTGGCCATCAGGCTCAGCACCTCCCGCTCCCGGTCCGACAGGGGCGTCGAGGGCTGCTCCACGCGCGGGGCGAAGACGGTCATGCCCTTGCCCACCATGCGCACAGCGGCGGCCACGTCGTCGGCGCTCCAGTCCTTCGAGACGAACCCGGAGGCCCCCGCGGCCTTGGCCGCCTGCGGAGAGATCCAGCCGGCACCGGAGATCAGGAGCACCCGCGTACCCGGCAGCTCGCTGGTCAGCGCCTCGCACAGCTCCGCGCCCGACTGCTCGCCCAGGAACAGGTCCACCAGCGCCACGTGCGGCTCGTAGCGTCGGGCCAGCTCCAGCGCCTCGTCGAAATCGCGGGCGGTCAGGCAGCGCTCGACCCACGGCTGCTCGGTCAGCAGCAGGCGGAAGCCCCAGTGGACGACGTCGTGGTCGTCCACGACCAGGACCCGCATCCGCTCCTCGCTCACCGCTCGTCCTTCAACGGCACCATCAGCCGCACCCGCCAGTCGCCGTCGGCGCTAGGGCCGAACTCGAGCACGCCGCCGCGCTGGAGGGCCTCGAGGGCCGCCAGCTTCAGGCCCATGCCCGCGCCGCGTTGGGCGGTCGGCGCGGGCAGCCGGCCGTCGTTCAACACCTCGAGGACGAACGCGTCGCCGCGCCGTCCAACGTGCACCCGCACGCTGCTGGGGCGCGCGTGCTTGCGCGCGTTCCGCAGCGCCTCGGCCAGGACGGATTGGGCCAGCGGCTCGATCGGCTCCGGCACCTCCACCCCGTCCTCCCAGCTCGTGGACAGCGGCAGGTCCTTGTAGTGGCGGCCCAGGCGGGCCAGCTCGTCGCGCAGCAGGCCGCTCGTGCGATCGGGCTCGTAGGCGAGCGGCCGCGCGAGGGCCGTGCGCAGGTCCTCCAGCGCGGCCTTCATCTCCGCGGCGCAGCGGCGGCGCTCCTCCCCGCTCAGCTCGTGCTCGGAGCCCAGAGCGAGCGAGATCCCGAACAGGCGCTGCATGACCCGCTCGTGAACCTCGCGCGCCAGGTCGATGCGGGCAGACAGGAGCCTCGCCCGCTCCTCCTGGCTCGTGGCGATCCGGGCGCTCGCCGCCAGCGCGGCCGTCTTGCCGAAGGTCCACATCAGGTAGCGCTCTTCCTCGGTGAGCGTGAAGTGGCCGCCCCCGCGATCGGCGAAGATCACTCCGAGCCAGCGCCCGCCGGCCGACACCGGCGTGCACGTGAGCGTGGTCACGCCGGCGAAGCGCGCGTAGCGCGCGGGCACCTCGCGCTCGAGCCCCTCGGAGACCTCTACCACGCGGTCCTCGACCAGCGCGCGCTGCGCGATCGGAGTTTCCTCGAGCGTGCCGTAGACCTGGGCCAGGAATCCGGGCTCGAGACCGTGGCTCCCGACCGGCACCACCAGCTTGCGCGCGTTGTCGTAGAGCATCAGTCCGGCGCGCTCCATCGACGTGAGCCGGCAGACGGCCTCGCAGATCCGGTCGTAGAAGTCCGTGCCCGCAGACTCGGCGTCCTGGTCGAGCTCGGACAGCAGCTCCACCAACGCATCGAGGGCGTCCGTGCGCGGCGACGAGGCCGTGTCGGGCATCTGCCTGAGCCTACGCTCGCGGGTCGCCGCGGTTACGCGAGCTCGAGGGGACGCTCACGCTCGAGCGTCAGCCGCAGCGCCTGGTCCCAGGTGAGCGACAGCGTGCGAGAGTCTCCGCACGAGCGGCAGCGGCAGCGCGCCTGGCCGTCACCCCACTCTCCGACCTCGAGCGACCAGTCCACTTCACCGGACAGGCAGGTCCGGCACGCGATCGCCGCGGCCACGAGCCGCGGGTCGTCGTCGCCGCGGAAGCTGGTGAGCTCGGTGGGACGCCCCATGCCAAGGAGAGTTGCGCGCCCGAGGCCTTCCTAGAACCCCGCGGCGCAGTTTTCCCCCCAAACGGGGGGCTATAGGTCGCCCACGCGCTCCACCCGCTGACCGGTCAACACGGGCATCAGGGTCGAGAGCCGGGTGCCGTCGGGAAGCCGGAGCCCGGGGTCCAGCTCCAGCAGCGGCTCGAGCACGAAGCGGCGTCGCGTGAGGTCCGGATGCGGCACGGTCAGCCGCTCGGAGCGATGCTCGAGCGCGCCCAGCAGCAGCAGGTCCACGTCGATCGGCCGCGCCGCGTGACGGGCGCCGCCCGGCGTCCTGCCCAGTTCGCGCTCGACGGCCTTGCAGGCATCGAGGAGCTCCTCCGGGGCGAGCTCCGTCTCCACCGCGAGGCAGGCATTCAGGAAGTCCGGCTGATCCCTGATCTCTCCCTGCGGCTCCGTCTCGTACACGGCCGAGGAACCAACCACCTCGACTCCGCGGACCTCGAGCGCGCTGCGGGCCGCCCGCAGGTTGCCGGCCCGGTCGCCCTCGTTCGAGCCCAGGCCCAGGAAGCCCCTCACGCCGGCGGGGCGCCGTCACCGAGGTCCTGGACGAGGCGCAGCAGCTCGAGCGGGCTGAACGGCTTGGTCAAGAAGAGGTCGGCGCCCGCCTCCTCCGCCTGGCGCTCGGCCTCCTCTCCGACCGCGGCCGTGAGCATCACGATGGTGGCTTGAGCCGTCGCGCGCCGCGCGCGGAGGCTGCGGCACGCCTCGTACCCGTTCACGTGCGGCATGTCGATGTCGAGGAAGACGAGCTGGGGCGAGGCCCCTGCTGCGATCTCGAGCGCCTCCCGCCCGTCCGCGGCCTCGAGCAGCTCGAAGCCCGCCACGTCTTCCAGCGTGGTGGCCACCAGCTTGCGGATGAACGGGTCGTCGTCGACGATCAGGACAGCCGGCATCAGGAGGTCTCGCTGCGGATGGCTTGGAGGACCTTGTCCGGGACCGCGTCCAGCGCCGCCGCCACCTGAGGGTCGAACTGCTTTCCGGCGCCCCGGCCGATCGCCTGCCGAGCTTCGGTGATCGACGCGGCCGGTCGGTAGGGCCGCTCGGTCGTGATCGCGTCGAAGGCGTCGGCGACCGCGAAGATGCGCGCCGCCAGCGGTATCGCCTCGCCTGCCAGTCCGTCGGGGTAGCCGCTGCCGTCGAAGCGCTCGTGATGGCAGCGCACGATGCCGGCGGCCTGCTCCAGGAACGGCACCTCGCTCAGGATCTCGTAGCCGATCTGCGGGTGACGGGCCATGAGCCGCTCCTCCTCGGGGCCGAGCGGCTCCGGCTTGTGCAGGATGCCGTCGGGGATCGCGACCTTGCCGACGTCGTGGAGCAGGTAGCCGAACTCGGTCTGTGGGTCGTCGGCCAGCGCGGGGTCCACCCTGCGGGCCAGCTCCAGGCCATAGGCCGCGACGCGCTCGGCGTGCTTGCCCGTGTAGGCATCGCGCGCCTCCACGGCGTTGGTCAGCGCCCGCACCGTCGCCACGTAGGAGCGCCGCACCTCGTCAGCGCGCTCGCGCTCGGCCTTGAAGGTCTCGCGCAGGTCGCTCGCGTAGCGCTCGAGCTGCAGCTCCTTGTCCGCCGCGCGCCTGCGCTCGTCCGTGAGCTCCTTTCGCAGGTGCTCGAGCTCGTCGCTCACAGCCACGCCCGAGGAGGCTAGTGCGCCAGCGCCTGGAGGACGGCCCCCGCCGCCTCCTCGATCGGCACCGGATCGCCGCCCAGGTTCGCGGCGCCGGGCGCCTCGTCGCCGGCCGAGAAGACGACCACCGCGCGCCCCTTGCGGCGCCCGCGCAGGTGGAGCCCGCTCAGCACGGCCTCGGGGCTGCGTATCCCGGCATCGACCAGCGCCACCTCGAAACGGCCGCGGCCGCACGCCTGGGCAGCGGCCGCGCCGCTCGTGACCCACTCGTGGTCCAGTCCGAGCTTCACGAGAGCGGGCTCCAGCTCCGGCCGGACGCTCGAGCGCGCGACCACGAGCACGCGCGTCCGTCCGACCATGACCGCCGAGCCGAGCATGTCCGCCAGCTCTACGGGATCGACCGGCTTCGTGACCTTCCACTCACCCAGCAGCGCCTCGTCGGCCGAGAGGATCGAGACGATCACCACCGGCGTGCGTGCCAGGTCAGGGTCGGCGCGGAGGCTGCGGAGAACGTCGACCCCGCTCGTCCCGGGCATCATCACGTCGAGCGTCATGGCGTCGAAACGGCTCGACCGCAGGCGCTCAATCGCCTCCTCGCCGCGGTGGGCGGTCTCCGGCTCGACCCCGAACTCGCGCAGCTGCTCCGCTATCAGGGACGCCACCTCTGGCTCGTCGTCCACGACCAGCACACGCTTCCCCTCGATCATCCGCCGCGGCGGCGGAGCTCCGTCGCTCTCGCGCTCGGCCGGCAGCCGGACGGTGAAGGTGCTGCCGCTGCCGGGCTCGCTGCGCGCCTCGATCGATCCGTTCTGCAACTCCACCAACGACCTGCTGATGGCCAGTCCTAGCCCGGTTCCGCCCATGCCGTCGTCGCGCCGCACGAAGCGGTCGAATGCATGAGCGAGCTCCTCCTCGCTCATGCCACGGCCGGTGTCGGCCACGACCAGGGCGAGCATGTCCCGGTCCTCGCGCACGGACACGCTCAGGCGACCGCCCTCGTCGGTGTACTGGTGGGCGTTCGAGAGCAGGTTGATCACGATCTGCCTGACGCGGGCGGGATCGGCGAGCACCCGCGGCAGCAGCGGTGGCACCTGGACATCCAGGCGCTGGCCCTTGTCCTCGAGCCGCGGGCGCATCAGCGTGGATACCTCGCGCACCACCTCGCCCAGGTGGAAGAGACGAGAGTGCACCTCCATCTTTCCGGCCTCGAGCCGGGTCACGTCGAGCAGGTCGTTGACCAGATCGACGAGCCGGTCCGTGCTTCGCAGGATCACATCGACGAACTCGCGGTCGCGGTCCGAGAGGTTGCCCGAGCGCGCCAGGAGCTCCACGAAGCCCTTGATCGACGTCAGCGGGCTGCGCAGCTCGTGCGACGCGGTCGCCACGAAATCCGACTTGACGCGTTCGAGCCGGGCGCGCTCGGAGATGTCGCGAACCGTCCACACGATCCCCTGGGACGCGTCCTCTCCGAGCTGGGCGGCGGTGATCGAGAGCGTGCGCTCGTCCTCCTCCCGCATGACCTCGCCGGTCAAGGCCTGTTCGAGTGGCGGCAGCGGGCTCTCCGGGCCGTCCGCCCGTGAGCCGGGCGGGAGCTGGGGGACGACCTGCTCGGCGCGTGGATTCACCTCGGTGACGACTCCCTGCGGATCGGTGACCACGAGCGCGTCGCCAAGGCTCTCGATCGTCGTGGCGAGCTTCTCCCGCTCCTGCTCGATCCGGTCGCGGGCAGTGCCGAGCTGGTCCGCCATCGTGTTGAACGCCTGGCCCAGATCGGTGATCTCCTCCGGGCCGGCCGGACGCACGCGCTGCCCGAGCTCTCCCGCGGCCAGCCTTCGTGTGGCCCCCACGAGGTCCTCGAGCGGACGGCGGATCGACGCGATCAGCGCGCCGATGAGGAGCAGGGCGGCCGCCAGCGCGAGGCCCCCCGCCACGCTCGCCAGCAGCAGGGCGCGCCGCGACTCGCTGGTCGCGCGATCGCGCGCGTCGCCGCGCCGGCGCCCCTGACGGGCCGCCAGCGCCCGCGCGGATTCGCGCCCCACCCGCAGCGCGCGAGCGGCCGGGCGTCCCGGGATCGCGCCGCCCCGCCCGGCGAGACGCCGAAGCCTCCGCTCGACGCTCGTCCAGCGGCGCAGGATCCGCTCGCTGCCCGGATCGTCCTCTCCCAGGCGTCCGGCCCGCGCGGCCTCCACCTCGAACGTGGTCGCGGCTCCCCGGCGCGCGGGGCGCAGGCCGCGGCGGGTCAGCGCCACCTGCTCGGCCAGCGCGGCGGACAGCAGGCGGGAACCGGCCGACTCGAGCTGATAGGCACGGGCCAGACGGTCCTCGTAGCGCTGGCGCGCCTGGTAGAGGTTCGCGACGCCGAGCGCCGCGATCCCCGCGAGGGCCAGCGTCAGGACGATCAGGCCGGCCCGGACCGCGCCTCCCAGCGAGGTGCGGGCAAGCAGCCCACGTCGCTCCCCGCCGCTCGCGCCGTTGTCCGCTGACATCCTGGACGCCCCCGTTCCCCTACTCCGGCCGGCGGAGCGCTCCGCCGGCGGCGTCAAGTCTCCTTCCACACCTCCACCGAAACCTCCTCTACCGGGAGGGCGATCGGCGGCTCGGGCTTGGTGGCCTTGACGCGCACCGATTCCGCGGCGTAGCGGTCGGCGAGCCGCTGCGCGACGGCGGCACACAGCCGCTCCAGAGTGCTGTAGGAGCGCTCCTGCGCCGCCAGCGCGACCTGCTCGCAGACCTCTGCGTAGTCGACGGTGTCCTCGACCCGATCGGTCAGGGTCGCGTCGCACTCCGCGAGCTCGAAGGAGACGTCGAAGACGAGTCGCTGCCCGAGCTCGCGCTCCGCCTCCGTCACGCCGTGCCGGGTGTAGAGCGAGAGCCCGGTGACCTCGATCGTGACGGCGGGCCCGCCGAGCTCCGCGTCCCCGCCGAGCCCGTTGAGCTCGTCGTCGTCGCCGGGCTCGGTTGGGTCGGCCTCGTATCTCATGGCGTGCCGGCCACCGTAGCAGCGGCCACCCGGAGCGCATCGCGGATTTCGGCGACGTCGTGCACGCGGAAGATGCCTGCGCCGCGCTCATACGCGAGCACGTTCGTGGCAACCGTCCCGGCCAGTCGCTCGTCCTCGTCCTTACCTCCGGCCAGCTGGCCGAGGAAGCTCTTGCGCGAGGTCCCGATCACCACCGGACGGCCGATCGCGACGATCTCCTCGAGGCGCCGCAGCAGCTCGAGGTTGTGCTCCACGGTCTTGCCGAAGCCGATGCCGGGATCGAGCCATACCCGCGCTTCTGCCACGCCCTCGCGCGTGGCGAAGGCGAGCCGCTCCTCCAGGAACGCCCGGACCTCGCCCACGACGTCCTCGTAGCGCGGGTTGCGCTGCATCGTGCGCGGCTCGCCGAGCATGTGCATCAGCACGCAGTCGCAGCCCGCATCCGCCACGACGCCCGCCATCTCGGGCGAGGAGCGGAAGGCGCTGACGTCGTTCACGACGTCAGCGCCAGCGTCCAGGGCGGCCCTCGCGACGCCCGCCTTGCTGGTGTCGATCGAGATCCGCGCCCGGCTCTCCGCGGCCAGCGGCTCGATCACCGGCACCACGCGGCGCAGCTCCTCCTCCTCGGCCACCGGCTCGGCTCCCGGCCGCGTGCTCTCCCCTCCCACGTCCACGATGTCGGCGCCCTCCCCCACCAGCTCGCGCCCGCGAGCGATCGCCGTCTCGCGATCGAAGTAGCGACCGCCGTCCGAGAACGAGTCCGGCGTGACGTTCAGGACCCCCATGAGGACGGCCTGTCCAGCGGCTGGCATGGCCGGAGTATCCCTCCACCGACGACCCCGCCCATAGGATGGGCCCCGTGGACCTCGCGGCCTTCATCGATCGCTACGACCAGGCCTGGAACGACCAGGACGTCGAGACGATCATGTCGATGCACGCGCCGGACATGGTGTTCGAGAACCACACGCGGGGGGTCCGCGCCGAGGGAGACGCCGTCCGGGAGTTGCTCGAGTCCACCTTCGCGGGGCAGCCCGAGCTGCGCTTCCGCGGCCGCCGGCGCTACGTGGGCCACGACTTCGTGGTGAGCGAGTGGACCGCGACCGCGACCGACGACGAGGGCCGCACCATCGAGTGGGACGGCATCGACGTGTTCCCGTTCCGCGACGGCCTGATCGCCCGCAAGGACGTCTACTCGGGCTCACACGCGCCGCGCGTCGTCTAGTCCGGATCTAGGCCGGCCGCGCGCAGCGCCTGCTCGGGCTCGCGGAACCAGCGGAAGCGCACGACCTGGCCGCCGCGGACCGTCCAGATGTAGCCCTGCCGGGCGTCCAGCCCCACGCCGCTGCCGCTCGCCCGCCCGGTGAGCCGCGCGATCACCACGACGTCTTCGTCCCCTACGCGAACCATCCGCTCCGGGGCGACCGCGAAGTCGTCGTAGACGTCCCGCACCTTGCGAAAGTACTCGCGTCCGCGCTTGACCCCTGGCTCGATCGCGTCGTCCGGATTGACGTACTCGACGTCCTCGGCGATCCAGTCCCGCGCGGACCGCCCCTCCGCCCAGGCACGGTAGATCGCCTCGACGACCTCCTCCGGAGCAGATGCCGCCTGATCGCCGGTCACCCGCCCAGTATCGCGCTCAGCCGGCGGTTAACCGGACCTCTTCGCTGAACTCGGCCAGGAAGTCGGCGATCGAGTCAGCGGCGCGCGCGCTGCCGGGACCGTCGCCGTGAAGCCGCTCGAAGAACTCGGCGGTGCGCAGCGCGGGCCGGACCTCCCAGCTCAGGCGCGACGGCTCGTCCGCGGTCATCTGGTGTGGAGTCCCAGCCGGCACCTCGAACGTCTCGCCCGCCCCGTACCGGCGCTCGTCGCCGTCCACGATCGCCCGAACGCTTCCCTCGAGCACCTCGAAGTGCTCCGTCTGGCGAGGATGCAGGTGCTCGGGCGGAAGCGACCCGCTGCCGGGATAGCTGGCCTCCATCTCCAGGAGCTCGCCATCGGTCTCGGCGGCCGTCCTGACCAGCCGCAGCCGGAAGCCGTCCTGACCCTCGATCTCCTGACCCGCCTGCGCCATGTGACGAGACTAACCCGGCCCGGAGCGAAGCGGAGGAGCCCGAAGGGGAGGGTGGTCCGGCGCCCCGCCCGCGCGCTAGGAGAGCTCGGGTCGCCGCGGCGGGTCGGAGCGCATGTCCGCGGTCCCGCCTGCGAGCCCCGGCCGCGGCAGCGGCTTCGGCGCCCGCTCGGGCTTGCGGCCAGGCGCCTCGGGGGCGGGCGGCGGCGCGGGCAGCGCCGGCTCCTCCTCGCGCCCGAACACGTCTTCCTCCGTCTTGCCGTCGAGCAGCTGGATGAACTGCTCTCGCTCGATCGTCTCGCGGCGCAGCAGGATGTCGGAGACGTAGTCGAGCTGCTGGCGGTGGTCCTCCAGGACCTGGCGGGCGGTCTGGTGCGCCTCCTCGACGATGCGGCGGATCTCGTCGTCGATCTCGCGCGCGATCTCGTCCGAGTAGTC
>JBHELQ010000145.1:0-2317 GCA_046262995.1 Thermoleophilaceae bacterium
CCAGAGCGCCCTGCCGATGGCCACCGGCGCGGTCGCCAGGTCGCGGAAGTACTGCATCGCAGTATCGAGCTCCTGCATCGCCCGCCGGCGGTTCTCCTGGATGAGCGAGTTCCGGGCGCGGACATGAGCCCAGGCCATCGCGCACACCTCGGGATCGTCTCCCCGAAGCGCGAACGCCTTCTGGATCTGCGTTTCCATGTCTTCGCGCCGCCCCATCCGGGCCAGCCCGTCCGCTTCGAAGATCAGCGAGATCGCCAGCAGTTTTTGCATCCCGAACCTGCGAGCTGTGTCCCCGCATCGTCGAGCGGCTTGAACCACTTGGTTGCCATCGAGGCGCATCGCGTACCAGACCGCGATGTAGAGATCCACGTGGGCGGCGAGGGCCAGGGCGCCCGTCGTGACAGCGGCATCGCGAGCGGCCAAGAGCCGGTCCACCTCCCGACCGGCAAGAACGTCGAGCGTTCCCAGCTCGAACAGGGCGCGGACACGCCACACGGTGAGTCCGTGCTTTCTCGCGATCTCAAGGGCGCGCGCGAATGCCTCCTCCGCTCGGTCGACGTCGGTGAGACGCGCCCCTCGCTCCACCACCTCCAGCGCCTCGCAGGCGACCTCATGCAGGCCGGCGCGCTCGGCGACCGCCAGCGCCGAGAGCGCGGCCGCGGCGGCCCGCTCCGGGTCATCCCTGCCCATGAGGACGTGGGCGGCGATCGCCTCGGCGCACGCCGTCAGGGACTCGTCGGGACCAGCCAGCGCGGTGGCACGGGCGAGATGCGTCTCGGCGACGTCCCAACGGCCCGTGGAAGCGGCCGCTCTTGCCAGGCGCAGGTGCACCTCGCAGATCCTCGGCGCCGGCCCGCCGGCGGACTGGAGCTGGGTGATCACCTCGCCCCCCACGTCCAGGGCGCGGTCGACCTTGCCTGCCGATGACAGCGTCTCGCACAGCGCATCTTTGACGTCGAGGGCGAGCTCGCGGCTGTCGACCGCCAGCGCCCGCGCGCTCTCCAACGTCGTCTCCGCAGTGGCCAGCGCGCCACGAGCCAGCGAACGCCGGCCGGCCTGGAGGAGAAGAGCGGCGGCGCGGTCGTGGTCGCCCGCTTGGCCGGCGAGTTGTGCAGCCAGATCGCACCAGTCGTCCTCGAGCTCGGGGTGGGCCACCTCGACGGCGCCCAGGGCGGACCGGGCGAGGAGGGCTCGCTCGCCCGGCAGCAGCTGGCCGAGGACGGCGTCGCGGGTGAGGGCGTGGCGGAATCGGAACGAGCCGGACCCGCGTTGCTCGCAGACGAGCAGCTGCGCCGTCGTGGCTCGCGCCAGCACAGCCACGGTCTCCTGCTCGCTCAGCGCCGTCATGGTGGGAAGGAGCGTCCAGTCAAACCGTCGGCCGAGGACGGCGGCCGCGCCGATCACGGCGCGCGCCGTTGGACCCACGGCGCCGAGGCGCTCGACCACTGTGGCGACGAGGGTCCGGGGAACGGCCGGCTCGAACCCGGGCTCCACCCTCCATCCGTGATCGGCCTGGACGACGACGCCGGCGCCGGCCGCACCGGCGAGCAGCTCCTCGACGAGGAACGGCAGCCCGTCCGAGCATTCCTGGATGATCGCGTCGAATTCTCGGGGAAGGCTGGCCAGGTCGAGGCAGGCCCGAGCCATGGCGGAGACCTCCGATCCCGACAGGGGCGACAGTTCGATGGCGGAGGCGGCACGCCGGGCGATGAGGCTGCCGGCGACAGCGAAGGCCGGGCTCGACTCCTCGGACCGGAGGGTGCACACGCACGCGACCGGCTCCGACACCAGGTTGTCCGTGAGGTACTCGAGGACCGCCATAGTGTCCGGATCGGCCCAATGAAGGTCCTCGAGGACGAGCAGGCATCCGTGCGCACGCCCGAGGACGCGGAGGACCCGGAGGACAGCCTCGGCGAGGAGCACGATCGACTCGTCTGTCCGCTCACCGGTATTTCCCCGCCACTCGGGCACGAGGCGGGCCAGGATCGGTCTGAACGGCTCGAGTTCTGGATCGTCGGGTGGTCCTGCGTCCCGGAACTGGGAGAGGAGCGCCTCGGTCAGTGGTCGGAAGGCCACTTGGCTGGCTGAGGGTGTGGCGCGACCCCAGAGGACGCTGAACTGGCAACGACGAGCCATGTCGAGCGCTTCTCGGGCCAGCCGGGACTTGCCAACACCTGCCTCACCGATCAGGAAAAGACTCCTGCCGCAGCGCTCGTCGGCAACGGAGGCCACGGCGGCGTGGAGCTCGGCGACCTCCGCGCCACGGCCCACGAGCACAGGGCAGAGCACCGATGGCATCGCACACGAGTATCGCGGC
>JBHELQ010000146.1:0-25930 GCA_046262995.1 Thermoleophilaceae bacterium
CTACTGGGAGGCGCTGCATCCGTATTCCGCCGGGGGCGCTTACGTCAACTTCATGATGGAGGAAGGGCAGGACCGAATCAAGGCGACGTACCAGGACAACTATGACCGCCTGGTCCAACTCAAGGCCAAGTACGACCCGAACAACCTGTTCCGGGTCAACCAGAACATCCCGCCCGCGGACGGGGGGCGGTTCGAGCGCTAGTCCCTAGCGGCCGTTCCGCGACATCCAGGCGTAGCCGAGGGCCATCGCCAGGTTGGAGACGCCGGCGCCCCATAGCGCCGCCCGGTTCAGCGGTTTCTTGAATCCGGGCGATCGCGACCAGAGGGCGTCGGTGGCGATCTCGGTGCCCCGCAGCCAGGCCACGGCCCACCAGTCGCGCTGATCGCCCCGGGCCGCGGCCACAGCATGGGCGGCGGCGAAGGTGAGCCAGATGGGGCCGCAGCGGCGAAACAGCTCGGCGGCGTCGGGCGAGGGCTCGTCGTGGCCCAGCACGGCGAGCGTCGCCTCGGGAGCGGTCAGGGCGCCGGTGCCCAGCGCCAGGTCGAAGGCGACCATGAAGGCGTTCTGGCGCCGGAGGGCGTCCGAGAGGTCCATCACAAGGACCCGAGCACCGCGGGCATGGGCAGCGGTCGCACGCCCAGCTTCTCGGCGTCCTCCGTGCCGCGGGCGGTCACCATCGGCTCCTCCATCAGCTCGGCCTCCTCCCAGGTGGCAAACGCGGCCGGGCCAACGATGCGCTCCAGCAGCCGCAGCGACGCCCGCACCACGCCCAGCGGCACGTGCAGCAGCGGCCTCCGGCGACCCAGGGGCCTCAGGGCGGCGTGCACGATCTCGTCGTAGGACAGGACATGAGGCCCCGCCAGCTCGTAGGTGGCACGGTCGCCGTCGCGCTCCAGCGAGGCGATGACGCAGTCAGCGGCGTCCTCGGCCCAGATGGGCTGGTAGAGCGCGCGACCGGACCCGGATACGGGCATCACCGGGAGCAGCGAAAGGCGCTCCAGCAGGGTCAGATAGGGATCGCCAGGGGTGTAGACGATCGACGGCGCGAAGACCGTGGTGGACATCCGCGCCCGCTCGACGGCCTCCTGGGCCAGCGCCTTGGCCCGGAAGAAGCGGGTGAGGGAGTGCCGCTTGGCTCCCAGAGCGGTGAAGAACACGAAGCGGCGCACGCCCGCCCGCTCGGCGGCCTGCACCAGCCGGAGGGTGGCCACCGAGTTAAGCTCCTCGATCGATCCTCGGGGCTGGTCGCGGATGGAGGCACCGAGGTGCAGCACCGTGTCGACCCCCCTCATGGCGTTGCGAAACGAGCTCGGATCCCCCAGGTTCCCGAGGGTGATCTGCACGCGTACCCGGTGGTCGCCCAGGCCTCGCGGGTCGCGGACCAGGCAGCGGACCGATTCCCCCCCGGCGACCAGGCGCCGGAGCACTGCGGAGCCGATGGTTCCGGTGGCGCCTGTAAGCAGGATCACGGCGGGCCAACGCTACAATGCCGCGCTCCTATGGCCTACGTCATCGCCGAGCCCTGCATCGGGCAGAAGGACAACTCCTGCGTGGAGGTCTGCCCGGTCGACTGCATCCACCCCACGCCGGACGAGCCCGACTACGACGAGGTCGAGCAGCTCTACATCGACCCTGAGGAATGCATCGACTGCGACGCCTGCGTCGAGGCCTGCCCGGTGGACGCCTGCTTCGCCGAGGACCAGCTCCCCGACGAGTGGACTAAGTACACCGAGGTCAACGTCGAGTACTACAAGGCGAAGACGTAGCGCCGGCGGGCGCGGCGCCGCCGCCCTGGTGGGCGCGGCGCTCGGAGGCTGCGCAGCACTCGCGGCGCTCTCGCTGCTCTATCCCTCCACACCGGCCAATGACCCGTGGACCTGGCTGGTCTGGGGGCGCGAGGTCGGGCACCTCGACCTGGACACGAGCGCCGGCGCGGCCTGGAAGCCGCTGCCGGTCACGGTCACGACGCTCGTTGCGCCGCTCGGCGGCGCGGCCCCGGACATCTGGCTGTTGCTGGCCCGCACCGGCAGTCTTTTCGCCCTGGTGCTCGCCTTCTGCCTTGCCTTCCGGCTGACGCGGGGCGGAGACGAGCGACCGGCCGGATTGGCGACCGCCGTGGCGGCGGGGATCCTGGCCGCCACGGCGCTCGCGTTGCTCGCCGATTCCACGGGGCAGAACGGGCTCGCCGATCGCTCCTGGGTCCGCTACGGCGCGTTTGGGACCTCCGAGGGCCTGCTCGTCGCCCTCATCCTGGGCGGGATCCACCGCCACCTCGACGGCAACCGGATGCAAGCGCTTCTTCTCGGCTGCCTGGCAAGTCTCCTGCGACCGGAGGTCTGGCCCTTCCTCATCCTCTACGCGGCATTCGTATGGACCCGGGAGCCGGCACGCCGCCCACTGCTCGTGTCGCTGGTTGTTTCGGTGCCCATCCTCTGGATCGTTCCCCCCTGGCTCGGCTCCGGGGACCCGTTCGGCGCAGGCAGCGAGGCGGTCGCGAGCGTTCGGGAGCACGGCATCGCCAGCGGGCCGCGAATGGCGCTGGAGCGCGCCAGGGGGCTGTTGCCGCTCCCGGTTCACCTCGCGGCCCTCGTCGCGGTGGTCGCGGCGGCGCGGAGACGGGAGCGGGTGGTGCTCGCCCTCGCCGCCGCCGCAGCCGCCTGGATCGTGGGGTCGGCGCTCGCGACGCTCGGCAGCTATCCGGCGGTGGCCCGGTTCCTGATACCTCCCGCGGCGCTCATCTGCGTGCTCGGCGGGGTCGGCGCGGCCCGCATCGCGCGGTTCCTCGGGGGCGGTTGGCGCGGGCTGGCGGTGACGGGGGCGCTCGCGCTCGCGGCCGTGCCGTTCGCGACGGCGCGGGTGCGGGCGCTGCCGGAGTCCGTCAGAGGCTCGGCGAAGCGCGCGTCCGTCGAGCATGACCTCCGCACGGTGATCGAGCGCACGGGCGGACGCAGCCGGGTCCTGGCCTGCGGTCGACCGGCGGTCATCGGTGAGATCACTCATGGCCGAGGCGGCGAGCTCGTGGGCAGGCCGAGCTGGGTTGCCCCCTCGCTCGCGTGGCTGCTCGAGGTGGGCGTCGCGGACGTTGTAGGCAACCCTGCTCCCGGCAGGGTGCTGTTCCTGGCCACCCGGCGGCAGATCCTCGGCCGGCTCAGCCGACCTCGCGGCAGGGACATGAGGCCGGGGCGGGGCAAGCCACCGTCCACGCACCGGATCGCTGCGTACGGCCGCTGGCAGGTGTTCGTGCTGGGCGAGTCCAGGGCTTCGCGCCACTGTCGAACAGGACCGCGACCGACCAGGGACGGTGCTAGCCTGCCGCGATCGTCTGCCGGGCGGTGGTCGGCCGGAGAGGCTGGGATCGGGAGCGCGACCCTTGCCGCTTCGGAGGTCGCCCTGCCCCCTCGCCCATGAGCATTCGCGCGATCGACCATCCCATGGCCAGGCCCCAGCTGACCGTCATCGTGCCCGCGGCTGACAGGAGGCCGACGCTCACCCCCTGCCTGGAGGCCATCGTTGCGGCGGACGACCCCCCTGACGAGGTGGTGGTGGCGGACGGCCCCGCACCGCTCGGATCGGCGCAGGCGCGCAACGAGGGTGCGCTGAAGGCCACGGGCGACGTGCTTGTGTTCGTGGACTCGGACGTGAGGGTCCGTGCGGACGCCTTCACGCGGATCAGGGAGGCGTTCGGGCGCGACCCGTCCCTCTCGGCGCTCTTCGGCGCCTACGACGAGGCTCCCCCGAGCGGGCTCGTGTCCAGCTTCCGCAACCTGCTCCACACCCACGTCCACCAGATCTCCGCCGGCCCCTCCCGCAGCTTCTGGACGGGGATCGGGGCGATTCGTCGTGAGGCCTTCCTGGAGCTGGGTGGCTTCGACGTGAGCTACCCGTGGATCCGCGACATCGACCTCGGCATGCGCCTCTGCGCCCATGGTCACCGGACCGAGCTTGACCCCAGCATCCAGGGCAGCCACCTGAAGCAATGGACGCTCCGCGAGATGCTGCGCACGGACTTCGCCCGGCGTGGCAAGCCGTGGATCTTCCTGCTTCTGCAGCATCGCTCCGTCCCGGCGGACCTGAACCTCGGCTGGCGACATCGCCTGAGCGCCAGCCTGTCCCTGCTGCTGGGGCTCTCGCTGCTTCGACGCCGGGCTGCCTGGGGCTCGGCGGCCTCGCTCGGGATCGTCGGCCTCAACCACCGCCTCTACGCCATGCTCGCCGCGCGCAGCGGGCGGCGATCGTTGCCCGCCGCATTCCTGCTTCATGTGATTCATCACCTCGTCTCCGCACTGACCGTTCCGGCGGGCGTGCTCCAGTACATCCGAGCCGGCCGGCCGGAGCCGCCGGAGTCGAGCTTCGCGTCGCTCAGCGTCCGCTCGAGCCCAGCGGCCGGCCAGCGCCGCCTGGAGCCCCCCAAGCCGCTCCCCGTGCCCCTAGCGCAGAGCCCCCACACCCGTGACGACAGCGGCTCCCACCAGGGACAGGGCGAGAAGTCGGCCGCGTAGCAGGTCCGGAAACAGCCAGGCCGAGACCACGTTCGTCACTGCCGCGCCGACCAGGACGGCGCTGGTGGCGCCCGCGGCCTCCCAGGCGGGAACGGCGAGCACCGCCGTCACCCCGAAGGCCAGTGCTCCAGCCGCCGTGGACAGGAGACGCGCGGACGGCCGCAGCCTGAGCGCGGCGGCCTGGGTCGCGAGCGCCGAGACCGGCGTGAGCACGAGGAAGCCGAGAGCCGGATAGAAGGCATCGGCGGCGCCGGCGAACGGCCGGCTCACCGCGATACGCAGGCCCGGCTCCACTAGGAACACCGCGGCCGCTGCCAGAAGAAGGACGATCCACTCGGACCGCCAGGCGAGGGCAAGCGCGGAGCGCTCCGCGCCCGCCAGCCCATTCCTGGCGCCCTCGGCGCGTATTCCGGCCCGCTCCGCCAGACCGGGCAGCTCCACCGCGAAGATCTGGACCACCACCTGCATGCCCGCGAGCGCGACCCCGATGGCCAGCGCGGCGAAGCCGGTCTGCTGCCTCGAGCCGGACATCAGCGCCGCCACCACCACGCAGCCTCTGGTCGCGACCAGGGAGAAAACTCCACTGGCGCCCTGAAGTGCCCCGAAGCGCAGGGCCCCTACGGGGACCTGCTCGTCGCGCGCCGCCCGCCGGATCGGGCCGAGCGCCGTGGCGGCCCCAACGGCGAACGTGCCGCCCGCGGCTACGGCGATCGCGCCGACCGCGGCCGCCGGCCCCAGCGCGGCATCGAGCAGCACGGCGGCGAGCACGAGGATGCCGTACTGCACCGGGAAGCGAAAGCTCCAGAGGCCGGCTCTCCCCAGTCCGAGGGCGACCTGGAACACGAGGGTCGCCGCGACGTCCAGGGCGAAGGCGCCCACCACGAGGGCCGCGATCCAGACGGGCACCCGCGCGGGCACGAGGGCCGCCACCGCCGCGCCCGGAAGCGCCCCGAGCATCAGGACCTGCAGCGCACGCCAGCGCGCCAGGCGCGCCAGCAGGGCACGAGCCACGGCGGGGCGACGCGTCGCCTCGACGGTGGGCACGAAGCGCGACATGACGGTCGGCCCGCTGAAGGAGACCGAGGCTGAGCCGATCGTGACCAGCGCGAGGACCAGCGCGAAGCGGCCGTACTCGGAGGGCCCGAGCACCCGTGGCACCAAGGTGACGAGCAGGAGCTGCAGTAGCGTCTCGACCGCCTTTCCGGCGAGGCTGGCGGCCACAGGCGACCCGAGCGCGGGCCTGGAAGGGAGCCTCTTGAGCGATAGTCCCACCCCCTCAGCTCCTCCGAAGGGCGGCGGCCCGGGTCGCCGGACCGGCGCTGCTCGAGCCGGGATGCGCCGGCGGCTGACAGCGGAGGGAGCGGGCTGGACCCGCGTCGCCGGACCGCTCCTCCGACCCCTGCTGCCAAACAGAGCGATGAGCCTCCCTGTGCTCAGCGGCCCAGCGCGAGGGATCCGGCTGGCAGCGAACCTGCGCTACGACGCCTTCTACTGGACGGGCACCTACGAGCGGGAGACCCAGCGGGCCCTCGCGGACATCCTTCGGCCCGGCGACGCCTTCTGGGACATCGGGGCGCATGTGGGCTTCTTCAGCCTGCTCGGCGCACGCCTGGTCGGCCCGGCGGGCCAGGTTCTGGCGCTCGAGCCCGTGCCCGGCAACATCCGCCTGCTGCGGCGGTCGTTGCAACTGAACGACGCCCGCAACGTCCGGGTCGAAGCCACGGCGGTGGCAGCGGAGAGCGGCACGGCGCGCATGAGCCCCCATCGCCGGGGCGCCATGTGGCGCCTGATCCGCGAGCCGGGCGAGACGGAGCTCGTCGTTCCATGCCAGACCTTGGACGGACTCGCAGCCAACGGGCCCGGGCCCGCCATGGTGAAGATCGACGTGGAGGGCGCGGAACTCGACGTCCTGGCCGGCGCGAAGCATCTGCTGGAACGGCTGCGGACTCACCTGCTGGTCGAGTTCCACGACGAGGGCGCGTTCCTCGAGGCCGGCCGGCGACTGCCCGGCTACGGCTTCCAGACCGTCCTCGAGCGCCCTGCTGCCCCCGACCGCGGCGCAGGCAGGGGGATGGTCCGGGTCTGCCTGCTCTCGCCCAGGGCTCCGGTCCGGGAGGACGCGGATCGCATTGACTGCGGGCACGGCGGGGAAGCCTAAGTCGGCTGTCGCCTGCTCGGGGCCTGGGGCTGCTGCCTAGCGCATCGGCAGCGGCGTACCGCTGAGGCCCTCGAGGGGCGCGCCGCTCGGCGCCTGGAGCGTCGGCAGCTCCTGCGGGGTGGCCGCGATCAGCCCGCGCGCGGTGTGGTAGATCGCCTGGGAGGCGGGCGCGTCGGGATCCTCGAGCACGAGCGGCAGCCCGCGGTCCGCGCTGACTCGCAACTCCTCCTGGAGCGGGACCTTGCCGAGCAGGGGCACGTCGAGCTCGTCCGCGAGCAGCTGGCCTCCGCCCTCGCCGAAGATCGTGAACCGCTGGCCGTCGGGCGTCGTGAAGCCGGACATGTTCTCGACCACGCCCGTGAGCTCCAGGTCGAAGCGCAACGCCGTCTCGGCGGCACGCTTGGCCACGTGCTGAGCGGCGGGCTGGGGCGTGGTCACGATCACGAACTTCGCCTGCGGAAGCAGCTGGGCGAGGGTCATCGACACGTCGCCGGTCCCAGGCGGCAGGTCGATCAGCAGGTAGTCGAGCTCGCCCCAGTCCACGTCCTCGAGGAACTGGCGGATCGCCTTGTGCAGCATCGGCCCGCGCCAGGTGATCGCCTGATCGGGCTCGGAGAGGAAGAACTCGATCGAGATCGCCTGCACTCCGCCGGCGGCCTCGAGCGGCAGGATCTTGCGCTCGGCGGAGACCGTTGGCCGCCCGTGGACCCCCAGCATGCGAGGGATCGAGTAGCCCCAGACGTCGGCGTCCATCGCAGCCGCCCGCTTGCCCTCGGCCTGCAGAGCGGCGGCGAGGTTGGCCGTCATCGTCGACTTGCCGACGCCGCCCTTGCCGGAGGCGACGCAGACCACGTTCCTGACAGCCGCCAGGGCGCCCTCCGGCAGCCCTCCCGGGCGGCCCAGGCGCTGCTGGAGCGTCTGCTTCTCGTCGGCCGAGAGGACGTCGAAGTCGACGCCGACCCTGTCCACGCCGTCGAGGGCACCGACGTTCTGCACGACCGCCTCCTGGAAGTGCGAGCGAATCGGGCAGCCCGGGGTCGTGAGCGAGACCATCACGTCCACGCGCCCCGGCTCCGGCTGCTCGATCGAGCGCACCATCCCGAGCGAGACGATGTCCTTCCGCAGCTCAGGGTCGATCACCCTGCTGAGGGCGTCTTCTATCTGGTCCCTGGTAGGCACAGTGGAATTCTCGCAGAGAGCCGGGAGCGGCCTCCGGCCCCTCAAAGGCGAACGGGGCTCTCGGAAGAGCCCCATTCGCTTTCTGAGGGAGGAGAGATACTGCTCACTGCCGGCGTTGGATGTTTCTTGGCCGGCAGTTCTCCCCCGGCGCCGGGTCTCTCCGTCCCGGCCCGGGGGGAAGCCTCGAAGGCCGGTGCTACGCGCCGACCTGGCTCTGAACGCGCTGCACGAAGCCATCGGCCTGTCCGCGCGCGTCCCGCCGGGTGGCCTTCACCTGGCGCTCGACGTCACGGCGGTTACGCCGCACGAGGCGAGTCGCACGGGTGCGCCGTTGCCTGAGCTCGCGCTCGACGCGGGTGCGCGTCCGCTTGGCCTCGCGCTGGAGGCGGTTGCGGGCGGTCGCGCCGCGACGCTCGTAGCGCCGCAGGTTCGTCGACAGCTGGCGCTGGAGCTTGGACAGCTCGCGCTCGGCGCTCTGGCGGCCCTGGTAATACGGGCGGGCCGCGTCGACGAGCGTGTCGCGGGCGGTCAGCCACGCGCCGACCGGGATCAGCACCGCGCGCTCCGCCTGCGCCTGGACGACACCGATGGTGCCGAGCTCGGCCTGCGCGCGCGTTTCTGCGGACTTGCGAGCGGCCTGGCTGCGCTTGGCGGCATTGCGACGCCGGGTGCGGGCGGCCTTACGGGCCGTGGCCTTCCTCTGTGTTTCGGTCTGGGTAGCCATTTTGGCTTTCCACTCTCCTTCCCGAGAACGGGTGGATCGGGGTTTCTCTTGGTCTATTAGTTCTAAGCTCGGTAGAAGTATACCGGCGAACACATGTTTGTAAACCTCGATGTCCAGACGGTTACAGGGGCCCGCGAAAACCGCTCTAGGCAGGGGCGGGAGAGCTCGGCCGCACGCGTGCCAGCCAGGCCGCCGGGCGATCCAGCTCACTCGTCGTGGGCATCGCCTTCGGCGAGTCCCAGACGGCGTTCAGCGCCTCCATCCCCTCCCGCTCGGCGACCCCGGAGCAGAAGGCGCGCCCGAGCTCGTACTGGCGCAACTTGAGGTTCAGGCCGAGCAGTCGCTCCAGGATGCGCTCGGGCGCGGAGCGGTTGCGCCGCCGGCGCTCCATCGCCTCCCGCAGGCCGTCCCAGCCCGGAAGCAGGCGTGCGCCCAGGGCGTCCATCACGTGCTCCGAGTAACCCTCGATCACGGCCATGGTCGCCTGGATCCGATCCATCACGTCGCGTTGCTCGTGGGTCTGGACCAGCGCCGCCAGGCCGCCTTCGCGGAACGCCTCGACCAAGCGCGACAGATCCGGCAGCGCGGGAATGCCGCCCGCCGCGCCGGACTCGATCCGCACCTCCACGGTCCGCAGGTACTCGCGCACGAGGCCCGCGACGTGGTCGCGCAGCCACGACACCCCCTGGAACTGGAACACGTGCGTGAGCTCGTGGATCGCGATCCAGCCGTAGAAGCTGTCGCCGTCGACGCCGAGCTCATCGACAGCCCGCTCCAGGTTCGGCGCGACGAAGACGAGCCGCGGCGGAGCGCCGGCGCCCGGGCTGGTCCCGGCCTGGAGCAGGGACAGCTCGTACTGCCCGAGCACGCGCTGCGAGACGTAGCCGAATACGAGACCCGCCTCCGCCGCGAGCGTGGCGCTCGCCCCGGCGCGCAGGGCCGGCGCCAGCGGCCCGGCGGACCCCATGCGGCGGTCGAGGCGCTCCGCCACCGGGTCGAGCAGGCCGGCGAGCGCCTCCAGGTTCATCGCCGCCCAGTCGCCGCGGCCGAGCAGCTCGGGCGGCGGCACCGGGGACCCCAGCTCGAGACCGGTTTCGCGGGCCACGTGCGGCTCCATCTCGGAAACGAGCGCCGCAAGGTCGACCCCCAGGTCGGGCACTCCGTCGGAGCCCGCCGCGAAGCGCGCTATCTGGCGGGCTAGCGACCAATCGACCACTCCCGCGAACGCTACAGCTCGGGCAATTCCTGCTCGAGGCGCACCACGGGCTCGAACAGGTCGCCGCGCTCCGCCGTGCGCTCGAGCACCTCCTCCGCCTCGAAGACCAGGGCGCCGGCGTCCTCCGCGGCGAGCGCCGCCTCGACCTCGTCCCATTCGAGCGGGGTAGAGACCGTCGGGCTTTCCCTGGCCCGCAGCGAGTAGACGCAGACCGTGGTCTTGTGCTCGTCGTTCTGGCTCCAGTCGATCAGGACCTTCCCGCCGCGCAGCTCCTTCTTCATGCTCGAGACGACGAGCTCCGGGTGCTGGGACTCCAGGTGGCGCGCAAGGGCGTTGGCCAGGGGCTTGGTGTCGTCGTAGGTGACCGGTGTGTTGAGCGGGGCGTAGACCTGGAGCCCCTTCGAACCGGACGTCTTCGGGAAGCACTGGAGGCCGAGCTCGGCGAGCGTGTCGCGCAGCCACAGCCCGACGCGGCAGCACTCGAGGATGCCGGCCGGCTGGCCGGGGTCGAGGTCGAATGCCATGGCGGTGGGCCGCTCGATGTCCTCCGCGCGCGACAGCGAGGGGTGAAGCTCGAGGTCGGCCAGGTTCGCCGCCCAGACGAGCGTCGCCAGGTCGTCGCAGACGCAGAAGTCGATGGCCTTGCGGCGCGCCTCGATCCGCTCGGTGCGGACCCAGTCGGGGCGGTGCGAGGGGCACTGCTTCTCGTAGAAGAACTCCCCGTCGACCCCGTTCGGATAGCGCTTGAGCGTCAGTGGCCGGCCGTCCAGGTGCGGGAGCACGTAGGGGGCGACGCGCGTGTAGTAGTCGATCACCTGGCCCTTGGTGAAGCCGACCGCGGGGTACATCACCTTGTCGAGGTTCGAGAGGCTCAGGCGGTGGCCGTCGACATCGACCTGCACCCGCGTCGCGGCGGCCACGCCGCCCTACGACTTCTTCGCGGTCTTCCGCTTCGAGGAGCTCGACTTCGAGCCCGACCGGCTCTTGGCGCCGTTGGAGCTGCCGGTTCGCTGCTTGGACTTCGGCTTGCTCCCCCCGCCCTGGCTCTTGCTGGCCTGGATGCTCGCCTCGAGCGCGGCCATCAGGTCCGGGACCTTCTTGGGCTCCTCGGGCGCCGACTCCACCACGATCTCCTCGCCGCCGGCCTTGCGCTCGATCATCTCGAGCACCCGGTCGCGGTACTCGTCGCGGTACTTGTCGGGCTCGAAGTCGCCCGACAGCGAGTCGATCAGCTGCTGCGCCATCTGCAGCTCCTTCTTGGTGGTCTTCTTCGCGCCGTCCTCGGGTAGCTCGTCGAGCGAGTCGGGAGGCACGACCTCGTCCGAGAAGAGCATCGTCTCCATGGTCAGCACGCCGCCGTGGGGACGGATCGCGACCAGGTTCTCCTTCGAGCGAATGACGACGCGCGCGATCGCCACCTTGCCGGCCTCGTTCATGGCGTCGAGCAGGAGCTTGTAGGCCTTCTCCGCTCCCTTGTCCGGCGCGAGGTAGTACGGGTGGTCGTAGAAGATCGGATCGATCTGGTCGAGGTCCACGAAGTCCTCGATGTCGATCGTGCGCGTCTTCTGCGGCTCGACCGCCTCGAGCTCCTCGGGGGTGATCACGACGTAGCGATCGGGGCCGATCTCGTAGCCCTTGACGAGGTTCTCCCACGGCACCTCGTCGCCCGTCTCGGGGTTGACGCGCTTCTGCTGGATGCGCTGGTTGGTCTCGCGGTCGATCTGGTGGAAGCGGACGGTCTTGCGTGAGACCGCGCTGAACAGCTTCACCGGGATGTTGACCAGCCCGAAGCTGATCGCGCCGCTCCAGATTGCCCTCGGCATCGCCCCTAACGGTACCCGGCCGGGACGGCGCGCACGCCTGCGCGGGCGGGAACTTGCGCCTATCCGCGCTCCCCGGACTGCGGCTCGCGGGCGACCTCGCCGGGCTCCACGTCCGGCCTGAGGCCCTTGAAGGACGGCGCGCGAAGCGTCCCCGACTTCGTCCACTCGCGGAACTCCACGTGCGCGACCAGCCGTGGCTCCACGAAGATCGTGTCCTTCGGAGGTTGGCGGCCCTCGAAGGGGCTCTCCGCTCGCTCGAGGGAGCCGAGCTCGCGAGCGAGCATGGCCAGCGTCTGCTCGGTGAAGCCGGTGCCCACCTTGCCCGCGTAGACCAGCCTTTCGTCCTGGTTGTAGCCGATGGCCAGCGCCCCGACGCGGCCCCGCCGCCGCCCCTCTCCGGGGCTGTAGCCGCCGATAACGACGTCCTGGGTACAGACGTTCTTCACCTTGAGCCAGGCACCCGTGCGGCGACCCGGCTCGTATGTGCTGTCGAGGCGCTTGGCGACGACGCCCTCCACACCCAGCTCCCTGGTGGCGCCGAGCAGGGCCTTTCCCTCGCCGCGGTGATAGGCGGGCGCCCGCCAGTGGGAGCCCTCGAGCTCGAGCTCGTCGAGCAGGCGACGGCGCTCCTCGTAGGCGAGGGGAGCGGTGGAGTGCCCGTCGAGGTAGAGCAGGTCGAAGATGACATAGGTGACGGGCGTGTCGCGCATGCGCCGCCGGACGGCGGAGTCGGAGGCCAGGTGCATGCGGGTCTGGAGGCGCTCGAAGCTCGGGCGCCCGTGCTCGTCGAGCGCCACGACCTCGCCGTCCAGGATCAGCCGTCGCGCCCCCAGCGAGCGCGCCAGCTCGCGCAGCTCCGGGTAGCGCGGCGTGAAGTCGGTGTGGTTCCGGCCCTGGAGCTCGTGGTGGCCGTGGTCCGCATAGAGCAGCGCGCGGATGCCGTCCCACTTGACCTCGTAGGCCCAGCCGCCGTCCTCGCGCGGCAACGGCCCGGTCCGGGCGAGCATCGGCGTGAGCCCCTCCGGCATCGGCTCGTAGGCCGGGTCCTCCGGGGGGTCCATCCGGTGGATCATCCAGTCGTCGCCCTTGGTGTGGAAGAGCGCGTACCTGCCCCGCACCCGCTCGCCGTGGAAGACCGCGATCACCTCCTTGTCGCGGAACTTCTCGGCCTCGTAGGTGCCGGCGTCCCAGACCGACATCGTCCCCGCGCCGTACTCGCCGTGCGGGATCTCGCCCTCGAACTCGAGGTACTCGAGCGGGTGGTCCTCGGTGTGGACCGCCAAGCGGTTCTCGTCCGGGTGCGCCGGGATCCCTCGCGGCACGGCCCACGACGCGAGCGCGCCGCCGTGCTCGAGCCGCAGGTCCCAGTGGAGGCGCCGCGCGTGATGCTCCTGCACGACGAAGCGGGGTCCGGCCGCGGCGCCGCCCTTCTTCCGGCCGCGCGGCTCGGGGGTCGAGTCGAAGTCCCGCTTCGCCTCGTAGCTGCCTAGCCTCTTCGCCATCGAGGGGATTTTCACGATCGGGCACTCGACGCACGACCCCGAGCCGTTCCTGGGGCTGCTGCGGGCGTTCGAGATCGGCCTGGTGGCCGACGTCCGCCGCCATCCGGCGTCGCGCCGCGTGCCCCACTTCAACGCCGGCGAGCTCGAGCCCCTGCTGGCTGCGAGCGGGATCGGGTACGAGCACATGGCCGAGCTGGGCGGCCGGCGGCGGCCGGTCACGGGATCGCCGAACGCAGGCTGGCGCAGCGACCAGTTCCAGGGCTATGCCGACCACATGGGCTCCGCCGAGTTCGTGTCCGCCCTGGAGCGCCTGCTCGAGCTCGCCGCCGCTCGCCCCACAGCCGTGATGTGCGCCGAGGCACAGTGGACGCGCTGCCACCGGCGCCTGCTCTCCGACGCCGTCCTCGCACGGGGCCTCGAGGTGCTCCACATCGACGCCCGCGGCGGGACGGAGCCACACGGGCTCACCGGCTTCGCCGTCGTGGATCGAGGCCGGGTGATCTACCCGCCGGTCCAGGCGCAGCTCGACGTCTAGGAGCGGCGGAGCGGCGTCTCGTCCAGCGAGCGGCGCAGCTCCTCGATCGAGCTGAAGACGCAGGCCGCGCCGGCGTCGAGCAGCTCCTGCTCGGAGAAACCGCCCGTGAGGACTCCGATCGTCTCGAGGCCGGCGCGCTTGGCGGCCTCGCAGTCCCAGGTCGAGTCGCCGACCATCACCGAGCTGTCGCTGTCCGCCTTCTCGACCGCCGCGTTGACCAGGTCCGGCTCCGGCTTCGTCGCCTCGACGTCCGCGGAGGTGGTCCAGCCGTCGGCGACCTCCCTGGCGTCGAGCAGCTCGAGGTAGTGCTCGACCTCCTCCTGCTTCGCGGAGCTGGCCAGCACGACGGCGTGCCCGCCCTCCTTGAGGTCCCTGATCAGCTCGCGCGCCCCCTCGAGCGGCTCCACCTCCTCGATCAGCGCGAGGTACAACGCCTTCTCGGCCTGGCGGATGTCGTCGCCCTTCTCACGCTCCACCTGTTCGTCGCAGAGCGCCTCGACCAGATGGTCCCCGCCCATGCCGATGTGGCGGTGAACCTGCCACAGCGGCAGCACGATCTGGTGCTGGCGGAACGCGCGGTACCACGCGAGCGCGTGGTGGTAGTTCGTGTCGACGAGCGTTCCGTCGATGTCGAGGATGGCGGCGGGAGGCATGGACCGCTCGTTTCCACCCCGACCCTTGGTGAAACAAGTAGCTCACGGCGTTTGGCCGACGGTGGCACCGGGCACCACCGCAGCCGATGGCCGACGCGCCCTCCACGCTCGAGGTCCCCTCGCCCGTAGGCCCGGAGCAGCCGACACCGGACCCGCCGAGCGGTCCGGACGTGCCCGATCCCGGGCCGGATCCCGCGCCGCCGCCCGACTCTCCGGGAGTCCCGGAGCCCTCGCCGCCGCAGCAGCCCGAGCCGGGCGCACCCGACGCGCCCCAGCCGGACCCGAAGGGACCGGAGACACCGGATCCCGACGAGCCCGCGGCAGCCTGAAGCTCAGGCCACTTCCTCGAGCGCGTCGGACTCCCGCTCGTCCGCGATCAGGTCGAGCACGGCCTCCTCGACCTGATGCTGGACGTCGGGCCAGGCCGCGGTGTCCTCCGCCAGGGTCGGCAGGATGCCGCCGATCGTGACCCCGCCGTCGAAGCGATCGAAGACGCGCGGGTCGATGTAAGAGGCGCGCGCGACCGCGGGGGTGTTCCCCAGGTAGCGCGCCACCTCCTTGATCGCGCGCGTCTTCGCCCTCTTGCGAGCCGTCTTCGTCCCCTCGGCGGCTGCCGCGCCAGACACGCCGAGCGCCACGGCTGCCAGCACGGTCGCGCCCCAGGTCCGGAAGTCCTTCGCGCTGAAGTCGCCTCCAGCCGCCTCCCGCACGTACTCGTTGACATCAGGGGACTTGACGTCCCTCCAGCGGCCGTCCTCCTTGAACGCGAGCAGCTCCTGGCTGCCGCCGCGGCGCCGCCTGAGGCTGCGCACTATCTCTGCCACCGCCGGGTCGCCGAAGGCCTGCATCCGGCGTTTGCCGCCCTTCGACTCGTAGTCGAATGTCACGACTTCGTCGTCGACGCGCACGTGGCGCTTGCGCATGGTGGCTACGCCGTAGGTGTCGTTCTCCTCCGCGTAGTCCTCTGAGCCGATGCGGAAGAACCCGCGGTCGAGCAGCCGGGTGGCGCAGGCCAGCACGCGCTCGCGCGGCATGCCGTCGAGAGCGAGGTCCCGGTCGACGCGCTTGCGCAGCCGGGGCAGCGAGCGGGCGAACTCCTCCATCGACTCGAACTTCTGGCGATCGCGGCGCTCGCGCCAGTGATCGTGGTAGCGGTACTGCTTGCGTCCCGCGGCGTCGGTCCCCGTGGCCTGGATGTGGCCGAGCGGCCAGGGGCAGATCCAGACGTCCTCCCAAGCCGGGGGGATGCTGAGCTCGCGGACGCGCTCGAGCACGCTGGGTTCAGTGATCGTCCGGCCGTCCTCGTCCAGGTACTCGAAGCCCTTGCCGCGACGCCGGCGTCTGATGCCCGGCGCCGAGCAGTCGGCGCGCCTCAGTCGTGCCATGGCCGGTCTGGTTCCCTCCGCGACCCGGCCGTAACCATCGCCGCGCCGAAAACGGTCCCTGGCGAGCCCTTGAGCACCCCGGCGGCGGCGTATCCTAGGCGGGGATGCCATCCGCCCTGGACGGCCTGAATCCCGAGCAGCAGCGGGCCGTCACCCACCCCGGCGGGCCAATGCTGGTCGTGGCCGGAGCGGGCACCGGTAAGACCCGCGTGCTCACGCGCCGGTTCGCCTGGCTCGTCGACCAGGGAAGCACCCCGGACGAGGTGCTGGCGCTCACCTTCTCCTCGCCTGCCGCCGCCGAGATGCGCGAGCGGCTCGAGACCCTGATCCGCGCGCCCTACGAGGAGCTGCACGTCGCCACCTTCCACGCGTTCTGCTCGCGCCTGCTGGCGGACGAGGCGCTCGAGGCGGGGGTCGACCCGTTCTTCTCCCCGGTGACGCCGGCGGACCGCCTGGCGCTGCTGCTCGACCGCCTGGACGAGCTCTCGCTGCGTCGGCACGAGATTCGCGGCAACCCGGCGCCGCTGCTCGCGAGCTTCGTCTCCAGGATCGACCGACTGAAGGACGAGATGATCGGGGCCGACGACTACCGCGCGTACGCCGAGGCCCTGACGGCGGGCGCCGGTGACGACTCCGGCCGCGGCGCCGCGGCCCGCGAGCTCGAGTTCGCCGCGCTCTACGCCGACCACGACCGACTGCTCGCCGAGCGCGGCGCGCTCGACTTCGGCGACCTGATCCTGCGGGCCTTCCGGCTGCTGCACGAGCACCCGCACGTACGTGAGCGCACGGCTCGCCGCTTCCGTCACGTGCTGGTCGACGAATACCAGGACACGAACTTCGCGCAGGGGATGCTCCTGCGGCTGCTGGTCGAGGAGCACCGCAACGTGACGGTGGTCGGCGACGACGACCAGGCCATCTACCGCTTCCGGGGCGCCTCGGTGAAGAACCTGCGCGAGTTCGAGCGCGAGCTCGCCGACACGACGATCGTGCGCCTGGAGCGGAACTATCGCTCGGGGCGCCGGATCCTCGACGCGGCGACGGCGGTGATCGAGCCGGCGCCCGACCGCATCGGCAAGCGGCTCACCGGCCCCGCCGGGGGAGCGGTGCGCTTCTGGCGCTGCCGGTCGGAGCGCGCGCAGGCGCAGGCCACCGCGGCGGCGGCCGAGCGGCTGATAGTCCAGGATGACGTTCCGCCGGCCGAGCTCTGCGTGCTCGTGCGGTCCGTGAAGAACGAGGGCCAGCTGATCGCCTCGGCGCTGGAGGAGCGCGCGCTGCCGTTCCGGTTGATGGGGTCCGCTGCCTACTTCCAGCGGGCCGAGGTGCGCGACATGCTCGCGTGGCTTCGGGCCCTGGCGGACCCGGGCGACTCGGGCGCCGTCGTCCGGGTGCTGACCCGACCCCCGATCGAGCTGCGCTCCGTCGACGTCGCACGCCTCACCCAGCTCGCGCGCCGGCGCCGGCTCGACATGCCCTCCGCCATGGCCTCCGCCCTGGAGGGACCGCAGCTCTCGCCCGAGGGGCGGGATCGGGTGCAGGCGTTCCAGAAGCTCTACCGCTCCGCCTCCACGGCGTTCGAGGACCGGCGGCCGGACGCGTTCGTGCTGCGCCTGATCGAGCGGATCGGACTGCGTCGCCAGCAGGTGTTCGCCACCCAGGCCGACACGGTCGAGCGGCTGCGCAACATCGCCAAGCTCTCCGAGCTCGCCAGCGCCTTCATGGCGCGCGAGCCGCACGCCACGGTGCGCGACTTCACCCGCTACCTGGCCGCGGTGGCCGAGTCCGGCCTGCGCGAGGAGGAGGCGTCGGCGGCGCCCGCGGTCTCCGCGATCAGGGTGATGACGATGCACGCGGCGAAGGGGCTCGAGTTCGACCACGTATTCGTGTTGGGCCTCTCGTCGTCGCGGATGCCGGGCGCTTGGCGCCGCGGGTCGGAGGACATCCCGGACGTGCTGCTCAAGGAGTCGCTCCCTCAGTCCGCCGGCCGCGACGCGCACGAGGCGGAGATGCGGCGCCTGCTGCACGTGGCCATGACCCGCGCCCGGAAGACCCTCGTGCTGTCCTGGCCGGAGCGCGGCGCCGGGACCTCCACGCTTCGCCCGTCGCCGTTCTACGACGACGCCAGGACCGCTCTCGAGGCGAACGAAGAGGTCTTCGAGGAGGAGCTCTTCGGCCCGGCCGAGGGGCTCCATTCCACCTTCAGGATCATGCGCGACGAGCTGCTCGACACGGTGGCCCGTGTGGGGGGCCGCCTGGGCGAGATGCGACTCGACACCTATCTCGACGTCGCCCAGGCCGCGGCGCGGTACCTGGAGCTTGTCAAGGTCGCGGCCCTGATCGAACGCGCCAAGGGCGGACAGGCTGTGGCGGATGCCCTACCGGAGGTGAACGAGATCCTGCTGCAGCAGGCGACCCCCGAGCAACGCGAGATCCTCCAGTCCTCCGCGCTCGACGACTGGCTGCTCGACACGGCGCGCGACCCCGAGCGGCGCCCGGTCGTCGTGGACGAGACCGGCGAGCCGTCGCTGGACCCCTTCATCCCGCGTCGGGGCGACGGACTGATGCTGTCCGCCTCCGACATCGACACCTACCGGATCTGCCCGCTCAAGTACAAGTTCGCGCGCGTCTTCCGCATTCCCCAGGAAGCCACGATCCACCAGCGCTTCGGGATCGTGCTCCACCAGGTGCTGGAGCGCTTCCATGCGATGGACGGCGCGTCGCGGGAGCAGCTGTTCGAGCTGTTCGAGTCGAGCTGGCGCCGGTCCGGCTTCGGCGACAGCGACGACGAGCGGCAGTTCAGGGCGCGCGCCGTCGAGGCGCTCGAGCGCTACTGGGAGCTGGACCGCGACAGCGACGCGGAGCCGGTCTGGTTCGAGCGCAGCTTCGCCTTCCGGCTCGGGCCCCATCTGCTGCGCGGCCGGGTGGACCGCGTGGACCGCCGCCCCGACGGCAGCTATGAGCTGATCGACTACAAGACGGGCAAGGCGAAGAGCGCGGCGGATCTGCGCGAGGACGTGCAGCTCTCGCTCTACCAGATGGGTGCCAGGGAGTCCTGGCGGCTCGAGACCGCCGCGCAGAGCTACTTCTACGTGCTGACCGGCGAGAAGGTGCCGGTCGAGCACTCCGAAGAGGAGCTCGAGCGCGTGAAGGCGACGATCGCCGACATCGCCGAGGGGATCGGCCGGCAGGAGTTCGAGCCGACGCCGAGCCACGAGGTGTGCTCGTTCTGCGACTACCGGATCATCTGCCCGGCAGCCGAGAAGTAACCACGTGGCCGACCCCTTCGTCCACGAGCTCCGCGTTCGCTACGGCGAGTGCGACTTGCAGGGGATCGTCTTCAACGCGAACTACCTGCTCTATTTCGACGTCGCCATCACCGAGCTGTGGCGGGATGCGGTCTGTCCGTGGCAGGAGATGGCGGAGCGAGGGGTCGACGCCGTCGTGGCCGAGGCCAACCTCCGCTTCCGCGCGCCGGCCCGCTACGACGACGTCCTGCGGCTGCAGGCGCGCGTGACCCGGCTGGGCGACACGAGCGTGACGACGGAGATCGACGTCGTGCGGGACGGGACGACGCTGGTCCAGGGCCGGCTCGAGCACGTCTTCGTGGACGCCACGAGCTGGAAGCGGACCGAGATGCCCGCCTGGATCCGCGACGGGCTGAGCCGCTACGCCGCGAGCGAGGTGGGCTAGGCCAGCCCCTCGGGCCCGTTCGGCCCCCGTTGGCGCAGGAAGCGCTGGAAGTCGCGCGCGATCGTGTCCGCCGAGGGGATGCGCTCCTCCGAGGGATTCTCGGCCTCGACCTCGTCCATCGCCGACTCCAGCCGCTCGACGAACGCCTTCACCTCGGGGTCGCTCGCGACGGCGGCGCTGACCTGGGTCTCATAGTCATCGGCGGCCTCCTCCAGCTCGCCGGCGTCGACTGCCAGCCCGGCGGCGCCCTCGAAAGCCCGCACGAGCGCCAGCGCGACCTTCGGGTTCGGCGTGGCCGCCACGTAGTGGGGCGCGGAGGCCCAGAGGCTCGCCGAGGGGATGCCCTGGGCGGCGCAGGCGTGATGCAGGACGCCGACGATGCCGGTCGGGCCCTCGTACGTGGTGCGCTCGAAGCCCAGCCGCTTGACGAGCTCCTCGTCCGAGGCCAGGCCGGTGATCGAGACGGGGCGGCTGTGGGGCACGTCGGCGAGCAGCGCGCCGAGCGTGACCACCATGCGCACGCCGAGCTCGCGCGCGACGGAGACGATCGTGTCGGTGAAGCGCCCCCAGCGAAGCGACGGCTCCGTGCCCTGGATCATCACCAGGTCGCTCTCGGCGCCGGGAATCTGCGCGGCCGAGAAACGGTTCTCCGGCCAGTCGATCTCGCGTGTCAGCCCCTCGGTCAGCCGCACTGTCGGCCGGACCGCGGTGAAGTCGTAGAACTCCTCCGGATCGACGCTTGCCACCTGATGGCTCTCGAAGTGGTCGTGGATGAACGACAGCGCCGCCGAGGCGGCCTCGCCGGCGTCGTTCCAGCCCTTGAACGCGCACACCATGATCGGGCTGCGCAGCTGCGGCCGGTCGCTCCAGAGCACGTCGCTCATGACGCTCACGGTACCCGAGGCGGCGTCCGGTCACCCCTGCACCATTGGGCCATGTCCACCGTGGTCGACGAGCGCACGACGGTCGCCGAGCTACGCGCGGGCGGCGAGCTCTCAGGCGTGTTCGCATGCTCGCGCAAGGACCGGCTCACGGCGCGCAACGGCTCGCCCTACCTGGCCGTCGAGCTGCGCGACCGGACCGGCGCGGTTCCCGCACGGGCATTCCGCGACGCGGACTTCCTGGCGAGCCAGTTCGAGCGCGGCGACCTCGTGGCGGTCTCCGGGCGGGCGGAGCGCTTCCGCGACGAGCTGGTCGTGGAGCTTCGCTCGATCCGCCGCGCCCCGGACGGCGCGGCCGACCCGGGCGACTTCCTCCCGGTCGCCTACCGCGATCTGGAGGAGCTCGACGGCTTCCTCGAGCACCTGGCGCGCGAGGTCTATGACCGCGACTACCGCGCGCTGCTCGACGCGTTCCTGGACGACCCGGGCTTTCGCGAGCAGTTCCGGCGGGCTCCATGCACGCGGGCGGGACACCACGCGTACCTCGGCGGGCTCCTGGAGCACACGGTCGCGGTGGCCACCCTCGCGCACGAGGCGTGCGCCCTGCACCCGCGCCTGAACTCCGACCTGTTGCTCTGCGCTGCGATCCTGCACGACGCGGGCAAGGTGCTCGAGTTCGAGCTGGGGGCCGAAATCGCGTTGAGCGACCAGGGAGCGTTGGTCGGGCATCTCGCGCTCGGCCAGCAGCTGGTGTCGGAGCGGGCGGCCTCGCTCCCGCGCTTCCCGCGCGACAAGCTGCTTGCGCTCTCGCACTGCGTGCTCGGGCATCACGGGCCCGATGGACTGCCGGGACGCAGGTTCCGCTCGGCCGAAGCGCTCGCCCTGCAGCGGCTGAACGCCGTCGACGCCCAGGTCAAGGGCGCGCTCGAGCACGGCCTGCCCGGCTGAGCCGCCGGAGCGCCTACCAGTAAGGCCGTCCCTTCACCAGCAGCGAGATCCGCTCGCGCGCCTCGTGACGGCGGAAGGCGGACGTCGTCATGGTCCACGTACGCGGCACTCGGTCTCGGCGACCGGCGAGGCGGTGGACGATCATGTCGAGCGTCGGCCTGGTCGATCGTCGCAGCGCGCGGAGGAGTGCCCTGCGGATCGCTCGGTCGCGCCGCCTCGAGCCGAGCGCGGCGACCGCGTCTGCGGTGTCGAGCATGTTGCTCAGCAGCGCCATGCGCAGGCGCCGGAGCGCCCGCAGGTCGACCTCGTCGGGGAAGCCCTCCGCGTCACGAAGCGCGCCCGCCGCGTGCAGACAGACCATCGTCGTCAGGCACTTCGGGCACTGGCCGCAGTTATCCGGCCGATCCTCGCCCAGGCAGACCTTCAGGAACGGCAGCAGGTCGCGCCGGTTCTCCGTGAGCCAACGCACCTTCGCCATTCGGCTGCGCTCCAGGCTCGCGTGCTCGACGCGCACGTCCTCGCTCGAGAACAGCGGGTCGAGCAACGGGCTGGAGCCGAAGCGCTCGATGTTCCCGTACCAGCCCGTGGACGGGATCAGCACGCGACCGAGGCCACCGGAGAGCGACAGGCCGGCAAAGGCGAGCGCGGCGCCGTGGTAGTCCCCCCAGTCGAGGAAGCCGTCGCTCAGTTCGCGAATGTTGGTCCGAAACGGAATCAGGGTGAGGCCGATCCGCCGAGCGGCCTCTCCTGCCAGGCGCAGCTCCTCCTGGCGGACGGGAGCGCTGTGCATGGGCTCCAGCGTCTCGCCGAAGAGCAGGGCGGTCAGCGGCCCGTCCTCGACCCACTCACCTGCCGCGGTGTACATCGAGTCGACACCGCGCGAGAAGAACGCCCCCACCCCCTCGGCCGCCCCCGCCGCGGGACGCTCCGCGGCCGCCTGGACCCGCGCGCGGCGAAGCGAGCGGTCCCACGCGTGATAGAGGGACTGGACCCTGTCGAGGCGGCGGAGGAGCGCCGGCGAGACCTCGCCTTCGATCTCCAGGTCCTCGTGAACACGCATGGCCGGGAGCAGCGCCGCCGGCACGAAGGCGGTGGCGTCACCCTCCGGCGCCGCCAGCTCATCCGGGCAGGAGAAGCCCAGCCGCAGCTCCCGACCGCCGAAGCGAAGGCGCGCGGAACGCTCCACGCGCCCGTCCAGCGCGCGCCACCCGAGGCGGTCGACGATCAACGGCGGAGGGCCGGACCCGGGTCCGGCGCGAGCTCTACTCGGCCAACGGCGAGAGCGCCACGCCGGCCGAGTCCTCGCCGGCGACGGCGGCCGGACCCATGATCGACAGGTCCCCGTGGCATTCGATCGCCGGGCCGAAGATGGCGGTGTCGCCGTGGCATTCGATGGCGGGCTGGGTCGTAACCGCGTCGCCGTGGCACTCGGTCGCGGCGGGTCCCTGCTGCTCTGAAAAGGTGAAGCGGGCCATCAAACCTCCTGCGGCCTAGGGGTATGGGTGCGGGATTATAGGCCCCGCCGAGCCGAGGTCGAGGCTCTGTCCCAGAAGCCTGCCGTCCACGGTGGCGCGCGGACTGCCGAGCCTTCCGAGCCCCAGCGGCTCGGAGTCGAAGCCAAAGCTGAGCGGCACGAGCCCGGGCACGAACGCCCGCACAACGTTGAACGGGCGCGTCGCCGGGGAGGAGAGGTCGACGACCAGGACGTCACCGATCCCTCCGAGGGCGGCGCGGACGCTTCCGGGCTGCCCGCGAACATCACGGAGGTCGACGACCTCGCTCGAAGCGGTCAGGAAGGCACGGGCCCGGGAGCCTTCGGGCCCGTGGTGGAAGCGGACGTGGTCGAGCGGCGCCATCACCTCCTCCATCTCCACCGGTGTCAATACCGGAGCGGCGCCCCATTGGGTGGTGGACGCCTCGACCACCGCCTTCGCCGCGGCCAGCTCCGGGTCGTCGTGGCAGGCCGAGCCCACAGCCGTCTGGCGCCCGCGGGTCATCACGCACAGGATCACGGGCTTGGTCTCCAGCGTCAGGTTCACGAGCTCCACGGTCCAGCCCCCCGACTCGAGCGCCCGCACGTGGTCGTCCACGCCTCCGCCGAGCGAGCGTCGCTCGATCCGCTCGCGTGAGACGGCCTGGATCCAGGTCCACATCAGCGCGTCGCGCTCGATCAACTCCCGCAGGGCGCTCTCGACGGCTTCCTCCATCGAGCCGTGGGCGGCCGCGCCCGAGTAGCCGGGGGGCGGCAGGCGCGGGCCCTCCGGATCGGCGAAGGGCGTGAATACGGATCCGGCCGGCAGCCAACGGCGACCATCCGCGGTCGGAGTCCACAGATAGCTCCGGGAGGGGTCGAAGGCCTCCTCGGCCCGCGGCCCCTCCAGCTGGCGGCGGTTGTACGCGAACAGGGCGTCGGGCGGCACGGTGCCGTCGAGCTCCTCGGCTCGGGCGCGGACCAGCTGCTTTTCCGACAGGTCACCCACGGCGTATCGCTCGGCCGCCTCCGCCCGAGCGGTCAGCTCGGCCCGCTTCCAGCCCGCGGCCAGACCGATCGAGTGCCCGTGGCCCGTCCCCGGATGCCGCAGGTTGGGATGGGCTACGCGGGCGACGCACATGTCGAGGGCCGGTGACGCCGCCTCCCGGCGAGGCATCGGGACGCAGCTGACCGCCGGCCCCAGCCGGTGCGCCCGTCCCGCCCCCGGCCCGCAGGCCGGCGCCGACGCGACGCTCGGCGCCGCCAGGTTCACGACGTGCAGCTGGTCCTGAGGGAGGCCCTCTGCCAGCGCGGCTGCGCGGGCCGCCGCCCCCGGCGGCGGTCGATCGCCAACGAGGGTCGCCTCACCCAGCGTGGCGATCTGGCAGTAGGCGGTCATGCGGCGGTGAGACTCCATTCCCCCGACGAAGGCACGTAGCGCCCAGCGGGCCGCTTGCGGGCGATCGGGCGGCAGCACCAGCAGCTCGTCAGCCGTCCAGGCGAGGCGCGCCACCCGGCCGCCTGTCAGCGCCGCCACCAGCGCGTCCGCGAGCTGCATGCCCCGAAGCGGTTCCGCCCCTGCCGGGGCGGGCTGAAGCGCACCGGTTCCCTCAAGCCGGTCGAGCAGCTCCCCGGCCTCCCCGACCTCCGCTCCGCTGATCTGCGCGACCGATTCGGCGTTGGTGCCCCGGCCGAGCTGGCGTACAAGGCGAACAAGCGCGTCGAGCTCCAGCTCCACGGATACCTCGAGCTCCCGCTCGGGACCGACGACGAGCAGCCTGCCCGGCGCCACTCCGACCAGCCAGTGCGGGTTGGCGAACAGCCGCATGGTCACTCCTCTACCGCTTTCGCCGCGACGATGCAGGCGTCCCAGCGCGCGCTGACCGAGGCGAGCAGGTCCCGACCGGGGCGCCCGCGACAATCGGCGCGTGCGGTTACACGTGCCCGTACACCGGGCGGCGCGAGAGGCGGTCGGCGTCGCGAGGGCCAGGACCGAGGCCCACCTGCATCTGCGCGACCGGCTGGCCGCGCTCCTCTGGATCACGCTGGCGGTCGACCTCGTCTGCTCGCTGCTCGCCTTCCTGCTCGAGCGCCACGAGCCGGGGACCGAGATCAGCACGTTCGGGAGCGCCGTGTTCTGGACCTCGGCCCAGCTCCTGACCGTCTCCTCCCAGATGCGAAACCCGCTGTCGGCGGGCGGGCGCGTGCTCGACATCCTGATGGAGGCCTATGCGATCACCGTCGTGGCCGCGCTGGCGGGGTCGTTCGGCGCTTTCTTCCACCGGCGGAGCAAGGAGCGCGTGTCCGCCGGCGGCTGACCCCACCGGTCGCCTAGTTCTCCTCCCGCCGCCAGCGGTCGCCGGCGGTCAGCCGCTCGAGCCCGAGCCAGGCGAAGCTGACCATGATGTCCACCAGGGTCGAGCGCGGGATGTCGCGGTGCTCGTACCACCAGGCGGCGACGCCGTTGGCGGCGGTCTTGACCATCTGGGCCACGACCTCCACCTCGGGCTTGGGCACGCTCTCGTCGACGTTCGCCTGCCCCACAGCCGCGATCGCGGCGGTCGCCCGGTGCTGGATCCGCGCCTGCGCCTTCAGGATGTCCGCGTCGGCCGCCGTCGGGTCGCGGAACAGCAGCCGCCAGGCGTACTCGTGCGTCTCGACGAACTCCAGGAAGGCGTCGAAGCCGGCCGCCAGCTGGCGGTCCAGGCTCTGCTCGCTGCTCACCCGTTCGCTCCAGAACGAGAGCATGTCCTCGGTCTGCTTGTCGATCAGGGCGATGTGGAGGTCCTTCTTCGAGTCGAAGTGGTCGTAGATGACCGGCTTCGAGATGCCGGCCGCCTCCGCGACCTCGTCGATCGAGGTGCCCTCGTAGCCGCGTGATGCGAAAACCTCGGCGGCTGCGTCGAGAATCCGCGCCCGGCGCTCGTCTTTCGTCAGGCGGCGCCGGGAGCCGGTGCCGCCCTCCTCCCTCATGCGCCGCATCTTGACACGTCAGGGGGCCGCATCCGCGCCGCGGTTCTGTCTTGACACGCCTACCGACCGGTAAGTAGCCTGAACCTACGGAGCAGTAGGCGGGGTGAGCGCATGACCTGGGGCAAAAGCGAGCGGGAGAGCGAGCTGTGAACCGGCGAACCGGCTCCGCCTCGCTGGTCGCAAGCCCCGTGCTGGTCGGCACGGTGACGGTGCTGATCGTGCTGATCGCGATCTTCATCACCTTCAACGCCAACAAGGGGCTGCCGTTCGTGCCCACCTACGACCTGAACGCCGA
>JBHELQ010000147.1:0-2824 GCA_046262995.1 Thermoleophilaceae bacterium
CCAGCCTCGCGAGGTCGCGGGCGATCCGGCGCTGACCATGGCTCGAGGCCTTGGCCGCCAGGGCGGCGCCCATCACCCCCACCACGTCCCGGCGCCGCAGCAGGCGGTCTTCGACCAACAGCACGTGCGTCAGGGCGCAGCGAGGGCAGCGGGACGGCCGGGTCGTTGGCCCTCGTCGACGTCACGGTGGCGCACGACGCCTACTCGGACGCGGCCCCACGGCCCAGCCGGCCGGCACGGAGCGGATCCTTTCATGCCCGGTCACGTGCTGGCGGTCCGTGGCGCCACAGGCTCCCCTGGCAGGTGCGCAGGATGGTCACTGTGTAGGGGCTCGGCCCTGGCTCCGAAGGCGGGAAGCGACCGCGCCTGCATGATTCGTCGAGCGATAGAGCCGCGTTCCCGTGCGGCATACTCGTGTCGATGGAATCAGGCCCGGGTGAGCTTTCGGAGGTCCTGCCGCCGGAGTCGGCCAGTGTCCGCCGGGCCCGTCGCCTGGTGGCCAGCGCCATCAACGCGAGCGACCACGGCGAGCTTCTAGACACCGCGACTCTCCTAGTCAGCGAGGTGGTCACCAACTCCGTCATACACAGCGGAACGGAGATCGAACTCAGGTGCCACGTGGGGCGAGCGGGGCTGCGTGTGGAGGTCTCAGACCGCTCCACGCTCTCGCCGAGCGTCCGCCATTACGACACAGAGGCCATGACGGGGCGCGGCCTCGCGCTGGTATCGAGGCTGGCCGCCTCGTGGGGCGTGCACTTATACGGCGCCGGCAAGACGGTGTGGTTCGAGCTCGGCCAGAGCGAAGGCTGGGAGGAGGAGTCTTCGCCGGAGCTTTCCACGAAACGAGGAGCGGGAACAGCCGCAGCGCTGGAGATCCGCCTGCGGGGCGCGTCACCACGGTTGGTCAAGGCGGCGATCGAGCACGGCGACGCCTTGCTGCGGGAGTTGGCCCTGCTCGCCCTGGGGGGCGAGCTTGACGACGCCCTCCCGGAGGGATGGCAGCTGCCCCAGTTCGACGTCCTCCCCGTTTTGGCCGCCGCTGAGGCGGCGACGGCGCAGACCAAGGCCGACCTGGAGGTCCGGCTTCCGGCTGGTGCCGGCGCGGCAGCGACCGAGCGCCTCCTCTTGGTCGACCACGCGGATGCCCTGGCTCGCGAGGGTCGGCTCCTCACCGCTCCGGCGCTGCCGGAGGTCGCGGTGTGCAGGCACTGGCTCTATACCCAGATCGCAGAGCAGGCGGCCGGCTTCGCGTCACGGGGCTGGGAGCTGCCCGAGCCGTTGGAGCCCGCGCTGGTCGCGGCCCGCCTTCCGCCACAGGAGCTCCAGCGCCTGGAGGGTACGACGACGGCGGCCGTCGTCGCTGATGACGCCAATCGGATCATCTTCGTCAACCAGGCGGCTGGCGAGCTTCTCGGCTGGGAAGCGGCGGCACTGGTGGGCCAGCGTCTCACTGTCCTGATCCCACCGGAGCTGCGAGAAGCACACCTCGCCGGGTTCAGCCGGTTGCAGGTGACCGGCAAGCCCCAGATCCTCGGTTCGGTGCTGCAGGTCCCGGCACTGCGTCGCAACGGGTCCACGGTTCAGATCGCCCTGTTCATCGAGCAGCTCGCCGGTCCAGATGGCCGGAGCGCCTTCCGAGCCGCGCTCACCCCGGTCGCCGAAGACGGCAGGGACCGCTCCGTTGCTCCTTGATCTGGGCCGTCTTCGCGCCCCCGCGCCCCCTGGCGCTCCCAACACAGCTCTTGCCTCACCGCGACCGGCAACGGCAACGAAGCGCTGGGCTTACCTTCTGCCGGGGTCAGCCCGTGGTGTGATTCGCGCCGAGATCGGCGTCTCTGTCCGGCAGCTCCGCGTCGGTATCCGCCGCAGCTCTACCACTGCGATGTCATGGCGCACGGTTCATGGCGAGCCGTGCGTATGCCGCGTGGAGGTAGATGCCTCCGTCCCACCGTCAACCCAGCAGGGCGGTCCGGGCAGAAACGCCACCGTATTGTTGGCATCCTCAGGCGTTCCGAGCCCCTCGAGCAGGTCGAGCACCCGGTATGGGGCGGGGGGCAGCAGGTTGGCCTCACGGTCGTCGGTGTCGAGCGTCGACGCTTCATTACCATGCGTCGCATGGTGACCGCGTGAGCCCGAACGACGTCCGCTTGGACCTCCGCGGGTTGCTGGCCGCCGTTGAGGCGGCGCCGCCCGTCGCGGTGGTCGACGTCGTGGCAGCGGAGCTCGCGGAGATGTTGGACGCGACGGCGGTCAGCCTCTTGATCGCAAACTTCAGCGGTAACGGGCTAGCGAGGATCTCGCACGTATCTCGCCCTCGCGATCTCCGGGATGGGCACAACGAACGAGTCGAGTCGCTTTCCTTGTCGGAGTCCATCTACCAGCGGGTGCTGTCGGCGCAGGAGCTGCACCTGGGGCCCTCCGGTTCGGCCTGGGCGGTTCTCCTGCCGGTGACGGAGCGGGGGGACGCCATCGGAATTCTCGAGTTGACCCTCCCGCGCCGGCCCGACGACGACACCGTCGACTACCTCACGTCTGTAGCGCACGTGCTGTCCTACGTGCTCGTCACGTCTCGCCGGCACACGGATCTGTTCGAGTGGGCCCAGCGCGACGTCCCTTTCTCACTGGCGGCCGAGATCCAACGCCGCATCCTGCCTTCCTCCTACACCCTCGAGGGCGGGCCCTTCACCCTGGCGGGCTGGCTGGAACCCGCCGCCAGCGTCGGCGGCGACACGTTCGACTACTGCCTCGACCGCGAATATCTGTACGCATCCATCACCGACGCCATGGGCCATGACACGGAGGCTGCGCTGCTGGCGACGCTTGC
>JBHELQ010000148.1:0-29439 GCA_046262995.1 Thermoleophilaceae bacterium
GCCTATGCCCTCGACCTGCTTCAGCTCGTCCACGGAGCGGAAGCCCCCGTGGGCCTTTCGGTAGTCGACGATCCGCTTGGCGAGCATCGGCCCGATCCCGTCGAGCTGGTCGAGCTGCTCGGCCGTCGCGGTCGCCAGCCCGGGCTTTGCCCTGCCCGGCCCCGACCCCGCGCTCGCGGAGGCCGCGCCCGCGTGAGGCACCACGACCTGCTGAGCGTCCTGTACCCGCGCCGCGAGGTTCACCGCGGCGAGATCCGCGTGCGGCCGGGGGCCGCCAGCACGCCGTATGGCCGCCGCGATCCTGGACCCCCCTGGGAGGCGATAGAGCCCCGGGCGCCGGACGGCTCCGGCGACGTGCACGTAGATCGTGCTGCCGCGGCTTTCCACGCCGGCCCCCGCGGCTTCCGGGCGCGAGACCGCGACGGGCGCGCCGGCTCCCTCACCGCGTCCCGGTGAGATGAGCTTCCAGGCGCCGAACAGCACCAGCGCGGCCGCCAGGGCCCACGCTCCGACCTGCGTCCAGGACCGTTCCTCCCGCATGGGCGCGACGCTACGGCGCCGCGCCGCACGTGCGGGCTACGAGCGTTACAACCCGGCGCGGCCGGGCCCCGGTCACCTCACGTCGAAGCCGCTGATCCCCTCGGGGTCCTCATCCGACTGCTCGACCCGCTCGACATCGGCCCGACCCGGTCCCTCGCGGCAGAAGGCGGCCAGCGCCTCGACAGCCTCGGGATCGCCCTCGAAGACGGCCTCCACGGCACCGTCGTGACGGTTCGTCACCCAGCCGGAGACGCCGCGCGCCCGCGCCTCGCGCTGCACAGAGTCCCGAAAGAACACGCCCTGGACGCGCCCATGGACCACGAGCCGCTTCCTCACCGCGACGAGTCTAGGTAAGCCGGCCCAGGGCGGCCTCGACAGCCGCGGCGGCGTCCAGGGCCGCCTCCACGCCCTCGATCTCCCAGCTCCCGAGGCCGATCACGGGCTTCCCGCCCTTGAGCGCCAGGGCGATCTCCGAAAGCGTCCCATAGCCGCCGCCCACGGCCACGAGCGCGTCGGCGGCGCGGACGACGAGCGCGTTGCGGGCCTCTCCGAGCCCGGTCGGCAGCGCGACCTCGACGAAGGGGTTCGCCGCCGAGCGGTCGAGCCCGGGCAGGATTCCCACCGTGGTCCCGCCCGCCTCGCGGGCCCCGCGGCACGCCGCCTCCATCACGCCGCCCAGCCCGCCGCTCACGACGGCCGCGCCCGCCTGGGCCAGCCGCCGCCCCACCTCCTCCGCCAGACGCTCCTGCTCGGGTCGGGCATCGCCCGCGCCCACGACCGCGACGTAGGCGGTCGGGCTCAGGTCCGGGGCTCCTCGGGCGGAAGCTCCGAGATCGTGGGGTCGTCGGGGCCCGCCGACGGGCGCGCCGCGGGCGAGGCGACCGTCGGCTCGTCACCGATCGCGCGGCCGCCGCGCTCCACGTCCAGGGCCAGCGACACGCGCGCCGTGCCGAGCAGCGCGCCCGCCACGATCAGCGCGGCTCCCGCCAGCCCGAGCCAGAGGCCGAGCTCGGGTCCCTCGTCCGTGTGCACGATCGCCGGAGGCTCGTTCACCGCCTGCGAGAGCACGATCACGAGCGCGACCGCTCCCAGCACGATCGAACGGGGGCCGCCCAACGACGCGCCGCCCAGGGGGCGCAGACCCACCCCCTCGGCGGCCGCCAAGAGCGACGCGATCGCCAGGCCCAGCAGCACCAGGTCGAGCACCTCGAACACGCTGAAGGCGGTCAGGTCGTCGTACCAGTGCAGGAACAGGCTGACCGCCAGGAGCAGCGCGCCCGCTCCCGCCACGAGCGAGCCGATCGGTATCTGCCGCTCTCCGGCCCTCATCGCGCCACGAAGTTGACGAGCTTCCCGGGCACCACCACTGTCTTCACGATCTGCCTCCCGTTCAGGCGCGTGGCCAGCTTCTCCGACCCGCGCGCGATCTGCTCGAGCTCCTCCTCCGTGGCATCCGCCGACGCCACGACCCTGTCGATCAGCTTCCCGTTCAGCTGCACCACGAGCCCGATCGTGTCAGAGCTCAACAGCTCCGGATCGGCCTTCGGCCAGGGCTCATCCCACACGCGCTCGCCGGTGATCAGCTCGAACACCTCGGCGCCCAGGTGCGGTGCGAAGGGGAAGATCAGCGATCCGGCGGTCGCGATGGCAAAGCGAACGTGCGACGGCTCGGCTGCCTCACGCTGCTTGTAGATGTCGTTGACCAGCTCGATCACGGCGGCTATCGAGGTGTGCGTCGCGAAGCGCTCGCCCAGGTCGCGCGTGACCTTGTCGATCGCCCAGTGCGCCTTTCGGACGAGCGCGCTCGGCTCGCCCCGCGGCTCCGCCGGGCCCTCAGGAGCCTCCTGGGCCGCGCGCCAGAGCCGCGAGAGGAAGCGGTGGATGCCCTCGATGCCCTCGTCCGACCAGTCGCCGCCCTCGGCCGGGTGGCCGACGTAGAGGATGTAGGAGCGCGTGGTGTCCGCGCCGTAGCGGTCGACGAACTCACGCGGGCTGACGACGTTGCCCTTCGACTTCGACATCCGCGCCCCGTCGAGCGTGACCATGCCCTGGGTGAACAGCCGGGCGAACGGCTCCTGGACACCGAGCAGGTCCATGTCCGCCAGCGCCTTGGTGAAGAAGCGCGCGTACATGAGGTGCAGGATCGCGTGCTCGACGCCGCCGATGTACTGGTCCACCGGCATCCAGCGGTCGACCGCGTTCCGGTCGAATGCGACTCGGTCGTCGCGCGCGTCGCAGTAGCGCAGGAAGTACCAGGAGGAGTCGACGAAGGTGTCCATCGTGTCCGTCTCGCGGCGGGCCTGCCCGCCGCAGCTCGGGCATTCCGTCCGCACCCAGTCCTCCGCCGCCGCGAGCGGAGAGCGTCCCTGGGGCGCATAGTCCTCGATGTCGGGCAACACGACCGGCAGCTGCTCCTCCGGCAGCGGAACCATGCCGCAGTCGTCGCAGTAGACGATCGGGATCGGGCAGCCCCAGTAGCGCTGCCGCGAGACGAGCCAGTCGCGCAGGCGGTAGTTCACCGAGCGCCTGCCCTTCCCCTCGCTCTCGAGCCAGTCGACGATCTGCTCGTAGCCCTCGCGGTTGTGAACGCCGTCGAAGCGGCCCGAGCTCACCATGGGCCCGTCTCCGCCGTAGGGCAGCTCGTCGCCCTCGATCACCCTCCGGATCGGCAGGTCGAAGGCCTCGGCGAACTCGTGGTCGCGCTCGTCGTGGCCGGGCACGGCCATGATCGCGCCGGTGCCGTATTCCATCAGCACGTAGTCCGCGACGAACACCGGGATCTGCTCGCCGTTCACCGGGTTCGTGACGGTCTGCCCGAGCGGCACCCCGGTCTTCTCCTTGTCCGCGGCGCCGCGCTCCTCGGCCGACTCGTTCAGGGCCCGATTCACGTAGTCGTGGACCTCGGGCGCGTCGCTCATGCGGAAGACGTCGGGGTGCTCCGGCGCGAGGACGAAGAAGGTGGCGCCGAAGAGCGTGTCCGGCCGGGTCGTGAAGACCGGGTAGTCGACGCCGAGCTCCTCGCAGCGGAAGACGACCTCCGCCCCCTCCGAGCGCCCAATCCAGTTGCGCTGCATCGTCACGACGTTCGCGGGCCAGTCGAGCGACTCGAGCTCGTCGAGCAGACGGTCCGCGTAGTCGGTGATGCGGAAGAACCACTGCTCGAGCTGGCGTACCTCGACCACGCTCCCGCAGCGCTCGCAGCGGCCCTCGATCACCTGCTCGTTGGCGAGCACCGTCTGGTCCTTGGGACACCACTTGACCGCCGCCTCCTTGCGGTAGGCCAGGCCGCGCTCGTACAGGCGCAGGAAGATCCACTGGGTCCAGCGGTAGTAGCTCGGCTCGTGGGTCCCGAGCTCGCGGGACCAGTCGATCGACACGCCCCAGTCGCTGAACTGGCGCCGGAACTCCGCGATCGCGGCCTCCGTCGACTCGCGCGGATGCTGGCCGGTCCTGATCGCGTGGTTCTCCGCCGGCAGCCCGAAGGCGTCGTAGCCCATCGGGTGCAGCACCCGGTAGCCGTTCCGCCGCTTGAAATGGGCGACCGCATCGCCGAGTGAGTAGTTCTTCAGATGCCCGATGTGCGGCTCGCCCGAGGGGTAGGGCAGCATCTCGAGCACGTAGGCCTTGGGCCGGTCGTCGGGCTCGTTAGAGACCTCCCACGAGCGCTCGTCCGCCCACACCTGCTGCCATTTGCGCTCGATCCGGCGCGGGTCGTAGGGCTCCACGCCGCAAGGGTATCGGCGGCCCGCGGCCGTCCGGCGTGGGCGTCGGGCGCCTCTGGGACAATCGACTGGCTATGGACCAGGCACCCGGCTCGCGCGCCGCCGAGGTCGCGGCGCAGCAGGTCGAATCGATCGTGGCTGCCGCCCAGGCGGCAGCGGCCCAGCTCGGCGAGGACGCTCAGCGCGAAGCGGACGAGATCCGCGCGGCGGCGAGCCAGCAGGCGCAGGCCGAGCTCGAAGCGGTCCGCGCGGAGGCCACCCAGTTCGCGGAGACCACGCGGCAGGAGGCGGACAGGCTCGCGCAGGGCGCCCGCCAGGAGGCCGAGCAACTCACGCACGACGCCCAGGTGCAGGCCAAGAAGCTCACGGACGACGCCCGGCACCAGGCCGACCAGCTCCTGTCGGACGCGCGGGGCGAGTCGGAGCAGGTCCGCGAGCAGGCCCGACGCGAGGCGGAGTCGCGCGTGGCCGCCGCCGAGGAGGCCGCGAGCCAGGTGCTGGCGGAGGCGCGCACGTTGAGCGGGGGCCTGACCCGGCTCGGGCAGGCGCTCGGCGAGCAGGGCGAGCGCATCCTGCGCGACGTCCAGGCGGCCCACCGGCGCATGCAGGCCGAGCTGCGGGTCGACTCGCCGCGACGCCAGCCGGCCGAGGACGCATCCGCCGAGCGGCCCCCGCGCTCGGGGCGGCCGGTCCGTCCGGCTCGCGACAACCCGTTGGGGGACCTCGAGGTCCCCACCTGGGTGGGCCGCGAGCGCTAGCGCCGAGCCTCGGCGGCACCGGGATACGATCGCTGCGTGACGAGCGGCGGCGGCGCGAGCAGCGCCGAGGTACACGCGGAGCCCGAGCAGCGGGTCACGCCGCTCGAGCTCTTCTTCGACCTGGTCTTCGTGTTCGCCATCACGCAGGTCACGAGCCTCATGTCCACGCTGCCGACCTGGCAGGGGCTGGCGCAGGGCATGCTCGTCCTGGCGGCGCTCTGGTGGGCGTGGGCGGCCTATGCGTGGCTCACCAACACGCTGGCCTCGGACGATCGCCTGGCCCGGCTCGGCATCTTCTCGGCCATGGCCGCGATGCTGGTAGCGGCCCTCGCTGCGCCCAAGGCCTTCGGCGACGAGGGCGTGCTGTTCGGCTGTGCCTACTTCGTGGTGCGCGTGCTGCACATCGTCGTCTACGCCCAGGGGTCACCCGACGTCGGCGTGCGCCAGGCAGTCACGAGGCTCGCCCCCACGGCGGTCGGGGCGCCCGCGCTCCTGATCGTCGCGGGCTTCATGGACGACGCCGTCCAGGGCCTGCTGTGGGCGGCGGCGCTCGCGATCGACTACGCCGGGCCGGCGATAATGGGCCCCGGCGGCTGGCGCATGTCACCGGCCCACTTCGCCGAGCGCTTCGGGCTGATCATCATCATCGCCCTGGGCGAGTCGATCGTCGCAATCGGGGTGGGCGCCTCGGGACCCCGGCTGGACGCGGGCGTGGTGGTTGCCGCGGTCCTGGCGGTCGCCGCCGTCGCGGCGCTCTGGTGGGCGTACTTCGACGTCGTCGCCATCGTCGCCGAGCGCAAGTTCCGCGAGGCTCGCGGGGAGGCGCAGATCCGGATCGCGCGCGACTCCTACAGCTACCTGCACCTGCCGATGATCGCCGGCATCGTGCTGCTTGCGCTCGGCATCAAGAAGACGGTGGCGGCGTTCGACGCGCCGCTCGACACCGTGCCCGCGGCGGCCCTCTGCGGCGGAATCGCGCTCTACCTGCTGGGGCACATCGGATTCCGGCTGCGCAACGTCGGAACGCTCAACAGGCAGCGATTGGCGACGGCTCTTCTGCTGCTCGCGCTGATCCCGCTTGCCACCCAGGTGGACGCGCTCGTCGCGCTGGCCGGAGTGACTGCGGCGTCCTGCGGACTGGTCGCCTACGAGGCCACGCGCTTCGCCGACGCGCGCGCCCGCGTGCGCGCCGTTCGCTGAGAATGGGCGCGGGTGATGCGCGTGCGAGAATGAGGCCATGAGCGCGTGGCGCGAGCAGGTCGTGATCGACGCCCCTGTCGAGGTCGTGTGGGGCCTGGTCGGAGACCCGAGCCGCTACCCGGAGTGGGCGCAGGACGTGCTCGAGGTGACGGGGGTCCCCGAGCTCGAGCCGGGCGCGACCTACCGCCAGAAGACCCGCCTTCCGATCGGCAGCACGACGACCACCTTCGTGGTCGACGACTTCGAGGAGCTGCGCGAGATCCGCCTGCATTGCACGCAAAGCGGCTACTACTCGCGCTGGCTCCTGACCGAGGCCCAGGAGGCGACCTTCGCCGACGTCGAGCTCGGCATGGAGCCGATCAAGCTGCCCTACCGGGCGGTCGACGCTTTCACCGGAAAGCGCGGCTACCGCCGCATGCTCCAGCGGTCCCTGGACGGGCTGAAAGAGGTCGCCGACCGCGAGCGATCGGGCTAACGGAACCACTTGCGGGCCCCTCGAAATCAGGGCCTCGGAGAGCAGCCCATCTAGCCGGTTTCACGACGTGTTCAGCGCCACGGCGGCGCGAATGAGCGCCTTCAGCGCCTTTTCATGAATCTTGTCGCCCTGATGGAAATCGATGGCCCGCCTGGTGCTGCCTTCGAGGCTGGAGTTGAAGAGGCCTGAAGGGTCCTCCAACGAGGCGCCCTTGGCGAAGGTCATCTTCACGACATTCTTGTACGTCTCACCCGTGCAGATCAGTCCGGCGTGCGACCACACCGGCACTCCTCTCCACTTCCATTCCTCGACCACTTCGGGGTCGGCCTGCTTGATGAGACTTCGGACCCGAGCGAGCGTGTCGCCCCGCCAATCGCTCAGCTCCTTGATTCGCGCATCTATCAGCTGAGAGGGAGAGTCCCCTCCTTTTCCTTCATTCGAGCCGCTCTTCGTCTTCTTCATGGGGTGGCGCAAACGCTCCGGTAACGAGGCAAGTCGAGCAGCTTGATGGAGCTGACGGGACTCGAACCCGTGACCTGTGCGCTGCCAGCGCACCGCTCTCCCAGCTGAGCTACAGCCCCAACGCCGGCGAGTTTAGCGCCGGGACAAGCGCCTCTCAGGCCACTACGCGCACCGGGGCTTCGCCCCAGAGCTGCTCCAGGCGGTAGTAGTCGCGCGCCTCGGGCGTGAAGATGTGGACGACGCAGTCGAGGTAGTCGAGCAGTATCCAGCGGGCCTCCCGCTCCCCCTCGCTGCGGTTCGGCAGCAGCCCCTCGCCGTGCTTCAGCTCGTAGCGGATGGCGTCGTGGATCGCCTTCGTCTGGCGCTCGGTGTTGCCGCTGCACACGACGAAGTAGTCCGTGTAGCTCACGATCGCCCGCAGATCGATGACCCGCACGTCGACCGCCTTCTTCTCGGCGGCGACCCGGGCTATGTGATCGGCGAGGGCGGCGGCGTCGCGCGGCTGCTTCGCGGTGAGCGACATCAGTCGGCCCCCACCGGAGCGGAGGCCCGGTAGAGGCCGTTCTCCTCAATGTAGGCGCGAACACTCTCCGGAACGAGATAGCGGAGCGGCTTGCCCTGTGCGGCGCGGCGTCGAACCACGGTCGATGAGATGCCCATCCGCGGCATGTCGAAGAAGCGGACCCGTTCGGCTCCCGCAAGGCTTGCGAGCTTCACCGCCACCGCCTCGCGATGCCAGCTGCCCATGCGCTCGACCACCGCCACGACCGCCATCGCGAAGACCTCCTCCGGCTCGTGCCAGCTGGGGAGGTTGGCCGCCTGGTCGCCTCCCAGTATCAGCACGAGCTCGTCGCCCGGCAGGCGCTCGCGCAGCTCCCGCAGGGTGTCCGCGGTGTACGACGGGCCCGGCCGGTCGAGCTCGGCGCGCGAGAGCTCGAAGCGCTCGTCGCCTTCGATCGCCAGCTCGCACATGCGCGATCGCGCGTCCGGGCCGGGGTCCTGCTCGATGTCCCGGTGCGGCGCCTCGCCCACTGGGACGAACACCACCCGCTCGAGCTCGAGTTGGACGAGCGCCTCCTGCGCGCACACCAGATGACCGATGTGCGGCGGGTTGAACGCGCCGCCGAGGATTCCCACCCGCAAGCTAGTCGCGAACCTGCCCGGAGCCCTCGATCACGTACTTGTAGGTCGTCAGCTCCCGCACCCCGATCGGCCCGCGGGCGTGGAGCTTCTGCGTGGAGTTGCCGATCTCCGCCCCCATGCCGAAGACCCCGCCGTCCGTGAAGCGCGTCGAAGCGTTGACGTACACGCAGGCGGCGTCGACGCTTTCGGTGAACGAGCGCGCTGACTCGGTCGAACTCGTGACGATCGCCTCGGAGTGGCCCGAGCCGTAGCGGTTCACGTGCGCGATGGCCTCGTCCGCCGAGTCGACCACCCGCACGGCGAGGATCAGCGCCAGGTACTCGGTGGCCCAGTCCTCCTCGGTTGCCTCCGCGAGCGAGTCGCCGAGCTCGCCGGCGGCCGCGCGCGCCCGGCCGTCGGCCCGGAGCTCAACCCCGAGCTCGCGCAACTCGCGCAATGCGCGCGGCAGGAACTCGGCCGCCACGTCGCGGTGCACGAGCAGCGTCTCCGCCGAATTGCAGACGCCCGGCCGCTGGACCTTCGAGTTCACCGTTATCGCCACGGCATCGTCCAGGTCGGCTGTCGCGTCGACGAAGACATGGCAGTTGCCGGCCGCCGCATGGAGAACGGGCACCGTGGCGTGCTCCTTCAGCGCCGCCTTGAGGCTGTCGCCGCCGCGGGGGATGACCACGTCGACGTGCTCGTCCTGGATCGCGATCTCGCGCAGCTCGTCGCGGTCGCCGCGCGCGACGATCGAGATCGCGCCCTCCGGAATGCCGGCCGCCGCCACCGCCGCCTGAGCCACCTGTGCCAGCACGGCGTTCGACTGCGCCGCCGTCGAGGAGCCACGCAGCACGATGGAGTTGCCGGACTTGAGGCACAGCGCCGAGCAGTCGATCGTCACGTTGGGACGCGCCTCGTAGATCACGGCGACGACGCCGATTGGCACGCGCACGCGGCGGACGTCCAGCCCGTTCGACAGTCGGTGACCGCCGAGCGTCTCTCCAACCGGGTCGGGTAGGGCGGCAATGGCGCGCACGTCGTCGGCCATCCCGGCCAGCCGTCCCTCGGTCAGCCTCAGGCGGTCGAGCAGAGCCGCCGTCAGACCCGCGTCCTCTCCGGCCTCGATATCGCGGTCGTTGGCCGCGAGGATCTCGGGGGCCCGGTTCTCCACAGCCGTCGCCATGGCCTCCAACGCGGCGTCCCGGACCGCCCCGTCGAGGGTCGCCAGGACAAGCGAGGCCTCCTTCGCCCGGGCGCAGATCCGGGCGACGCTGTCGGCGGTGGTCGCCATGGGGAGAGGGTACCGGCCCCCGTGACGCCGCTCCGCGGCTCGGGCCTCAGTCGAGGACGAAGTAGTCGCGGTGCACTGCCTCCTCGGTCGCCCGGGGCAGGAGCGCGCGAACATCGACCGTCTTCAGGCCCTTGACCTCGCGCAGCTCGGCGGCGGAGTAGTTGACGATGCCCTTGCCGATCGGGCGCCCGTTTCCGCCCGCCGGGCAGACCTCCACCGCATCGCCCGCCTCGAACTCGCCCTAGACGTCGACCACGCCGACCGGGAGCAGGCTCGTGCCGCGCTCCCGCAGCGCCTGCTCGGCGCCCTGATCGACCCCAAGCCGCCCGTGGGTCGGCTTCGCGTACTTGAGCCACAGCTTGAAGCTCGACACCCGCCCGCTCTGAGGGTGGAAGCGCGTTCCGGACGGCTCTCCCGCCAGCGCGCGCCGCGCGGCATCCGGATCCGTCCCCGACGTGATCACCGCGGGAATGCCCGCCGCGGTCGCCATCTCCGCCGCCACCACCTTGGAGCGCATGCCCCCGGAGCCGAGCGGCGACGTGGACAGCCCGATCTCGAAGTCGTCCAGCTCATTCAGGTCGCGGACCTCCTCGACCGGGCGTGCCGTGGGGTCACGCCGGGGGTCGGCCGTGTAGAGCCCGCCGATGTCCGTCAGCAGCACCAGGAGGTCCGCGCCCAGCAGGATCGCCACCTGCGCGGCCAGGAAGTCGTTGTCCCCGAAGGAGATCTCGTCGGTCGTCGTGGTGTCGTTCTCGTTGATCACGGGGACCACGTTCCAGCGAAGCAGCGTCTTCAGCGTGTGCCGGGCGTTCACGTAGTGGGTCCGGGCCGACATGTCGAAGAAGGTGAGCAGCACCTGCGCGCTCGTCACGCCGCGCTCCTGGAGGAGGGCGTCGTATGCGCGGTAGAGCTTGCCCTGGCCGACCGCGGACGCCGCCTGGAGCTCCTCCATGGCCGATGGCCTGACGGGCAGCTGCATCTGCCGCATGCCGCGGGCGATCGCTCCCGAGGTGACGATCACCGGCAGATCGCCCTCCCGGTGGCGGGCGGCGACCGCGTCGCACACCCCTTCGATGACGTCCTCGCGCACCTCGCCGACGTCGTCGGCGACGATGGTCGAGCCCAGCTTCACTACCAGCGTGGCCATCCGCGAAAGAGTACGGGCGGCCCGGGTCAGTCGCCGCCGGCGTCCGCGATCCGCCAGTTCCCGTCCTGCTTGCGCAGCGAGAGCACCTGCGGACGCGACTGGCCGCCCGCCTGGAGCAGCGTGGTGACCTTGGCCCGGTCGTCGTGGACCACTGTCTTCCGGATCTCGACTATCCGCACCTTCGGGACGCGCTGCAGGCCCAGCTGCTTCCTGCACACGCTCCTGGCGGCGCTCCCTTTCGCGCCGGTCACGCCCTCGACGTACGCCTTCGTCACGAGGTCGTTGCAATAGCGCTTGGCGTCGCGCTCGTTCGTTGCCTTCACGAAGTCGCGCACCGCCTGCCGCGTCTCCTCCTTGGGGTCGCCGCCGCAGCCGCCGACGGAGACGGCCATGACCAGCAGGGCTGCGGCTGCTCGCCTCATGCGGCCAGTCTTACCGGAACGGCGCTGCGGGGTCGAGCTCGAACACGGTGCCGCCGATCTCCACGTCGTCACCGGCCTGGAAGCCGGCCGCCTCGAGCGCGCGGACGACGCCGATCGAGCGCAGCCGCTCCTCCACGTAGCGGAGCGCCTCCTCGTTCTCGGTGTCGTGCCGGGCGATCAGCCGCTCGACACCCCGTCCCACCACGCGGAACGCACCGGGCCCAGCCCGCTCCACGCTGAAGGAGTCCCCCACGCCGGGGCGGTAGGTGCGATGAGCCGCGACGGCTTCCCTCGAGCCCTCCGGGCCGGCCGGGCGCTCGGCCAGGTCCTCTTCCGGCACGTGCCGGAAGACCGCGTCGCGGAGCTCGTCCAGCCCTGCACCGGTCACGGCGGAGGTCGCGACCACCTCCAGAGCGGCTGTCCCCAGCCGGCCCTTCCAACCTCGCAGCGCCTCGTTCGCCGCCGGCTCCGGGACCAGATCCGACTTCGACAGGCACACGATCCTGGGAAGCCCGGCCAGGCCGCCTCCGTGCTCGGCCAGCTCTTGCTCGACCGCCGCGTGGTTCTCCACCGGGTCCGAGCCGTCGAGCGGCGCCAGGTCGAGGACGTGGACGAGCAGCCGGCAGCGCTCCACGTGCGCGAGGAACTCGTGGCCCAGGCCCGCCCCGCCGCTGGCGCCTTCGATCAGGCCGGGGATGTCCGCCAGCACCAGCTGGCGCCCATCGCGCTCGATCGTCCCCAGCACCGGCTCGACCGTCGTGAAGGGGTAGTCCGCCACCTTGGGCTGCGCCCGCGTCAGGCGTGCGAGCAGCGAGGACTTGCCGGCGTTCGGCAACCCCACCAGGCCGGCGTCCGCCAGCAACCTGAGCCGCAGCTCGAGCCAGCCCTCCTCCCCCGGTAGGCCGCGCTCGGCGAAGCGGGGGGCCTGCCGCGTGGCCGTGGCAAAGCGCTTGTTGCCGCGCCCGCCCGGCCCGCCGCGGGCGACGACGACGCGGGAGTCCGGCAGCTCGAGCTCCCAGCGCACTCCCCGCTCGGCGTCCTCCGCGACCGTGCCCGGCGGCACCTGCACCTCGAGCGGTTCCGGGGTGGCCCCGTGGCGGTTCGCTCCCCGCCCGTGGCCGCCACGCCGGGCCTTGAAGTGGCGGGCGTAGCGAAACTGCCGCAGGTCGCGCTGAGACGGATCGCTCACCAGGGTCACGTCGCCGCCGTGCCCGCCGTCGCCCCCGTCCGGACCGCCCTTCGGCACGTGGGCCTCGCGCCGGAACGACACCGAGCCGTCGCCCCCGGCGCCGCCCTGCACGAAGATCCTGGCGCGATCCTGGAACACCGGCGCCCGCCGGCCGTCCGCTAGTCCGCCGGCTCTACCGAGATGACCCGGCCACGCCGCCCGCTCGCGAACTGCACGACGCCGGGCCGCTTGGCGAAGATCGTGTCGTCCTTGCCGATGCCCGTGCCGTCGCCGGGCTTGAAGCGCGTCCCGCGCTGGCGCACGATGATCTCGCCGCCGGTCACCGGCTGCCCCGCGAACACCTTCACGCCCAGCCGCTTGGCCTGCGAGTCGCGGCCGTTCCGGCTCGAGCCCAGTCCTTTCTTATGAGCCATCGCCACCCTGCTTTCGCTTCGAGCCCCCGGAGCGCGCCGGGCTCTTCTTCGCCCCGGCCCGGGGCTTCGACTCGGTCTTCTTCTCGCCGCTCGCCGGCTTCCTGGCGAGCAGCTTGATCTCGCCGATCTCGATCCGCGTGAGCTCCGAGCGGTGCCCCGTGCGCCGCTTGTAGCCCTTCTTCGGCTTGAACTTCAGGACGTGCAGCTTCGGGCCGCGCTCGTGGCCGCGCACGACGGCGTCGACCTTCACCTTGTCGAGGTCGGCCCCGTCGAACACGGCCTTCTTGCCGTCCGCGAACAGGAGTGGCTCGAGCGGCAGCTTGTCGCCCTCGTCCGCGTGCAGGCGGTCCACGAGCAGGCTGTCGCCCTTCTCGACGCGGTACTGCTTGCCGCCGACTTTCACGATCGCGTACATGGCAAAGGAACGGCGCCACCGGGCGCCGGAGCGCCGATTCTAGCGCCCGCCCGGAGAGCGGCTAGCCCCCCGGCCTCGCGTCGTCGAGCTTCCAGTCGCCCCCGTCCTTGACGAGCAGCAGCTGTCCGGTTTTGTCCCTGATCGAGCCGTCGACCGTGGCCCGGTCTCCCTTCACCGTGACCTTCCTGACTTTGAACTTGGCGGTGCCCGTCTGCTTTACCAGGCGCTGGCAGTCCTCCTTGCCCCCGCCGGTGACGGACTTCAGCCACTTATCGGTGACCCTCTCGCACACCTTGGGGTCGTGCTTGTTGCCGAGCGCGATCACGTCCCGGATCTTGCTCTCGTCGCTCGCGCCGCCGCAGCCCGCCAGGACGGGCAGCAGGACCAGGGAGACGGCGATCAGCGAGTTCCTCAAGGCGATCCTTCCTCGTTCGTGGGCGCGCCAGAACCTTACGAGGTCGGCGCTAGTCGGCACTCGGCTCGGGCGCCTTACGGCGCCGCCTGCCGCCGCGGCGCCCCCGCCGGGCCGATCCGCGGGCGCGTCCGTCGCCCTCGTCGGCCGGGGGGCCGGGCGGGGGGTCGACCAGGACGGCTTCCGCCGCGGAGCGGCCGACCTTCTCGATTCGGACGAGTGCTCGTTCCCCCACCAGGGTGGAGGCCCCGGTGACCGAGACGATGTACCCGTCGAGCTTCGCCACGGCGTCGTCCTCGTTGTACATGTGGGGCTCCACGATCTGAACGAGCACTTCCTCGCCCTCCCGGAACGGAAGCGCGCGCTCCTCCACCTCGGAGCGGCTGCCCTCGAGCGCCACCTCGAAGTGGTCGATCGGCAGCGCCTCGCTGCCCTCGAAGTGGAAGCGCTTACCGGTTTCCCCCTCGATCTCGACGATGGGCCCCGGGCCCCCCGGCCCGCCCACCAGGTTGCCCGCGACCTTCGGATGTACCCGGATCAGGAACGCCTCGGGCCGGGGACGCTCAACGACCAGCTCGCGCAACCAGCGATCGACCTCGAGCGCGACCGTCTCCTCCGACAGCACGACGCCCTCGCCCTCGCAGGTGGGACAGGCCTTGGTCAGGATCTCGCGCACGCCGTCGGTCACGTTCTGCCGCGTCATCTCCACCAGGCCGAGCGGGGAGATCTCGACCACATAGGTCTTCGTGCGGTCCTCGTCGAGCGCCTTGCGAAGGGTCTTCAGCACCGCTTCGCGGTTGCGCGCCCGCGACATGTCGATGAAGTCGATGACGATGATCCCGCCGATGTCCCGCAGGCGGAGCTGGCGCACCACCGCCTCGGCGGCCTCGAGGTTCGTCCTCGTGATCGTGTCCTCGAGCTTCGCCCCGCGCCCGTGGCCGGTGAAGGAGCCTGAGTTGACGTCGATCACGGTCATGGCCTCGGCGTAGTCGATCATCAGGTAACCACCGGAGTTCAGGTCCACCCTCCGCCTGAGCGTCGACTGGATCACCTCCTCGACCCCGAAGCGCTCGAACAGGGGCTGCTCTCCCTCGTAGAACTCCAGTCGTTCGAGCAGCTCGGGAGCGGTGCGGTTGAAGAACGACTCCAGGCGGTGGTGCTGCTTGCGGTCGTCGACCATCGCCTTCTCGAACTCACCGGTGAAGATGTCGCGCGCCACGCGGACGGACAGGTCGGCCTCCTGGAAGACCATCGCGGGCGCCGTGGTGTCCTTCGCGCGCTGCTGCAGCACCTCGTGGAGCTTGTGGAGGTACTTGATCTCGCGCTCGAAGTCCTCGCGCTTCGCCCCCTGGGCGGCGGTGCGCACGATCGCGCCACCCTCGCCCAGGTCGATCTTGGCGGCCGCCTTGCGCAGCCGCTCCCGCTCCTTGTCGTCAAGCCGGCGGGAGACCCCGACCCCCTCGCCCTGCGGCGTGTAGACCAGGTAGCGACCGGCGATCGACAGCTGCATCGACAAGCGCGGGCCCTTGGTCTTGAGCGGGTCCTTGACCGCCTGGACCAGGACCTCCTGCCCGGGTTTCAGGAGCTCCGTGATCCGCTTGCCCTTGCCACCCGAGCGTCCGCGTCGGGCAACCTCCACCCCCGCAACGACGACGTCGTCGGCGTGCAGGAAGCCGTTCTTCTCCAGGCCGATGTCGACGAAGGCCGCCTCGAGGCCGGCCAGGACGTTGTCGACCTTGCCCTTGTAGATGTTGCCGACGATCGAGCGCGAGCCGCGACGCTCGATGTAGAGCTCGCCGACGCGCCAGTTCGGTTCCTGCTTGCGGCCCTTCTTAGCGGACGGGGCTCCCTCCGCCTCGAGGATGCCGACTCTCGTTTCGCCACGGTCGACCGTGACGAGCACTTGCTTTCTCAAGATTTCCTCTCATAAAGCTCGATTCAGGCTCTTGGCCTGCGCCGTCTCGCGCGCTCGCGCATAGATGGACTGCAGCAGGCCGATGGCCAGGAAGGTCACAAGCACCGACGAGCCGCCGTAAGACATGAGCGGCAGTGGGACGCCGGTGATGGGCATGATCCCGATGGTCATGCCCACGTTGATGAATATCTGGAACATAAGCATCGCAGTAACGCCGCCCGCTATCAGCGCCCCGTAGAGGTTCTTCGCCATCGTCAGGACGCGCAGGCATCTCCAGATCATGAGCGCATACAAGGACAGCACGATCGCCGCCCCGATGAAGCCGAACTCTTCACCCACCACCGAGAATACGAAGTCCGTGTGGTGCTCGGGCAGGAAGTTCAGCTTCGTCTGTGTGGCCTGGTCGCCGCGGCCGGCCTTCCCCCCGGAGCCCACGGCCGTGAGCGACTGGTTGATCTGGTAGCCCTCCTTGCGAGGGTTGTCCGTTGGGTGCAGGAAGGCGGTCAGGCGGTCCACCTGGTACGGCTTGAGCACGTCCACGCCGACCGCCGGAGCGGCTACGAGCACGAGGACCACCGCCGCGGTGCCGAGACCCGTGAGGGCCACGAAGTGGGTCCACTTGGTGCCCGCCACGAAGAGCACGGCGAGCGCGACCACCATGTAGACCATCCCGCTGCCTATGTCCGGCTCCGCGACCACGAGGATCGCGGGGACGATCGCGGCCAGCATCACCCGGCTCGTGGTCTCCCGCTCCTGGAGGCGCCGGACGCGATCGACCACGAACCCGGCAAGGGCCAGGATCAGCAGCACCTTGCCGAGCTCAGACGGCTGGAACTTGAGGAACGGGAAGTCGATCCAGCGCTTCGAGCCGCGGGTGGCGCCGCCGACCATGTAGACGAACAGGATCGACGCGATCATGAACGCGTACAGGCCGCCCTTCCACTCGCGTATGCGCGAGTAGTCGAAGCGCGAGATCACGAGCATCAGCGCCAGTCCGACGAGGCCGTACGCGATCTGCCGGTAGACGTAGAAGTTCGGCTGGCCGGGAATGTCGTCGGCAGTCGCCGAGGACAGGACCCAGACGCTGAAGGCGACGAGCCCGACCGCGGCGAGCAGGAGCAGCGGATCGAGCGGCAGCAGGCGGCGTTGCGGCTCGCTGAAGCCCTTCACCTGGCTGGCGAGCGGGGAGGCCTGCATCAGGCGGTCACCCTAGCCATGGCTAGTCGGACGGCCCACCCTTGGCACCCTTGGCACCCTTCTTCACTCCGAACAGGGTGGCCAGGATCTGCCGCGCCATCGGGGCGGCGGTGTCGGCGCCGAAGCCGCCGGCCTCGTCGGTGGCCACGACCACGTACTTGATGCTCGGGTAGGGCGCCAGGGCGGCGTACCAGGACTGGTCCGGCCGGCCCGCTCCCTTCTGGGCCGTTCCGGTCTTGCCGGCCACCGGGATCGGGAAGCCGGCGAACACCTTGGCCGACGTACCTCCCGGCTGACTCGCCGCCCCGCGCAGGCCGTCGAGGATCGCCTGCCGGAACTCCGGCCTGATGGGGATCCGGCGCGCCGTGGGAGCCTCCAGGTCCTGGAGCACGCGACCCGCCGAGTCCTCGATCCGCATGCCGAGCCGCGGCTTCAACACCCTGCCGCCGTTCGCCAGCGCGGCGTAGGCCACCGCCAGTTGCAGCGGATCGACCTGCACGTCGCCCTGGCCGACGCTCAGGTTGATGTTGTCGCCCGGCGTCCAGGGCCGGTCGGTCAGGTGCTTCTTGAACAGCCGGTTCCGCCAGCGCGGCGAGGGAATGAGCCCCGGGCTCTCGTTCGGGAGGTCGATGCCGGTGCGCCGGCCGAGCCCGTAGTTGTGCGCCCAGTGCTGGAGCAGCAGCCCATTGCCGGTGCTGTTCATCTCCAGACCCAGGCGGTAGAAGAAGACGTCGCTCGAGACCGTGAGCGCCCTGCGCAGCGCCAGCGCGCCGTTGCCGCCGCCGCCCGCGTTCTTGAATGTCAGGCCTCCCACCCTTAGCGAACCGCCGTCGTACTCCACGGTGTCCGGCGTGATTACGCCGCCCTGTAGCGCGGCCGTGGCGGTGATCAGCTTGAAGGTCGACCCCGTCGGGTAGTTGCCCTGGGTCGCGCGGTTCGTGAGCGGCGCGCCGTTGTTCGGGTCGGACAGCCGCTTGTAGTCGGACTGCTTGATCACCCTGGAGAAGACGTTCGGGTCGAAGGAGGGCTGGGAGCCGAGCGCCACGACCTGTCCGTTGTGCACGTTCATCACGACGAAGGCGCCGCGGCCGGTGCCTCCTGCCAGCGCCGCCTGTCCCGACCTCTGCACGTTCATGTCGACGCCAAGCCGCAGCTGGCGTCCCGGCTGCGGATCCCGGACCGACAGCTCGCCCTTCAGCCGGCCGAGAGCGTCGACCTGCACCCGGCTCGCCCCGTCGCGGCCACGCAGGAAGCGGTCGTACTGGTACTCGATCCCGTCCTTGCCGACGCGGTCGCCCATCGGCACGCCGCGGTAGCGCTCCTGGTGGAGCTGCTCGCGGGTGATCTCGCCGACGGTCCCGAACAGGTGCGCGCCGACCTGGCGGTGCGGGTAGGAGCGCAGGAAGACGCGCTCCACGGTCACGCCGGGCAGGTCGTCCCCGTGCTCGAGCACGTACATCATCACCGGGCGTGACACGTCCGTCTTGACGGTCGCGGACGAGAACGGCGGCAGCCGCTGGAACTCCCGCCTCATCCGGTGTTCGATCTGCGTGACCCGCAGCCCCAGCACCCGGCCGAGCTTGCGGTAGACGCGCCGCCGCCGCGCGCGGTCACCTGGCAGCTTGTCCGGAGTTACCTTGACCGCCAGCCCGGTGCGGTTGTCCACCAGGACGCGGCCATTGCGGTCGACGATCTGGCCGCGGGGCGCCTGCACCTTGATCTCGCGCACGCGATTGTTGTTCGCCTCGGCCCGGTACTTGTCGCCGGACAGCACCTGGAGGTACCAGAGGCGGAAGAAGATGACCGCGAAGGCCATCAGCGCGATGCCGCCGATGAACGCCACGCGGATCGCGAGCTGCGGGGTGAGCGCCGGTCGCCTGTCCGAGTCGAGGTACACGCGCTAGACCTCGAGGCCCCGCAGGCCGAGCGGCCCGGGCTCGCGCGCCGGCCGGCGGCGCCGGCGCAGGTCGTACGGGTCGGCGAGCAGCGAGGGGCGCAGCAGCTTCCGCGCGCCGGCGAACACCGCCAGCGCCAGCGCGCCGTTCAGGAGCGCGGCGACCAGCATGTCCCGAAGAACGAGCGGGCTCACCGTCGCGCTGACGTCGAGCATGAAGGAGACGGCCGCGAACGCGGCTCCCCAGATCAACGTGGCCGCCGCGGCAACCGGGATCGGCAGCAGGCCGTGCGAGGGATCGCGGAGCTCGCGGAAGCGGCCCACCCCGTAGCCGAGCGCGCTCAGCACGAGCGACGAGGCGCCCATCGTCTGGCCGGTCGCCAGATCGAGCAGTACCCCCATCGCGAACCCCGTTGCGCTGCCGGCGACGCTCCCCCCGTAGTAGGCGACCGCGGCCACGGCGAGCGGGATCAGGTCGGCGTTGCCCCCGAGAATGGTGATTTGGCCGATGCCCGAGAGCTGGAGCACGAGCGCGACGAACAGCAGCAGGCCGACTCGCAGGAAAGCACCGGGACCGAGGATCACGGCTGCACCAGCTGGCCGGGTGGAACGGCGGACGCGCGGGCGGTGTTCGGCCGCTTGGTCAGCACCTGCACGTAGTCCAGGCGCTTCAGGTCGGCGAACGGCTTGATGTGGACGCGCTGGTAGAGCTCGATCTCGTCCAGGGCGACCTTGGTCACCCGCCCGATCGGGATGCCGCGCGGGAAGAGCGACTCGACGCGCGAGGACGTGAAGCCCGACGTGACCACAGTGGCTCCCTGGGTCACGCGCTGCCCCTTCTCGACGAAGTCGAGCAGCAGGTCGTTCGGGTTGCCCACCTCCGGCTTGACGATCCCACTCGCTCCCTGGGGCATGACCTGGGCGGAGACAGCGCTCTCGGAGTCGGTTATGAGGGTTACCTCGGCCGTCCCGCCGGTCACGCGCGTGATCTTGCCGGCAAGCCCGCCGGCCGCGATCACCGGCTGGTCGACGTGGATGCCGTCCCCCGAGCCACGGTCGATCTTGAGGCTCGAGTACCAGACGGTCGGCGAGCGCGCGATCACGCGCGCCGTGACCGGGTCCGTTCCCTGGGGGTAGCCACCGGCGCGCTGGAGGCGCACGATCCCGCGCAGCTCGGCGGCGTCCCGCTGGGCGGTCTGTGCCTGGGCGAGCCGGCTGCGCAGATCCTGGACCTCCTTCTTCAGGTCCTTGTTGTCGCCCTTGGCGTGGAGCGTGTCGCCAAACCAGCCGAACAGGTCGGTGACCGGCTTCAGCGCCCGGCTCGCCCCGCTCTCGACAGGGGCGAAGGCCTCCTGCGCTCCACGCTGGAGCGCGTGCAGGATCCCACCCCCCGACTCGCCGAAGTAGACGGTCAGGAGCGCCACGGACAACCCGACGAAAACCGCCAGCGCCGCCCGCCTTCTGCGGACCGTCTTCCTGTCGAACACCGCTCCGGATCCTCCCGGGCGCGGGCCCTAGTGCCTGCGCCTGTTTCGGGAATTCTTGTTGCTGCGGTGGATGGCCTCGAACTCCTCGAGGCTGCGGCCCGATCCGACGGCCACGCAGGTCAGGGGCGACTCGGCCAGATGCGCCGGCATCTGGGTCTCGTCTCGCAGCCGCTCGTCGAGCCCCTGGAGCAGCGCACCGCCGCCCGCGAGCATGATCCCGCGGTCCATGATGTCCGAGGCGAGCTCCGGCGGAGTGCGGTCGAGGGTCTCCTTCACGGCGTCGATGATCGCCTGCAGGGGCTCCGCGATGGCGATCCGGACCTCCTCGCTCGTCAGGACGATCGTCTTCGGAAGCCCGGAGACCAGGTCACGGCCCCGGATCTCCGCCTGCACCTCCTCGTCCAGCGGAAAGGCCGAGCCGATCTCGAGCTTCACCTCCTCGGAGGTCTGCTGGCCGATCATCAGCTTGTACTCCCGCTTGACGTAGTTGATGATCGCCTCGTCGATCTCGTCGCCGCCGATGCGAATCGACTGCGAGACCACTATTCCTCCGAGCGAGATCACCGCCACCTCGCTGGTGCCGCCGCCGATGTCGACCACCATGTTGCCTGTCGGCTCGCCCACCGGCAGGCCGGCGCCGATCGCCGCGGCCATCGGCTCCTCGATCAGGTAGGCCTGGCGCGCGCCCGCCGACAGACACGCCTCCTCGACGGCCCGCTTCTCGACGCCTGTGACCCCTGATGGGACACACACCACGACGCGCGGATGGGCCCAGCGGTTCTGGTGCACCTTCTGGATGAAGTGGCGCAGCATCTGCTCGGTCACGTCGAAGTCGGCGATCACGCCGTCCTTCAGCGGGCGAATGGCCTGGATCGTGCCGGGCGTCCGGCCCAGCATCCGCTTGGCCTCGATGCCCACCGCATGGACCTCGGTGCTGCGGGAGTCGATCGCCACCACGGAGGGCTCGGACAGGACGATCCCGCGACCGCGCACGTATACGAGCGTGTTGGCGGTGCCCAGATCGACGGCCATGTCGCGGCCGCCCATGCCGGTGAGGTAGGAGAAAAAGCCCATCGCGCTGTGAGAGGTGAGAATAGGCCGCCGGACGGCAGCCCGCCGCGAGCCGGGGCGAGTACCTCGAAGTTGGGCGCCGGATGCCCCCGGTCCGCGCGCGGAAGTGTAACGAGTACCGCTGGCCCCGCCGCGGGTTTCACCTGCAATTTCCGCTCAGTGGCGGCGAACGACGATCCGTTCGCTCATCGCCACCGGGTGGAGCGAGCAGAAGAAGCGGTAGGTCCCCGGCCGCGTGAGCCGCCGGGAGAAGCGGCTTCCGCGCCTGCGGTTCTGCGACGAGAAGCCGAGCGGCCCGTTCGCCAGCGTCAGGTTGTGCATCGCGGGGTCGCGGAAGCTCCAGCGAATCCGCGCCCCGAGCGGGACGGACAGGTTGCGTGGAGCGAAGCGGAAGTCGTGCACGAGGACCGTCGCGGAGCCGGCTAGCTGGCGAAGCGGCCCGGGAGGCCTGTCGATCGTGCGGGCTCGCCCGCGGGAGTCGATCGTGGTGAGCGGGACGCGCACCTTCGGAGACACCCGCCGACCGGCGTAGTGCTTGCGCTCGTTGCGAAGGTCGCGAGGCAGCAGGGCGCAGCTGCGGTGCCGGATCCGGCGGTCCGGCGCCAGGTAGGTGTGCATGATCCCCATCACCCGCGTGTGGGGAAGCTCGTCGTCGTATGAAGCCGTCACCCGCAGGGGCTCTCCTTTCGCCACCGGGATGCCGGTCCTGGTCTCGAGCCAGCTCATGTCCATCGGCCCGGGCTCGTGAAGGACGGGCAGCACGTGGTAGTAGGGGTGGTCCTTGCGCCCGAACAGCGGCCGCGACCTCATCAGCGGCCTGTTGCCGCAGCCCGGCTGCGAGAGGGTCATCGCCTTCACCCCCCCGTGCGCGTGAGACCCGGCGGCGATCAGGCGCCCCGAGGCGGGGGCCCTGAAGGTCGTCGCCCGACGGTAGGTGGACCCGCGCCGGCCTCCGCCCGGTACGTCGAAGATCGGGTCCCACTGCCCGCGGCGCGGGCAGCCGCTGGCCCGCAGCCAGTACGGGGTAACGGGCTTGAGCCGCGAGCTCGTATCGATCGTGGCGGTGTACTCGATGTACGCCCGCTTGGTGACGCGGGTGTGGTTCATGAGCATCCAGCCGGTCTCCCAGCGGTCGCCCTTGCGCACGCGGTAGCCGTAGCCCGGTGGGAAGCGGAGCGTCTCATCCTCCTCCCCGGTGCCGTAGAAGCTCTGGGCGTGCCCGCCGCAGACGTAGTTCTTGCGGTCCCCTCTGAAGCGGCCCAGGTTCTTGTAGACGATGTGGTGCAGCATCAGCCGGCGCACGGGAATCGATCCGCCCCGGCCGTCCACGATGCGAGCATGCATCCGGACGAGGTAGCCGTCGAGCTGCGGCGCCCGCACGGGCTTCGTGGCCCTCGAGGTGTAGCGCACCTGGTAGGCGCCGACGGCGAAGGGGCCCTGGCGGATGGTGACGGTCCTCAGGCCCGAGGCCGGCGCCGAGGCGCTGTGGACCAGGATCACGACGGCCACTGCCCCCGCCACGGCAACCCCCGCAAGGACGGCGGTGAGTCTGCGTCGCACCGGGCTCAGGCTAGCGGCGGGCGAGGAGCGATGCGGGGCTAGGGCGCCAGCAGGTCCCGCGCCAGAGCCAAAAGGGTCGGGAGCGGCAACCCGACCACGTTCCAGTAGTCGCCGTCGATCGCCTCGACCAGGGCCGCGCCCCGGCCCTGAATGGCATAGCCGCCCGCTCTCCCGTCCCATTCCCCGCTCGCCAGGTACCAGTCCAGATCCGACTGCTCAAGGCGACGGAAGCGGACCCGGGTCTCGCAGACATCGGCGCGCTCGTCCCCGCCCCGGCGCAGCACGATCCCACTCAGGACGCTGTGCGTGCGGCCCGACAGTCGGCGCAGGAACCTCTCCGCCTCCCGGGCGTCGGACGGCTTGCCGAAGACGCGGCCGTCCAGCACGACCTCAGTGTCGACGCCCAGGACCCGCTCGCCCGCGACGGCCCGGGCCTTGCGCAGGGCGTTCTCGCGTGCGAGGCCGCGCGGCTCGCCCTCCGTCAGCTCCTCGATCTCGGGCACGACCACGCGGAAGTCGACCCCCAGCTGCTCGAGGATCGCGCGCCGCTGGGCGGAGCCCGACGCGAGTGTCAGCGGCTCAGTCAAGCTCCGGGAAGAAGAGCCCGATCTCCCGCTCCGCCGACACTGGGGAGTCCGACCCGTGCACCAGGTTCGTCTGGACTTCGAGCGCGAAGTCGCCGCGAACCGAACCGGGCGCGGCCTCCAGCGGGTTCGTCGCGCCGATCAGCTGTCGAGCGGCGACCACCGCCTCGTGGCCTTCCAGCACCATCGCCACCAGGGGCCCGCCGGTGATGAACTCCACGAGCTCGTCGAAGAACGGCTTCTCGCGGTGCTCCTCGTAATGGCGCTCGGCCAGCTCGCGCTCCAGTTGCATGCGCTTGAGCGCCGCGATGCGCAGCCCCTTGCGCTCGAAGCGGGCGATCAGCTCGCCCGTCAGGCCACGGCCGAAAGCGTCCGGCTTCACCAGGATCAGCGTCCTGTCCAAGTCGCTCACCTCTCTTCGTGGTCCCTAGCCGGGCCCGTGTCGGGTCAACCGGGTGGCCTGCTCGAGCGCGCCGGCCGTTCCACCGCCCCGGCGCCGGATGCGCCCCCCTGAGACGCGCGCAGCTTGCGCTCCCCGCGGCGCCTTGGCTCCGGCGTGGGATGTCCGACCTCCGCCTCGCAGTACGGACAGATCTTCCAGCGCGGGTCGAGCGGCTTTCCGCACACGCCACAGGGCTCCTTCAGCCGCCGAAGGCAGCTCGGACAGCGCAGGAAGCTGCTCTCCACCTCGAAACCGCAGTAGGGACACGATTTCTCGAGGCTCGCGAGGCGCGCCTCCGCGGCCGCGATCTCGAGCTCGCGCTCGTGGCGGTCCTCCAGGTACTCCGGCGGTCTGACGACCATGTAGACGATCGTGCCCGCGAAGGGGAACATGGCCGCGGCCACCGCGCAGCCCACCAGCATCGGGTCCTCCATCCGGCGCCGCGCGTCGGCATAGGTCCAGTAGACCAACGCCAGCCACAGCACCACGAGGAACAGCAGCAGCAGGTTGACGGCGACGTTGAGCCCGTCGTTCTCGATGCCGAACACGGCGAGCGCGCCCATTGAGGGGGGCGAGTGTAGCGGTGAGGGCCTACAGGAAGAGCCGGCCGAGCGCGTAGCCGATTCCGAAGAAGACCAGGATGACGGCCGCGACGACCACCGCCACCAGGCCGATCATCACGCCGAAGCTGGGACTCTCCCTGCCATCCATTCGGCCCCGAATCCTTCCACAGCCGGGAAGTCGTCCGAATATCCCCGTACAGTCGCGCTAACCGACCCCTAGGAGGGAGCTGGCCTATGCCGGTCGAGTTCTACAGCGTCAAGCACAAGCGGAAGGTCTCGGTCGACGAGAGCGAGATCCAGAGGAAGACGTTCGAGCGGGAGACGAGCAAGGGCACCCAGACCCGCTACGCGCTCCAGGCGGAGACGACGGTCGATGGGGACAAGGTGAAGCTGACGAAGTTCGTCTCCAAAGACGACTACGACCGCCAGGGTTAGAGGGTTGAGGCGCGGGCGTCCGTTTGCTCGCGTAGCAGGTCCGCTACCAGGTAGATCGAGCCCGTAGCGAGTACGGCGCCGTTCTTGCCGGCCAGCAGGCGTGCCTTCTCGACCGCTGCGTTCGGGTTCGGAACGGTCTGGCTTGGTGGGCCGTCGAGCTTCTCGGCGAGCGTTTCCAACGTTGCCGGGGAGAGGGCGCGCGGGTTCGCGCAGCGGGTGAAGATCGCCTGGTCGAGGCCCGGTAGGAGGGCTTCCAGCATTCCGGCCGCGTCCTTGTCCTCGAGCACGCTCAGGACGCCGACGAGGGGCCGGTGGCCGCCGGTCAGCTCGGGAAGCGTGGCGGCGATCGCTGCGGCCCCCGCCGGGTTGTGGGCGCCGTCGTAGATCGTCATCGGCTCCTCCGCGACGACGTCCATGCGGCCCGGTATGCGTGTCTCCTCGGCCGCGCGAGCCGTCGCAGTGGGCTCCAGGTCGCGTTCGAGGAAGGCCTCGGCCGCCGCGGCAGCGAGGGCGAAGTTCCGGCGCTGGAAGTCGCCTCGCGCCCCCAACGAGATTTCGGATCCCGGGTCTTGAGGGGCCGAGCTCCGCTTCAGGCGGTGCCGTCGCGCGGCTTCCCGCGCGACGGGCTCGACCTCGGGGTCCAGGTCCGGGGGGGTCACGAGCGTCGCGTAGTCGCGCACCACCGCCAGCTTCTCCGCGGCGATGTCCTCGACGGTCGGGCCGAGCCAGCGGGTGTGGTCGAGCCCGACGTTCGTCAGCACCTGGACCTTCGAGGGGATCACGTTGGTGGCGTCGAAGCGGCCGCCGAGGCCGGCCTCGACGACAGCTACCTCGACGTCCCGGCGCGCCAGCTCGTGGTAGGCCGCGGCGGTAAGCGCCTCGAATTGCGTGACCCTGTCGTCGGGCCCGACGGTGCGATCGACGAGCTCCGCGGCATGCGCGGCCTGCGCGACGGCGGCTGCGAAGTCCGTCTCGGGAATCGGCTCCTCCGCCACCTCTATCCGCTCGCGAAAGGTGCGCAGGTGGGGCGAGGTGTAGCTGCCGGTGCGGAGGCCGTGGCGCTCGAGGATCGCGGCACAGAAGCGCGCCGTGGACGACTTTCCGTTCGTGCCGACCACGTGGACGGAGCCGAAGCGACGCTGCGGCAGGCCCATCACGGTCATCAGCTTGTGCATGCGGTCCAGGCCGAAGCGCATGCCGAACAGCTCGAGGCCGAGGAGGTACTCCTCGGCCTGGTGCGCGTTCATCAGTCGAGGCGCTCCAGCGCGCGGCGATTCTCGTCGAGCTTGCGGCGCTCGTCCTCCACGACGTCGGGGGGCGCCTTCTCGACGAAGCCCTTGTTCGCGAGCTTGCGCTCGGAGCGCTGGATCTCCTGGCCCAGCTGGTCCCGCTTGGCGCCGATCCGCTTCGCCGCGTCCTCGGGATCGAAGGCGTCCGAGGGCAGCACGTGTACCGCACCGCCGGGGATCGGCACGCTGGCCAGCAGGTCGCCGTCCCCGCTCGCGTCGATCACGAGCTCGAAGCCCGCCAGCCGGGCGAGCTGGCCGGCGGTCTGCTCGTCGTAGCCCTCGGCTGCCAGTCGCGCGGGGATGGTGGCCGCCGCCCTGGCACCCACCGCGTCCCGGTAGCGGCGCAGCTCCGTCACCGCGTCGATCACTCGGTCGAGCGTGCGCTCCGACTCCTCGTCGAGCAGCGACTCGTCGGCCTGCGGCCATGGCGCCACGGCAAGGAGCCCTCGCTCGCCGGGCAGGAAGGACCAGATCTCCTCGGTTACGAACGGCATCAGCGGGTGCAGCAGCTGCAGGCAGCGCTCGAGGGCATGGAGCAGCACGGCCGACACGGCCGTCCTGTCGTGGCCGTAGAGCCTGGGCTTCGCGAGCTCCAGGTACCAGTCGCAGACCTCGGACCAGAACGCGTCGTAGAGGCGCAACGCGGCGGGTGATACCTCGAAGCCGTCGAGCAGCTCGGTGACCTCGCCGGTGACGCGCTCCAACCGCGAAACGATCCAGCGGTCCTCGACCGTTTCGGCGCCTGCGGCCGACGGCTCCGTGGCGGGGTCGGCATTGAGCAGCACGAGCCGGGAGGCATTCCAGAGCTTGTTGGCCAGGTCCTGACCCTGCTTGACCCGCTGGGCCGAGTAGCGGACGTCCTGGCTCGACGACATCGCCAGCAGGCCGAACCGCAGGGCGTCGGCCCCGTGCTCGTCGATCTCCCGCAGCGGGTCGATCCCGGTCCCGAGCGACTTCGACATCCGCTTGCCCTCCGGAGACTGGATCACCGCGTGCACCGGCACGTCCGTGAACGGGACCTCGCCGGTGAACTCGATGCCGAACATCACCATGCGGGCGACCCAGAGGAAGATGATGTCCCGGGCCGTCGAGAGCACGTCGGTCGGGTAGAAGGCGCCCAGCTCGGGGGTCTCGTCGGGCCAGCCGAGCGTGGCGAACGGCCACAGCGCGGAGGAGAACCAAGTGTCGAGCACGTCCGGGTCGCGCTCCCAGCCCTGCGGATCGGGCGGGACCTCGCCAACGTGCACCTGCTCGCCGCGGTACCAGGCCGGGATGCGGTGCCCCCACCAGAGCTGGCGGGATATGCACCACGGCCGGATGCGCTCGAGCCAGTCGAGGTAGACCTTGGCGTAGCGGTCCGGGTGGAAGCGGACGCGCCCGTCCTGGACCGCATCGATCGCCGGCCTGGCAAGCCCGCCCATGTCGCAGAACCACTGCAACGAGATCAGGGGCTCGATCCGCCTGCCCGACCGGTGGGAATGCGGAACGTCGTGGACCCATGGCTGGGTGCCGGACACGAGCCCCTCCTCGCGCAAGGCAGCCACGACCGCCCGCTGCGCCTCCTCCACGTCCAGCCCGCGGAAGGGCTCCGGGGCGGCTCCGGTCAGGCGGCCGTCCTCGCCGATCACGCCGACCTCCTCCAGGCCGTGCTGACGCCCGATCTCGAAGTCGTTCGGGTCGTGCCCGGGAGTGACCTTGAGCGCGCCGGTGCCGACCTCGGGGTCCACGTATTCGTCGGCGATGATCCGCAGGCGCCTGCCGACCAGCGGAAGAACCGCCGTCTCGCCGACGAGGCGCGAGTAGCGCTGGTCCGACGGATTCACCGCGATCGCGGTGTCGGCGAGCATCGTCTCCGGCCTGACCGTGCCCACGGTCACCGAGCCGGAGCCCGACTCGAGCGGGTAGTCGATCAGGTAGAGGGTGTCCTCCACCTGCTTCTGGACCACCTCCAGGTCGGAGATCGCCGAGCGGGTGCCCGGGTCCCAGTTGACCATGTAGTTGTCGCGGTAGATCAGGCCCTTCTCGTGCAGCCGGATGAAGACCTGCACGACCGCCCTCGCGTAGCCCTCGTCCATCGTAAAGCGCTCGTCGCCGTAGTCGAGCGACGCGCCCAGCCGCTTGTACTGGTGAGTGATCGTGGAGCCGTAGCGCTCCCGCCACTCCCACACCCGCTCGACGAACGCCTCCCTGCCCAGGTCCTCCTTGCGCCTGCCCTCGGCGGCCATGGCCTCTTCCACCTTCACCTGGGTGGCGATGCCGGCGTGATCCGTGCCGTAGATCCACTTCGTCCGCCTTCCGCGCATACGCGCGAGACGCACGCAGACGTCCTGGATCGAGCCGTTCAGCGCATGACCCATGTGCAGCGAGCCCGTGACGTTCGGAGGCGGGATGGCGATCGAGTAGTTCTCCCGCGCGTCGCCGGCGGGCTCGGCATGGAAGATCCCGGCCTCTTCCCAGCGGGCGAAGACGCTCTCCTCGACCTCTGCGGCCTGGTAGCGGGTGCGGTCCTGGAGGGCCTTCAGGCGATCGGCGGCCACGGCCGTCCTAGTCTGCCAGCAGGCACGTCTAGCGCGGTCGCAGGCGAACCCACCAGCGCCCGATCGGCTCGCCCTCGAGCGTGGCGGCATCGACCGCGATGAAGCCGAACCAGAGGGCGTGGAAGCCCCAGCCGGGCTCGGCGGGAACGGCCAGCACCTGGCGCGCCTCGCCCGCACCCACGGGCACCGGGTCGGCTAGCGCGAGCACCCCACCTCGCTCGGTGATCTCGGCCAGCGTCCCAGTCACCACATGCGCGTCTTCCTCGCCCGGGCGGCTGTGGGTCCAGACGCGCAGGGCACGGCCCTCTGGGGCGAATCCGGCCAGTCGGCCGACTCGCTCGACCAGCCGCAGCCGCGGCCGCACCTAGGCGGACTCGGCGGCTGCCTCGCCCGGTTCCTCGGGCGCGGCCTCGGTGACGAGGGTGGGCTTCAGGCCCCGCTCGATCGTGTCCTTCGTCACCACGCACTTCTTCACGTCGCGCCTGGACGGCAGCTCGAACTGCACGTCCAGCAGCGTCTCCTCGAGAATCGACCGCAGGCCGCGCGCGCCGGTCTCGCGCTCGAGCGCCTTGTCGGCGATCGCGCCGAGCGAGTCGTCGGCGAACACCAGGTCGATGCCGTCGAACTGGAAGAAGCGCGCGAACTGCTTGACGAGCGCATTGCGCGGCTCCATCAGGATCGTGACCAGGTCGTCGCGGGTCAGCTGGTGGATGACCGAGATCACCGGCAGGCGACCGATGAACTCGGGGATCAGCCCATACTCGACCAGGTCCTCCGGCAGCACCTGCTGGAAGAGCTCGCCGGTGTCCTTGTTGTGCTTGGAGCGCACCGAGGCGCCGAAGCCGACGCCCTTGTGGCCGATCCGGCGCTCGATCACCTTGTCGAGGTCCGCGA